>JBQCCG010000147.1:0-4707 GCA_051962455.1 Sphingomicrobium sp. | reverse complement strand
AATAAAGGACCAGTCGGGTGCGGTCGTTCGCCGCTTCTCGAGCGCGGACGCTCCCGAAAACCACCCCGCAGAGCGCTATTTCCAGGCGGGCTGGGTAAAGCCTGAGCCGACCCTTTCAGCGGCTCCGGGCGAACATCGCTGGGTGTGGGATCTCCGCCGCCCGCGCCCCAAGGCGATTTCCTACGAGTACAGCATCGCCGCCGTCTGGGGGCTCGATACGCCGCTCGATCCGCGCGGACAGCTGGTCGAGCCGGGGCGCTATACGGCAGTGCTGACCGTCGACGGCAAAAGCCAGCAGGTGCCGGTCGAAATCGTCGGAGATCCGCGCGTGATCAACGCCGATTATTCGGCGGCGCGGCAATTTTCCGAGAGTCTCTACGCACCGATGGAGATCGCCTGGCGCGGCTATGCGGAGACGAAGGCGGTCGGCGATCAGCTCGAAAAGCGCATTGCTTCCATCCATGACCCGGCCCTGCTCGCGCAGGCGAAGGCATTGCAGGCGAAGCTGAAGCCGTCGCCAGCCCCCCACTCCGGTTTCGGCGGCGAAGGCCGGACTCTGGCTTCGCTCGAAACATCGGCCGAGGGCAGCGACACCGCTCCGAGCGCTGCGCTCCGCCAGACCGCCGACGGCACGATCGCCAAGCTCAACGCGGACTGGGCGGCCTGGCAGCAGATGAAGGGCGCAGAGCTCGGTCAGCTAAATCGCTCGCTCACGGCCGCCGGAATGCAGCCGATCACCGTCCCGCCGGAGAACGAGCTCCAGGCGGGCGAGCCCGCGGGCGGCGTCGATTTGCCCTAGGCGGTGGCCCCGGCGATCTGCCGGGGCGCGCCGTTCTTCAATAGGCTCCGCTCGGCTGGTTCTCGCGGGTGGCGCTGCTTTGCGGCGACGAGCTGCTCTGGCTCTGACCCCAGCCGAACGCGCTCTGGCCGCCGGTGTCCTTCTGCAGGCATTTCTCGAGCACCTGCTTCCCCTGATCGGCGAGCTGCCGCTGGCTCTGCAGCGCCTGCTGGACGAAGTCGCGGATTTGTCCGTCCTGAGCGTCGTTCAAATAGGTCTGGCAATTCTCGGCGCCTTGAAGCGCATGATAGAGAATCGCGATCACGTCATAGGTCTCGTTGCGAGTGCCGGTCTGCCGCTGGCTCTGTCCCTGGCTTTGCATTTGGTTTGCCTCCGTTTCAGTGGGGAAATGCGAGCAGGACGGGAGTGCCTGCTCGCCGATCAACAAACGCCCGAACGCAATGACTTCTTCATGACAATCGGTGAGGCGAGCCGCATCCGTGACTGCCTCCCGAAGCAGGTCTAACGCGACACCATGCACCGCCTGTTCGTCGCCATTCGGCCGCCGGAGCCCATTCGCGATCTGCTGATCGACTCGATGGACGAAAGCCCGGACTTCCGTTGGCAGGACGACGAGCAGCTGCACCTCACGTTGCGCTTTATCGGCGAGGTCGAGCGGCCCGCGGCCAACGACCTCGCCGACGCGCTCGGTCGAATTCGCGCCCACCGCTTCACCGTCCGAATTTCAGGCGTCGGACGCTTCGAACAGCGCAGCAGCGGCGCCCTGTGGGCCGGAGTCGAGCCGAGGGCGCCGCTCGCCGCTCTTGCCGCAAAGGTGGAGCGCGTCTGCCAGCAAACGGGTCTCGAGCCCGAACGCCGGGCCTTCTTCCCGCACATCACGCTCGCGCGCTGGAAAGGCCGCCGAAGTCGGGAAGTCGCCGATTTCCTCGAACGCCGCCGCGGCCTTTCATCCGAGCCGTTCGAAATCGGCGAGTTCATCCTGTTCGAAAGCCGGCTGTCGCGCCACGGCGCGCATTACGAACCGGTCGCAAGCTATCCGCTGACCTGATCCCCGGCATCCGGCTCCTGCCCGCCGGACCTCGACAGCGTGCTCGCCGGCACCTCCATCCTGAAGTGCACTCCACCCCGCTCGAACTTGAGGTCGGTCTTGCCGCCAAGGTCGTAAGGAAGGCCGCGGGTCAGCAGTTCGAAGCCGAAGCCCTTCCGCTTGGGCGCGGATATCTCACCGTTCCCCGACTGCTCCTTCCAATCGAAGCGGAGCGCCGGATTGCTGTCGCCGACCAGCTTCCACGACACGCCGATCTTGCCGCCATTTTCGCCGAGCCCGTTGTGCTTGACGGCATTGGTCGCAAGCTCGTGAACCGCGAGGCTGATCGATTCAGCGGTCCTGGTGCTGAGCCGAAGCTCGGGGCCGTCGATGGCCACGCTCTCCCCGTGCTTGAGTCCGTGCGCGAGCAGTTCATCGGTGACCAGCGCCTTGAGATCGACTCCCTCGTCGGGGTTGCGCGTGACCGCGGCCTGCACCCGACCAAAGGCGTCGAGACGGCCCGAGAGCTGCGCTTCCATTTCCTCGACCGAGCTGCTCGACTGCGCCGTCCGCCGGGTGATCGTCTTGACCAGGCCCAGCGTGTTGCGGACCCGGTGCTGAAGCTCGGAGAGGAGCAGGCGCAGGCGGCCCTCGCTTTCCCGAAGCGCGGCTTCGGCGCGGACGGTCGTGGTCACGTCGAGGAAGGTCAGGACCGCGCCGGCGATAAAATTGTCGACGCTCCGGTACGGGTGCACGCGCGCGATGTAATGAGCCCCGTCGCGCGACTGCACCTCGCGCTGCGCATTGCCGAGCTTCGACAGGACGGAGCGCACGTCGTCGGCGAGCTCCGGATAGGTGATCCGCGCGCCGAGATGCTCGATCGGCCGTCCGAGGTCGCTTTCGAGCAGGTGGAACACCTCGGTCGCCGCGGGTGTGAAGCTCCTGACCCTGAGGTCGTTGTCGAGGAAGATGGTCGCGATCTGGGTGGATTCGAGCAGGTTCTTGAGGTCGCTGTTGGCGCGGGCGAGGTCGCTGACCCGGTGCGCGAGCTCCGAATTGACCGTCTGCAGCTCCTCGTTGACCGACTGCAGCTCCTCCTTCGAAGTCTCAAGCTCCTCGTTGGCCGACTGAAGCTCTTCGTTGATCGACTGATATTCCTCGTTCGAGCTCTTCAATTCCTCGTTGGTCGATTCGAGTTCCTCGATAGTCGCCTGCAGCCGGTCCTTGGTCAGGCGCAGCTCCGCTTCCAGGCGTTCGACATGCTCGTCGGTCGTGGCGCCCGCGCGGTGCGCCGCAGCGTCGGGCAGATCGCCCGCATCCTGGAACAGGACGACGAATGCGGTCGGATCGTCGCCCTCGCCGACCGGCTCGATGACGATGTTGACCAGCGCCGAGTTGCCGTTCTCGTGAAGCGGGACGCGCGGCAGCTCGATTCGGCGTTTCTCCTCCGCCGCCCGATGGAGTCCCGAGCGGAGGTCGAGTCTCAGGTCGCGGTGGACGAGGTTGAACAGGTTGAGGCTCGCCGCCCCGGCCGCCGGTTCGAAGAATCGGCCGGTGCGGCCCGAGAAATGCAGCACCTCATGGTCGGCGTCGGTCACCACATAGGCGGGCGCGTAACGCTCCGCGACCAGCGACGCCCGGCGGCTGATGTTGGTCGAAAGCGCCGCCGGCCGCACCGGAATCATCGCCTTTTCCGGAACCAGCTCGCGGCGGCCGAGCCGAGGAGTCAGCGGGAATTGCGGAAGAATTCGCGTCGGCGTTTCCATGCGGCGGAACAGCCGGTGCTTGCGGTCGATCGGCGCGAACAGCTTGTGATGGCGGGTCACATTTTCCGACGAGCCGAGAAACAGGATTCCCCCGGGTCGCAATGAGAAATGGAAGATTGGAATCACCCGGTCCTGAAGGTCCGAGTTCAGGTAGATCAGAAGGTTCCGGCAGGAGAGCAGGTCGATGCGAGAGAAGGGCGCGTCCTTGACCAGATTGTGCGGCGAGAAGATGCACATCTCGCGCACTTCCTTGGACACGCAATAGGTATCGCCTTCCTTGACGAACCAGCGCGCGAGCCGGTCGGGCCGGACATGCTCCGCGATGGTATTGGCGTAGCGCCCGGCGCGCGCCACTCCGAGCGCGCGGGCATCCAGGTCGGTCCCGAAGATCTGGATGTGCGGAGGTTCCTCCATTTCAGACGTCAGCTCGGCGAGCAGAATGGCGATCGAATAGGCTTCCTCGCCCGTCGCGCAGCCCAGCACCCAGACCCGGAACTGGTCCTCCGCGCCCTTCCCCTCCAGCAGCTTGGGCAGCTCGCGCTCGAGCACCTTGAACTCCTGCGGATCGCGGAAGAACTGGGTCACGCCGATCAGCAGGTCCTGGAAGAGGTGGTGGACCTCTTCGCGGTCCTTCTTCAGCCGCTTCAGATACTGCTCGACACTCGCGACCTGCACCACCTGCATGCGGCGCTGGACGCGCCTCAGGAAGGTGTTGGTCTTGTATCCGTGAAAGTCGTTTCCGGTCGAATTCCTGAGGATCGTCGCGATCTGGCCCAGCTGGTCTTTGACCTCACCCGATACCTGGCTGGTCGTCTCCGTGAAGCCGATCGTCCTCAGGCCCTGGATGTAGAGCGCGATCTGAGCAGGAATCTGCTCGATCGGCAGAAGAAGATCGACGACCCCAGCCGGCGTCGCGGCGCCCTGCTCGGCCGCCTCGGCTTCGCCGTCCAGCGATTCGGCGATCGACAGACCGCCGAACTCCTTGGTCGCCGTCACCCCGGCCGTCCCCTCACTGCCGAGGCTGCTCAGGATCACTGCAATGGCTCGATCCTGCTCATGCTCGGCAAGCGATATCAGCATCGTGTCGACCGTTCCTCGTTGGCCGACCGGCTGCT
>JBQCCG010000146.1:0-2721 GCA_051962455.1 Sphingomicrobium sp. | reverse complement strand
GACGTAACCCGCTTCGGTCAGCGTCGTCGCGTCGGCCATGGTGAATGGAACATCGAGGATGCGCGCGAGAGTCTGCGCCAGCAAAGTCTTGCCGCAGCCCGTCGGGCCGATCAGCAGGATGTTCGACTTGGCGAGCTCGACCTCGTTGCCCGCCTTCGCGCCGTGCGACAGGCGCTTGTAATGGTTGTGGACGGCGACGGAGAGGACGCGCTTTGCCCGATCCTGCCCGATCACGTAATCATCGAGGACCTTGCAGATCTCGGAGGGCGTCGGGACTCCGTCCCGGGTCTTCACCAGAGCCGACTTCGACTCCTCGCGGATGATGTCGTTGCACAGCTCGACGCATTCATCGCAGATGAAGACCGTCGGTCCGGCGATCAGCTTCCTGACCTCGTGCTGCGACTTGCCGCAGAATGAGCAGTAGAGAGTGCTCTTGCTGTCGCCGCCTGAAAGCTTGGTCATTCCCGTCCTTGCGTTTCGACCGCTTGCCGGCCGTCCTCTGTGGGCATGCTAGCCCGGTTTATGACACAATCAACTCTGCAGGCCGGTTAACGTATCCCGCTCGCCGATCGGTCCTTTTCAAACAAGAATATGGATGGACCCCAGCCCCCTAGCAAGCCCTTGCGGCGACCGCGGTAACCTTACTGTGTCCCAGCATTGGGCGGGATTTGGTTACCGATCACCACCTTGAGCGCGGTGCGCAAGTCTTCCTGGAACTCGGATCGCGAATAGATGTCGTTGTGCCCTGTCCCGCCGATCGTCCGGTCGTAGACCAGGTTCGGAACAACCTTCCTGAGCGCCGCCGTGCGTTCGGGGAGAACGATCTGATCGAATTCGGCCGCGATGATCGAGACCGGCACTTTCGAGCCCTTGAGCGCCGCGGCGGCATCGATCTCATGCTCGAAAAAGGGGCCGATAGGAATCCACGGATACATCGACTGGGCTACGGCCTTGAGCGATTCGAACGGGGTGACCAAGATGACTCCGGCGAGCTTCCGCGTGGCCGAAAGTTGTGCCGCGATTCCGCTGCCGATGCTGAACCCGACGGCAACGACGCTCTCCGGCCCGGCGCGCTTCACCGCAGCATCATAGACCAAAGGCGCATCGGCGATCAGCGCCTCCGCGGATGGCGACCCCGTCGATGGGGCGTACCCGCGATAGTGGAAGGCAACCACGTCGTGCTCAGGATAGACCTCGTGCAGATATGTCGCGACGTCCTGCCCATTCCAGGCATTTCCGCCGAAGCCAAGAATTAGCGTGCGGCCTTGATCGCGCCGCTCCGCGGGAATGTAGACGCCCTGAAGAACATTCCCATCGGGCGTGGACACGGCCAGCCCCTCGGCGTTCGGCGGTAGCGGCCCCGCAGGTGGGACCGCATGCGTTGGAAATATCAGATGCGACTGAAACTCAAACATCGCAGGAGGCTACAATCTCGCCGTCAAGGACAAAGCCAGGCGAGGGTCAGCCGGCGAATGCGGCCTCGATGGCTGGAGTGACCCTGTCGACCGTATAGGGCTTCTCGATCACTGGAGCATCATTGAACTCGGGCGGCGGCGGATCGACGTGGCCGCCTGTGGCGATCACGAAGGGAACCTTGCGCTCGCGCAGCTTGGTGGCCACGGGCCAAACGTTCTCGCCTTTCAGGTTCACGTCGAGAATCGCGAGGTCGAACCCGCCTTTGTCGACCTCGTCGAGCGCGCACTGGACGGTATCGCAGGTGCCGCGGACCTTATGACCGAGGGAATCGAGGAAATCCTCGAGCATCATCGCAATCAACGGCTCGTCTTCGACGATCAGGATGGAACGCTGCCCCGGCATTGAAGCTCGAATAAAGCCCTCAGGCAAAAGCGCAAATATCTTATTTTGTACCGACTGTACGCCGCGCCGCCTCGGCAAGTTCGGTCACCGAGAAGGGTTTGGGCAGAAAATTCACGTTCTCGATGTCGATCGACTTCCTGAGCTGCTCCTCGGCATAGCCGGACATGAACAGGATCTTGAGTTCCGGACGGCTCTGCCGCGCCTCTCGCACCATCGTCGGCCCATCCATTCCCGGCATGACCACGTCGCTGATCAGCAGGTCGATCGGCTCTCCCTTGGCGAGAATCTCGAGCGCCGCCTCGCCATTGTCGGCAGTGATCACGGTGTAGCCATGCCGCGTGAGCGCCCGCTCGGCGACGCTGCGCACCATCGGCTCGTCTTCGACCAGAAGCACGGTCCCGCTGCCCCACAGCTCGTCCTTCTTCGCCTTTTCGGTCTTGCGAGACTTGGCGGCGCCGGCCTCCTCTCGATGGACCGGCAAGTAGATGTCGAAGCTGGTCCATTCGCCGACCACCGAGTCCGCGAAAATGAACCCTCCGGATTGTTTGACGATCCCGTATACCGTTGAGAGGCCGAGGCCGGTTCCTTTGCCGACCTCCTTGGTCGTGAAAAAGGGCTCCCAAATCTTGCCGATGACATTGCGTGTGATGCCGGTGCCGGTGTCCGTGACCTTGAGCACCGTATAATCGACAATCGGCAGGATGTCGGAGCCACTTTCGACGACCTGATCGGCCTTGATCGAATAAGTCCGAATCGTCAGCGTTCCGCCTCCCTTGGAGGCCATCGCGTCGCGCGCAGTGACCGCCAGATTGATGAACACTTGCTCGAGCTGACCGGGATCCGCGCGGACCGGCCCGAGATTACGGCCATGCTTGACCACCAGCTCGACGGTTTCGCCGAGCA
>JBQCCG010000145.1:0-2089 GCA_051962455.1 Sphingomicrobium sp. | reverse complement strand
AAGTGCAGATAAGCGACAGTTCGAGCCGTATCCTTGCCGGATTGCTCGAGGCGCGGACCGGGCAGCAACTGACGATGAGCCGCCGCTGGCGGATCGAGACTGCGCTCTCCGCGCTGCTGCGCGAACGCGGGATCGCAACGCTCGACGAGCTCATCACCATCCTGGTCATGGGTAAGGAGCCCAGCTTGTCGCAGAAGGTCGTCGAAGCCTTGCTCAACAATGAGACATATTTCTTTCGCGACAGGGCGCCGTTCGACGTGCTCCAGCGCGTTGCTCTGCCCGAGCTTCAGCAGCGGCGCGCGAAATCGAAGCGCCTGCGCATCTGGTCGGCCGGCTGCTCGACCGGCCAGGAGGTCTATTCGCTTTCGATGCTGTTCGTCGAAGAGCCCGACAAGTGGCAGGGCTGGACGATCGACATCCTCGGGACGGACGTCTCGACCGGTTGCATCGATCGCGCACGCAGCGGCTCCTACAGCCAGTTCGAGGTGCAGCGCGGCCTCGGCATCAACCAGATGATCAAGTGGTTCGAGGAAACTCCGGACGGGTGGCGCGCGGTCGAGCCGCTGCGCAAACCGGTGCGCTTCCAGGTGCACAACCTGCTGGAGCCTGCGCCCCACCCCGGCGACTTCGACATCGTACTTTGCCGCAACGTGATGCTGTACTTGAGCCCGGAGAAGAAGACGCTCGCGTTTGAGCGGATCGCCAGCGCCATGGCCGAAGACGGATGGCTGATGCTCGGCGCGGGCGAGACGGTGATCGGCCAATCCGCCAAGCTGGGATCGGACACGAGCGCACGCGGCCTGTATCGCCTGATCGGGAACGGCAGCCGGGTCGAGAAACGCAGCGGACCGGATCGTCGCTCGGCAACTGCTGGGGCTTGACCCCAGAGCATTAGCTGTGCGCCATAGCGCGCGTGGACTTCGACTTCATCGAACGACCGTCGCCGAATTTCAACAAGCGGCAGCTGCCGATCTCGATCATCGTGCTCCACTATACCGGCATGGTCGATATGCAGAGCGCACTCGACCGGCTGACCTCGCCGCAAGCGAAGGTATCCTGTCATTATCTGATCGACGAGGATGGGACGATCTACCGGCTGGTCGATGAGCGAAACCGCGCCTGGCACGCGGGGAAGTCGCGCTGGCGGGGGATCACCGACATCAATTCCGCGAGCGTCGGGATCGAGATCGTCAATCCCGGCCACGAATTCGGCTACAGGCCGTTTCCGGACGAGCAGATCGCGGCGCTGATCCCGCTGGTCTCCGACATCAAGGAGCGGCACGGGATCGGCCGCGGCAATGTCGTCGGCCATTCCGACGTTGCGCCGGCGCGGAAGGAGGACCCGGGCGAATTGTTCCCGTGGCACGCGCTAGCCAAGCGCCGGCTTGCGCTGCCAAGCCCCACGCGCGACCTCATCGATCCTTATTGGACCGACGCGGGTTTCCTGCTCGCGCTCGAGCGTTTCGGCTATGACGTCACCGAGCCGGAGAAGGCGGTGATCGCCTTTCAGCGGCGGTTCCGCCCCGACCTGATTGACGGCATCATCGATGGCGAGTGCCGGGCTAAATTGCTGGCGCTGCTGCTGCCGCGGCCTCAATAACCGTTGTGCAAGCGAACGGAGTCCGCCAAGATTAATCGGTGGCACTAACTCCTGTAATGCTTCTCGGCGGCATGTTCGTTCTCGCCATCCCTTTTCTTGTCCAAGTACTGAATGGCTGGAAGCGAAACGCGGGGTGGATTTTTTTGGCGCTTTTGGTTGCTCTTTTGATCGGCGGCAATGTTGCGGAGCGCATTACTACTGGCTCATCACCACTGTTCTAAACAGTCGCGGAACGTCCATTTTCCACCCAAATCAGATATGACATCCTGACTCGCAACGCCGGCGCCGCTCGACTATATCCCCGAGCGCCAGAGGGCCGGGCGGCCGCGGCTTGCGCAAGCGAGGCGAGGAAAGTCCGGGCTCCATGGAACCACGGTGCCGGGTAACGCCCGGCCGGAGAGTTCGCTCTCCGAGGGACAGTGCCACAGAAAGGACACCGCCGCTCTTCGGCGCGGCAAGGTCGAAAGGGTGCGGCAAGAGCGCACCGCG
>JBQCCG010000144.1:0-7343 GCA_051962455.1 Sphingomicrobium sp. | reverse complement strand
GTCGAGGACGAGCCATCCCCAGCCGCTGGCGAAATGGTTGACCGATTCCTCCTGGAGCTTGTCAATCAACGCCTGCGGATTGCCGAAGCCGTCCTCAATCAGCTTGGCCAGCTTGCCCCCGGGCTGCTGGCCGCCAGCCGGCGCGAGGCATTGCCAGAAGAAGCTGTGGTTCCACAGCTGCGCGCTGTTGTTGAACAGCTTGGAATTTCCGGCGCGCTTCGCCTCACGGACGACCTGAAGCAGCGATGCGCCGCTCAGGTTCTGCTCATTCTGAATGAGTTCGTTGGTCTTGTTGACGTAGGCCCTGTGGTGCTTGCCCCAATGATAGTCGAGCGTCTCGGCGGACATCACCGGCGCGAGAGCATCCTTGGCGTAAGGTAGTTCGGGCAGTTGGAAGGCCATGGTCAGCAACTCCTGCATTGGCCGCGGAGCGACTCCGCGGACTAGACCCCGCCCCTATAGGACCGACATGCTTGCATGGCTGAGAATTTCAACCCAGAAACGACCATGAAGTGACCTTTTGCGCCAAAACGCGCGGCTGATCGGGGGCTCGGCAATCACAACGGGGGAGGCGAGAATGGCCAAATTCTTTGCAAATCTTTGGCTGGTGCTGCTCATCGGTTTCGCCATTGCCTTGCTCATCGCGGCATTTCCGGAGTCCGGTTATCGCCCCCCGACCGGCGACGTCCTGAACGGCGCACTGCAGTGGCTCCACGTCCTTTTCGGAATTACCTGGATCGGGCTGCTCTACTATTTCAACTTCGTGCAGACGCCTGTCATGCCGAGCGTGCCTGCCGAGCTGAAGCCGGGCGTTTCCAAATATATCGTCCCGAGGGCGCTGTTCTATTTCCGCTGGGGCGCTGCGCTGACGGTACTCAGCGGCCTGCTCCTCGCCTGGTCCTACGGCGAGCTGGTGGATGCCCTCACTCTACACGCGTCCGCCCGCTTGATCGGCATCGGAATGTGGCTCGCCCTGATCATGGCCTTCAACGTCTGGGTCATCATCTGGCCAAACCAGAAGAAAGTGCTCGGCCTCGTCGTCGCCGACGATGCAGCGAAAGCGAAGGCTGCGGCAACCGCCGGAGTTGCGTCGCGACTCAACGTCTTGTTGTCGATCCCGATGCTGCTGTGCATGACCAACGCTCACTAGCACTGGTCGAATGCAGACCTACTGGCCGACGATGCGATAACGGCTGAGCTCGTCCTTCGGCTCCTTCCAGTTCGGATCGAGACTCGTAGCCGTCTTCAGACTGCCATAAGCATCGCGGAGCTGACCTTGCTGCTCATAGGCAAGCGCCCGCACATAATAAGCGAGCGCCGGCTTATGCGTCCTGAGCTTGAGCGCGTGATCGGCGAGATCGAGCGCGGCAGCGCTGTTTCCGGCATCCACCAGGGCGACGGCCTTGTCGAGCCATGCCTCAGCCTGAGCCGGGTCGAGAGCAATCGCCTCGTCGAAGTCTCGGACAGCGAGGGCTTGGTCCCCTGCAACCAGGTACAGGATGCCTCTGTTCACAAAGGTTCCCGCACGGTCGAACATCGTCAGCGACTTGTCGTCGAGGGCCGATGTGCATTCCTGGATCGACATTTCATCGTGCCTACGCTCCGCGGCCGAGACATAGCAGGTCTGGGCGGCGCTTCCGCCCAGCGTGACAGCCGGGACGTCGGCAGGAGCCGGAGATGCGAGCATCGAAAGCGGGAGCGCAGCACCAATCAAGAGGGTCTTCATCGAAGCCTCCATTCGCTAGCCCGACGCTTATACCACGAAATCCATCACACCGGCAGAACGAATCGACGAATTGACAAAGGTCACCCTGCAGCTTCGGCATCGAGCAGCTTGTGGTGCTTCAGCGCGTGGCGGAGCTGGTCATAGCTCAGGCCGAGCGCGGCTGCAGTCGCGCGCTGGTTGAAACGGTTGCGGCGAAGGCCATCATGGAGAAGCTGGCGTTCGTAATCCGCGACGGCCGAGCGGAAGTCATTCGTTGGCACTGGAGCCGACGAGACCGCGCTCGCTGCAGCAGACAAATCCTCGGGTTCGTTGGCAGCGACTAGCGCCGGGGTGGGTCGTGCCACTTCGCCGGCAGTCGGCGCCCAGGGAGAATGAAACGGGTTGAAATTGATCTGATCGATCGGCCGCTCGGGATCCTCGTGCCGATAGACCGCGCGCTCGACGACGTTCCTCAGCTCGCGAACATTGCCCGGCCACGGATAGGCCTCGAGCTCGGCCAGGGCGCGCGACGTAAAGCCCGGCCAATTCGTCCAATCGAGCTCGGCCGACATGCGCCGCCCGAAATGTTCGGACAGCAGCGGGATATCGCCCTCCCGGGCGCGCAGCGGCGGCAAGGTAATCACCTCGAAGGACAGCCGGTCGAGCAGGTCGGCGCGGAACTTTCCCTTCTCGACTTGTGCGGGCAGGTTCTCGTTTGTCGCGGCGACGATCCTGACATCGACCGAAATCGGCTTGGACGCGCCAATGCGGGTCACTTCACCATATTCCGTCGCGCGCAGAAGCCGGTCCTGAGCCGGCATTGAAAGCGTGCCGAGCTCGTCAAGGAACAAGGTGCCGCCGTCTGCCTCCTCGAAACGGCCGTGCCGGGTCTTGGCGGCACCCGTGAAACTCCCGGCCTCATGGCCGAACAGCTCCGCCTCGATCAAATTCTCCGGCAGCGCCGCGCAGTTCATGATAATCAAGGGGCCGGCCCAACGAGACGAAAGGTGATGGAGACGCTCGGCGATCAGCTCCTTCCCAGTCCCCCGTTCGCCGATCACCAGGACTGGCCGGTTCAGCGGCGCGGCGCGGCTCGCGCGCTCGACGGCGTCGAGAAACGCAAGGCTCTGGCCGATGAACTGGTCCGTCCGCTCCATGGCTCTTTCGATCAAAAATCCGACCTACTGTTGGTGGCAATTCCCACCATTTGGCAAGGATTTTCACCGCGAGAGGACTGGCAAATTCGACGAATGACGGGATAACGGGAATTTTCTCTAAAATGGCACGGCTCTTGTATGGTTTGTGGCAAGTTTAGGGCCCTAATTTTCGCATGCGGAGTATCTGAATGAGTATCTTTTCCCGAACCCGGGATATCTTCGCCGCCAACATCACCGAGATGCTCGACCGCTCGGAAGATCCGGCGAAGATGATCCGGATGGTGATCCTCGAGATGGAGGAGACCCTGGTCGAAGTCCGTGCTTCGGCGGCGCGCTGCATCGCCGACGGCAAGGAGATGCGCCGCGCTCAGTCGCGGCTCGACGAGCTTCAGAAGAGCTGGACCGAGAAAGCCGAGCTGGCGCTGAGCAAGGACCGCGAGGACCTCGCCAAGGCCGCGTTGATCGAGCGCCAGAAGGCCGCCGACATGGCGGCCGGCCTGCGCGAGGAAATCAGCGTGATCGACGACACGCTGAAGGGCTACGAAGGCGACATCGCCAAGCTGCAGGGCAAGCTCCGCGAAGCCCGCGCTCGGCAGAACGCAATCGCCGCACGCTTCGAGAGCGCGGTGACCCGCGCCCGCGCCCGCGAGCTTCTGAACGGCAACCGCACCGAGGATGCGTTCAGCCGCTTCGAAGTCCTTGAACGGCGCGCCGACTTCGCCGAAGGGCGCGCCGACGCGCTTGGGATGACCGGTCCCAAGAGTCTCGAGGAAGAGATTGCGGAGCTGAAGGCTGCCGAATCCGTGGACAAGGAGCTCGAAGCCATGAAGGCGGCACTCAAGGCAAAGGGAACTAAGTGATGATGGAGGACGTGCTTCTTCCCGTTCTGATCGTCGGAATGCTGTTCGTCGGCCTGCCGTGGCTGATTTTCCACTATGTAACCAAGTGGAAGCAGGCGGCGACGCTGACCTCGGGCGACGAAAAGCTGCTCGACGAATTGCACGACGCCGCCCGTCGCCTCGACGATCGCCTGTGCACGATCGAGCGGATCATGACTGCCGAGAACCCCAACTGGCGCCAGCAGTGTATGCCCGGTCGCGACGACCAGCGCCTGCTCGCGGATGGTGAGTGACGATGGCGTACGATCGAGACCCCGTCGAGCGCCGCTCGAACCAGCCGCAGCCGCTGATCGAAGAGCCGCATTATTATTCGGAGCAGCCGGCCAGTCAGACGCGCTTCTACCGCGACAAGCAGAACGGCAAGCTGATGGGCGTCTGCGCCGGAATCGCCGACTATACGGGGTTCGATGTCGCGCTGGTGCGAATCTGCTTTCTAGCAGCCGTCTTCATGAGCGGCGGATCGGTGCTGCCCTTCTACTTCATTGCCGGGTGGGTCGCTCCGACGAAGCCTCGAGAGTTGGCACACCAGGCCAGTGAGGACCGGCAGTTCTGGCAGGGAGTTCGCGCGTCGCCGGCGCGAGCAGCCCGCGACATCCGTTCCAGGTTCAAGGACATCGATCGCCGGCTCGCCGACATCGAAAGCTACATCACGACCGAGAACCGCTCGCTCGCCCGCGAAATCGAGCAGCTGCGCTAACGAACGAAGGGGGAATTTCAGTGGACATTCAACTCGCCCAAGTCATTGACCTGTTGCGGATCATTTTGCCGATGGCGGCGATCATCGTCGCGGTCTCGGTGGGCGGAGCGACCCTGAACAATTGGCTCAAGATCAAGAACGGCTATCCCCTGTCCAACAGCTGGGGAATGCCGATCCATCCCAAGACGGACCGCGAATCCGCCGAGCGCATCCGGCTGCTGACGACCGAGAATGCTCAGCTTCGTGCCGAGATCGGGTCGGTCAAGGACCGGCTTGAGACGCTGGAGCGGATCGCGACCGAGCAGCCGTCCAAGCTCGCGCGCGAGATCGATGCGCTCACCATCGACAAGGGAGGCAATGCATGATCGGCCCCGGCACCGTGATGCTCGCGCTGATTGTCATCGGCCTGCCGACGATCATGATCATGCTGATCGCGCATCGCTTCTTCAAATATCGCGAGAAGCGGCTCGAGGTCGAAGCGATGAGCGCCGCCGAGAAAGCCGCCCAATATGCGTCGCGCTCTTCGGAGCTCGAGGAGCGCGTGCGCGTGCTGGAGCAGATCGTCACAGACGGCGGCGCCCAGACCGCGGCACAGATCGAGGCTCTGCGCCAGGCGCCGCGGGCGAGTTCGCTCAAGCGGGTCACCGCGCCTGACGCGACCGCTTGATCCGCGACGCAGCAGTTACGACATGAATGATAAGCTAGGACCGAAAGGGCTCCTCAATGTGGTCTGATCCTTCAAGCTGGATTTGGGTCCTTATCCCGCTCGCGGCCATCAGCCTGGCGCCGTTCCGCATGTGGCTGAGGATCAAGGAAAAGCAGATCGCCGCCCAGAGCGATCTTGCCGCCGAAAAGAGCGCCCAATACGCGCAGCACATGGAGCGTGTGGAAGCTCGCTTGCGGGTGCTCGAGCAGATCGCCACCGATAGCGGCGTCCAGACTGCCTCGCAGATTGAGGCGCTGCGGGAGCAGGCGCGCATTCCGTCGGAGAATATGCCGCAATGAACCCGTTCGAGTTCATCTTTGCAGTCCTGATCCTGGTGTTCGGCTTCGCATTTCTGGTCAAACGCATGGAGCTTCAACGCAAGTTTCCCGCTTCCCCGGAGGAGCCCGCGGAGAACGCCAGGTTGCGCGGGCAGGTGCAGCAGCTTCAGGATCGCATCCGCGTGCTGGAGCGGATCGTCACCGACCGCGGCGTGGAGACCGCGGCACAGATTGAAGCGCTGCGCGACCGTGATGCCGTCGACAACGGAGATAAGATCCAATGAATCACGGCGAGCAGATGGTGGTCTGGATCGTGGCGATCGTCATGATTGCCTCGATCTTCAAGGCCCGGTTCGGCTATTACGGCCGCCACCGTCGCCGCGACGGTGAAGTGGCGCCACCCCGCGACAGTGCCGAGACGCTACGCCTCCGTGACGAGGTGAAGGAGCTCAAGGAACGTATCAAGGTTCTGGAGCGGATCACCGTCGACAAGGAAAACAGCCTCGCCCGGCAGATCGACGAACTTCGCGACCGTTGATTTCCCTCCCTTGCAGGGAGGGGAGATTCGGACCAATTCACGACCATGCCCGGTCTCCCCGCCCTTTCCGAAATTCTCGAAGAATATCAGCTTCTCGACGGTGAAGACCGTTATCGGCTGCTCATCGATCTTGGTCGTCAGCTCGAGCCGATGCCCGACGTGCTCAAGACCGACGCGACGAAGGTCCGGGGCTGCTCGGCATCGGTGTGGGTCTATCCGACGCTCGATAACGGCCGGCTGCACTTTCTCGCCGACAGCAATGCGGCGATCACCAAGGGGATCGTCGCGCTCATCCTCTCCGCCGTCCAGGACAAGCCGGCATCGGAGGTCGCGCGGATCGACGTTGCGGAAGAGCTCGCGCCCTTCGAGCTTCGCAAGCACCTCAGCGCGAACCGGACGCAGGGGGTGCCCAACATGATCGCGCTCGTGAAAGAAACGGCGGAGCGTTACGCGGCAACTGCCTGATAGCTGTTTCCCTTCCCGGCAGCCGTGGTAGTCTGATCTTCATCGGTTCAGGGCATGTGGGGGCCGGATGGAAAGCGATTCGATCCGCGCGAGCGGCAGCAACACGCTGATCGACATCTGGGTCGAAGGAAAGATGCGCGCCATCTGCCTCACCCGCGCCGCGATCGAGACATTCGTCGGCTTGAAAGCGCCGGAGACGATGTCGGAGGATGAGCGTTGCGAGTTCGTCCGTACCCATCTGCCGCAGGTCGTGGCGGCGGTGAAGAACAGTCTTCGTGAGGACCCGACGGCGGAAACGATAACCCTCGACGCGGGCGAGCTGGGAGGCGCCGGCGAACGGCGAAAGGGCGAGCGACGCAAGAGCGAACGTCGAAAAGTCGCTCGTCCCGCCAATTCGCTGCCGCATGGGGAGCGCCGCCGAGGCCAGCGCCGCACCGGTGAACGCCGGCAGCCGCCGAAGCGGACCGACGCCTAGGCCGCCTTCCCGCTCTTTCGTTCTTCCGCGCTTCTCAGGACATCGTAGGCCGCCTGGATCTCTCGGAAGCGCTGCTCGGCTTCCTTGTCGCCCTGCTTCAGGTCCGGGTGATGCTCCTTCGCAAGCTGGCGATAGGCGCTGCGCACGTCCCTGAATTCGACGTCGGGCTCGAGTCCAAGCACCGAAAGAGCCTTCATCTCGTCACGGGTGCGGTTGCCGTCACCCGGCCCCGCCCATTTCCACTGCGCAGACTGGCGAAAGCCTTTGGAGTCGGTTTCTTCCTCCACGGCGCGCCGCGCGGCTTCTTCCGGGCTCAGCCCGGCGAAATAGTTCCAGTTCCTGTTGTACTCGGCGGCGTGCGCCTCGCAGAAATACCAACGCTCACGGCTATGCGGCGCCTTTGGCGCGGGCTTGTCGCCGATC
>JBQCCG010000143.1:0-15014 GCA_051962455.1 Sphingomicrobium sp. | reverse complement strand
CCTCGACGCCTCGACGCAGAAGCTGCTTGCTCGCGGCGCGCGCCTCACTGAGCTTCTGAAGCAACCTCAGTTCAGTCCGATGCCGGTCGAGGATCAGGTCGCATCGATCTTCTCGGGTACACAGGGCTTCCTCGACAGCGTCGATGTGAAGGACGTGGTCCGCTACGAGGCGGCAATGCTGAGCTATCTCCGCTCGGAGAAGCCGGAGATTCTCGCCAAGATCCGCGACACCAGGACGCTCGACGACGACACCGCCGCAGCGCTCAAGGAGGCGCTCACCGAGTTCGGGAAGCAGTTCGCATAGTTTAACGTCATCCCGGCCTTGAGCCGGGACCCGCCTTTTCTTCGAAACGGCGGAAATTAAGGCAGGCCCCGGATCAAGTCCGGGGTGACGGTTGGGAGTAAATGGCAAGTCTAAAGGCCCTCAAGATCCGCATCGGCTCGGTGAAGTCGACGCAGAAGATCACCAAGGCGCTGAACATGGTGGCGGCGTCGAAGCTTCGCCGCGCCCAGCAGAACGCGACGGCGGCGCGGCCCTATTCGACGCGCATGACCGAGGTCGTCGCCTCGCTTGCCTCACGCGTGACGGTCGGGCCTCAGACTCCGAAGCTGCTCGCCGGCACGGGTAAGGACGACACGCACCTGATCATCGTCGCGACCGGCGATCGCGGTCTCGCTGGAGCATTCAACACCAACATCGTCCGCGCCGCGCGCCGCTCGGCCGACGAGCTGATCGCGCAGGGCAAGACGGTGCTGTTCTACATCGTCGGCCGCAAAGGCCGCCCGGTGATCCAGCGCCTCTACCCGAAGAGCATCATCGCCCAGTACGACACGAGCGAGATGAAGAACCCGTCCTACGCGGACGCCCAGGCGATCGCGAAGGATATTGTCGACCGCTACATCACCGATGGCATCGACGTCGTCCACCTCGCCTACGCGAACTTCCGCTCGACCCTGGTCCAGGAGCCGACGGTCGAGCAGATCATCCCGGTCCCGCCGCGCACGGAGGAGGCACCGGCGAAGGGCTCCGGATCGCTGTCAGCCGTCGAATATGAGCCGGACGAGGAGGAGATCCTCGCCGACCTGCTGCCGCGCAACGTCGCGGTGCAGATCTACCGCGCTCTGCTGGAGAACCAGGCCGGCTTCTACGGATCGCAGATGACCGCGATGGACAATGCAACCCGCAATGCCGGTGACATGATCAACCGCCTGACGATCCAGTACAACCGCAGCCGCCAGGCCGCGATCACCACCGAGCTCGTCGAGATTATTTCGGGAGCGGAAGCTCTCTGATTTTCGTTATCCCGGGCTTGACCCGGGACCCGCCTTCCTTGTGACGGCGGATTGAAGATAAGGCAGGCCCCGGCTCAAGGCCGGGGTGACGTAAGAGGAAGAGTAAGAAAAATGGCCACCGCCGCCACCGAGACCAAAGCCCGCAGCCGCAGCCGCAAGGAAAGCGCGACCTCCGCGACCGGGGGCGGTGGAATCGCGAACGTCCACAGCCCGAGCAACCTCGTCGGCCGGATCAGCCAGGTGATCGGCGCCGTCGTCGACGTCGCGTTCGAGGGCGAGCTTCCGCCAATCCTTACCGCGCTCGAGACGGACAATGGCGGCAACCGCCTCGTCCTCGAGGTCGCTCAGCACCTCGGCGAAAATGTCGTCCGTACCATCGCGATGGACTCGACCGACGGCCTCACCCGCGGCCAGGAAGTCCGCTCGACCGGCTCCGAGATCCGCGTTCCCGTCGGCCCGAAGACGCTCGGCCGGATCATGAACGTGGTCGGCGAGCCGATCGACGAGCTCGGCCCGATCGGCAGCGCCGAGAGCGCGCCGATCCACGCCTCGGCCCCGCCGTTCGTCGACCAATCCACCGAGACGAGCATTCTCGTCACCGGCATCAAGGTCATCGACCTGCTCGCGCCTTATGCGAAGGGCGGCAAGATCGGTCTGTTCGGCGGCGCCGGCGTCGGCAAGACCGTGCTCATCCAGGAGCTGATCAACAATATCGCCAAGGGCCACGGCGGCACCTCGGTGTTCGCCGGCGTCGGCGAGCGCACCCGCGAGGGCAACGACCTCTATCACGAGTTCCTCGACGCGGGCGTCATCGCCAAGGACAAGGACGGCAAGCCGACCCCCGAGGGATCGAAGGTGGCGCTGGTCTATGGCCAGATGAACGAGCCGCCCGGAGCCCGCGCGCGCGTCGCGCTCTCCGGCCTGACCGTCGCCGAATATTTCCGCGACCAGGAGGGCCAGGACGTGCTCTTCTTCGTCGACAACATCTTCCGCTTCACCCAGGCGGGTTCGGAAGTGTCCGCGCTCCTCGGCCGTATCCCGTCGGCCGTGGGTTACCAGCCGACGCTCGCGACCGACATGGGCGCGCTTCAGGAGCGGATCACCTCGACCAACAAGGGTTCGATCACCTCGGTGCAGGCCATCTACGTGCCTGCCGACGACTTGACCGATCCGGCGCCGGCGACCTCCTTCGCCCACCTCGATGCGACGACCGTGCTCAGCCGCGCGATCTCCGAGCTCGGCATCTACCCGGCCGTGGACCCGCTCGATTCGACCAGCCGAGTCCTCGAGCCGCGTGTCGTCGGCCAGGAGCATTACGAGACCGCCCGCGCGGTCCAGGCGACGCTTCAGAAGTACAAGAGCCTGCAGGACATCATCGCCATCCTCGGCATGGACGAGCTTTCCGAAGAGGATAAGCTGACCGTCAGCCGCGCGCGGAAGATCCAGCGCTTCCTGTCGCAGCCGTTCCACGTCGCGGAGGTGTTCACCGGCATCCCCGGCAAGTTCGTCCAGCTCGAGGACACGATCCGCTCGTTCAAGGCGGTCGTCGACGGCGAGTACGACCACCTCCCCGAAGCTGCTTTCTACATGGTCGGCGGCATCGACGAGGCGGTCGCCAAGGCCGAGAAGCTGGCGCAGGAGGCGTAATCCGTGGCCGGCGAGCTTCGCCTCGAAGACTGCGTGAACGACGTCTGCCCCTGGTCGGGCAAGCCGGTCAGCGCCGACAGTCTGACGCTGTACCGCGGCAAGGTCGTCGGCTTCTGCAACACCGGCTGCCGCGACAAGTTCGAGGCGGCGACCCGCGTGTTCGACGCGAAGATATAAGGCAAGAATTAATGGCGGACCTGCATTTCGAACTCGTCACCCCGGACCGGCTGGTCACGTCGGGCGATGTCCATATGGTCGTGATCCCCGGCACCGAGGGCGAATCCGGCATCATGGCAGGACATGCGCCCTACATGACCACGCTCAAGAACGGCGAGATTGCGGTCTACAAGAACGCGGGCGCCCAGCCGGAACGCATTCCGGTCACCGGCGGCTTCGCTGAGGTCAGCGACAAGGGTCTCACCATTCTGGCCGAGAGCGCCGGCGCGGCCTGAGCCGCGGGTTAGCAGGGCGTTTACCATAAGCGACTAGACCGGCCGGCATGACGGCCGTGTCACCGATAGTGCCGAGCCTGCCCCAGAGGCGGTGGTTCCTCGCCGCGATCACGTCGCGGCCCTATTGGCTCGCGCTTACAGTCACGACACTGATCACCGCATTGCGGCTGATCGACACGGTCGATTCCGACGTCGCCTGGCAGCTGTGGATCGCCGGGCGGCTCCATGCCGGCGCGCACCTCTACCGCGACATCATCGAGGTGAATCCTCCGCTCTGGTTCTGGATGGCAATCCCGGTCGAAAGGGTCGCCACTATCCTCCATCTGCCCATCATCTCGGTGCTGATCGTCGGCATCGGGGTGCTCATCGCGCTTTCCCTCTACGCGACGGATCGCTTGCTGAACGATCTCGCACCACGCCGCCGAGTGATTGTGCTCGGCTATGCGGCGCTGGCGCTAATGGCGATGCCATGGATGCACGTCGGCCAACGCGAGCAGATCGTGCTGATCGGCACTCTCCCTTACGCCGCGCTGATTGCGGCTCGGCGCGAGAGCAAGGCGGTACCCCCGATACTCGCCATGCTCATCGGCATCGGCGCCGCGCTGGGTTTCGCGCTCAAACATTATTTCCTGATCGTTCCGGTGATGCTCGAGCTGTGGCTGCTGGCCAGTAATCGGAAGTGCTGGCGTCCGATCCGCCCGGAGACCTGCGCCGTTGTCGCCACTGGAATCGGGTACGCTGCAGCTATCATCCTGTTCGCGCCCGACTGGCTGACGAAAATCGTTCCCCTCCTCCGGCTCGCCTATGGAGCAACCGGAGCTCCGCGCTTCTGGTATCTCTTCGGTCCGTTCGCGGTCATCGCGCTCGTCATCCTTGCGGTCTGCGCGACACAGCACAGGCGGCTGAGGAGCGCGCCATTCGCCGCTGCGCTGTCCGTCGCAGGCCTCGGCTTCGCAGCTTCCTATTTCATCCAGTCCAAGGGCTGGGCCTATCATGCCATCCCGATGCTCGGCTGTGGATCCATTGCGCTCGCCTATCTGATCACCGAGCCAAGGGGCCTGTCAGGAGCAGTTCGCCTCGTCGCGCCAGCTCTCCTTGCTCTACCGCTGTTTCTCGCGGCCGACGACGAAATGCATCCCGCGCTGCCGAGTCCGGACCTGCTCGGCGCGATTTCTGGCCTCAAGAAGGGCGACAGCGTCGGCTTTCTTACCACGGAGGCGGCCATTCCCTGGTCCGTGACGCTGCAACGGGGCTACCGCTATCCGTCGCGCTACATGGGCTACTGGATGATGAACGCGATCATCCGAAATGAGCGGCAGCCAAATCCCGATCCCCGGCTCACTGGGCTTGGCCGGCAAATCGTTAGCGATACGGTCGAAGATTTCCGTTGCGAGCCGCCGAAGCGAATCATCGTCTGGCGTCCGCAGGCGGGCCAGCATGCCTTCGACATCCTGCTATTCTTCCTGCGCGATCCCCAGTTTGCAGCGCTGCTGTCGCACTATCGGCCGCGCGGCCGCACGAGCCTCGAAACCTACGATCAGGTCTCGGCGCTTCCTTCGCCCAAATCCGCGTGCCTCGATCTCGGGTAAGCACAGGCAACGGCTGTTTACCGGCCACGGTTAGTCATTCTTTAGGCATCTGTTGTTAATCATGCCCCACGCAATTCCAATAAGGCGATTGGCAAGATCGGCATGAGCGCATTCGGCAAGCGTAGCGGCGTGGGCGGCTCCCGACCCAGTTTCGGGGTCGCCAAGCCGATGAAGGGCGGCGGCAGCCCCGCCGTCAATCCTGCGGAGCCGCCCGAGGGGGGTGAGCAATTCCCCCCGATCGACGAGCTTACGCCGCCGGTCGATGCGCCCAGCTCTCATCCTGGCGGCAACGGCGCCGGAGCCATGGACCGCCTCACCGCCCGCCAGAACGCCAGTGGCGAGCAAGGCAGCAGCAAGGCCGAAGGCTTCGAGGCCTCGGTGCACCGGATCAAGGAGCAGGTGCTTCCGCGCCTGCTCGAGCGAGTCGACCCGGAAGCGGCGGCGACGCTCAATAAGGACGAGCTGGCCGAGGAATTCCGGCCAATCATCTCGGAAGTGCTTGCCGAGCTGAAAATCACCCTCAACCGTCGCGAGCAGTTCGCGCTGGAAAAGGTGCTGGTCGACGAGCTCCTGGGTCTCGGGCCGCTCGAGGAGCTCCTCGCCGATCCGGCCGTCAGCGACATCATGGTCAATGGTCCCGACCAGACCTACGTCGAGCGCAAGGGCAAGCTCGAGATCGCGTCGATCCAGTTTCGCGACGAGGAGCATCTGTTCCAGATCGCCCAGCGGATCGTAAACAAGGTCGGCCGCCGCATCGACCAGACCACTCCGCTTTGCGACGCGCGCCTCCAGGACGGCAGCCGCGTCAACGTCATCATCCCGCCCCTGTCGCTTCGCGGCACCGCCATCTCAATTCGTAAGTTCTCCGAAAAGCCGATCACGTTGGACATGATGAAGGGCTTCGGCTCGATGTCGGAGAAGATGGCGACGGTGCTGAAGATCGCCGGCGCATCGCGCATGAACGTCATCATCTCCGGCGGTACCGGTTCGGGTAAGACGACGATGCTCAACGCTTTGTCGAAGATGATCGACCCGGGCGAGCGCGTGATCACCATCGAGGACGCGGCCGAGCTTCGGCTTCAGCAGCCGCACTGGCTCCCGCTCGAAACCCGTCCGGCCAACCTCGAGGGCCAGGGCGCGATCACCATTCGCGACCTCGTCATCAACGCTCTTCGTATGCGTCCCGACCGCATCATCCTCGGCGAGATTCGCGGATCAGAGTGCTTCGACCTTCTCGCCGCGATGAACACCGGCCACGACGGCTCGATGGCCACGCTTCACTCCAACTCCCCGCGCGAGTGCCTCGCGCGCATGGATAACTTGGTGATGATGTCGGACATCAAGATCCCGAAGGAGGCGATCAGCCGGCAGATCGCGGATTCGGTCGACCTCATCGTCCAGGTGAAGCGCCTCCGCGACGGTTCGCGCCGTACCACCAACATCACCGAGGTGATCGGCATGGAAGGCGACGTCATCGTCACCCAGGAGCTGTTCAAGTTCGAGTATCTCGACGAGACACCCGACGGGAAGATCATCGGCGAGTATCGCTCGATGGGTCTCCGCCCCTACACGCTCGAAAAGGCGAAGCAGTTCGGTTTCGACCAGCCGTATCTCGAGGCGTGCCTCTAGTGCCGTGCCCCTGCGAAGGCAGGGGCCCAGACAGGCTCCACAGGAGCCTTCAAATCAGCGTTGGATATAGGTCCCGCCAATCGGGGTTCATCTGTTCGATTTCGCTGAGCTTCCAGAGACGCTTCCATTTCTTCATCTGAAGCTCTCGATAGCGAGCCTCCTGCAAGTCCTCGTAGACTGCGTACCAGACCAGGATCTTGCAGTTATATTTGCGTGTAAAGCCTGGGACGACGCCGTTGCGATGCTCCCAGGCGCGCTTCACCAGATCCGAGGTCACTCCAATATAGAGCGTGCCGTTACGACCGCTCGCCATCATGTAGACGTAGCCGGCTTTCATCCGAGAGCAGCATGACCGAGCTTCCGCCAAAGCTCCAGCTCGGGTCTGGACCCCTGCCTTCGCAGGGGTACTCATCAGACTTCCATCGCAGGGGTGAGCAGCAACGGCCGATCCGTAAAGACCGTCGGGTCCTCGGCGCTTTCCCACAAATGCCGCAGGCTCTTCGGGAGCGCATCGCGAACCTTGTTGATCTGGCCTTCGGAGATGTGGCGGGAGAGGACGCGAAACACGGAGCGGACCGCCTCTTCCGGATCGACTGGCCGAGTGTCGCTCAGCCACTCCGCGACCTCGCCGACGAAATCGTCGCGGCTGCGGTGCTCGCTCGGCATGTGAACCGGCTCGAACTGATCGTAATAGACGCCGCGAATGAGCAGCGGCAGCTGAGCGCCCAAATGCGCAGCCAGGTTCACCGTCAGCCGGTCGCGAAGCTTGTGGAGTACGGTCGACAGCACCTTCCACGCGACCTGCTTGTCGGGCCCGAGATCGTTGCAGATCTCGTTCAGCCAGATGTGGGTGGTTTCCAATGTCCTGTCGAAGACGTCGAGACCGCATGCGCTCATGGCTCGGCTCCTGTAATCGGATATCGCCCGCCTGGCGAACGACCCGAACGCAACGGTGTTCCGGCCATACGCCGTGTTTTAGCACCAACGGCAATCGGCCCGTCTTAACCCAGGTAAAGCTTGGGAACGGCCCTGCGGAACAGCCATTGACCAACGGCGATGAAGGTCGGCGTCCTCACCTTTCACAAGTGCATCAACTACGGGTCCTATTGGCAGGCGCGCTGCCTTGTTGAAGCACTTCGCGCCCGCGGTCACGACGCCGAGCTGCTCGATCATGATTGCGAATGCATCCGCCGCGCCGAGGTCCGCTGCGCCCTTCAGCCCAAGCTTCCGGAGCGCACCCCGCCGCACGAGCTAAAGACTTATGCGGAGAAGACCCGGCGCTTCGTCGAGGCAATCGCCCGGCTTCCGCTGTCGAGGCGCTTCTCGCTCCATGAGCCGCAAGCCGCGCGCGAATATGACGCGATCGTCGTCGGCAGCGACGAAGTCTGGAACTTCCGTCATCCGTGGTACGGCAGCAAGCCGATCTTCTTCGGCGAGGGCCTCAGGACCGGGCGGCTCGTCTCCTATGCCGCGAGCTTCGGCAATCACAGCGCCTGGCAGGGGATACACCCGGCCTGGGCGCGAAAGCTCCGCCGCTTTTCGGCATTGTCGGTCCGCGACGAGAATAGCTGGCACCTGGTCCGGGGCGGGACGAAGCGTGAGCCCGAGCTCGTGCTCGATCCCTGCCTGCTGTTTCCCGGCGCTGCAAAGACGAGGCCAGCGAGCAGCGGCGACTATGCGGTCGTCTACGGCCACGGCTTTCCGCGATGGCTGAGAGGCCTCGCCCGACGATGGTCGGGCCGCAGCGGGATGCCCCTCGTGAGCCTTGGCTATTCCAACGATTTCGCCGACGAGCAGCGCGTTGCCATCGGACCGGTGGAATTCGCCCGAGTGATGAGCGGAGCGAGCGCGGTCATCACCAATTTCTTCCACGGCTGCGTCTTCGCACTGCTCAATGGAAAGCCGTGGGCGACGGTCCCGAGCGACTATCGCTCGATCAAGATTCCCGATCTCGCAGCGATGCTCGGCACCGAGCATCGGCTGGTCGAGGAGCAGGCTACCGACACTGAGATCGCGGACCTGCTCGAAACCCCGATCCAGGCGAACGTCGAAGCGCGCGTCGAGGAACTGCGCGAGCGCTCAAACGCCTATCTCGATGCGGCATTGGCCTGAGCCGGGCGCGGGCAAGCCGCGCTTCACCCCTGCTGACATGGCGCGTTCGGGGCTGTGCGTAGGGTGCGGCAGCTGCGCCGAGCGAATGCGCTGGGACAGGAATGGCTTCCTTAAGCCCGACGCCGCAACGCCAACGCCGACGTTGTTCGCCCAGCAATGTCCGTTCTCCCCGTTCGCTCCCAACGAGGATGCCATCGCGGCGGAGCGGTTCGCGGCCGCCCAAAAATCCGATCCGCGCATCGGCCGTTTCGAAGCCTCTTACGTCGGTCATGTCGCCGAAACCGATTTTCGTCCCAACGGAAGCTCGGGCGGGCTGACCAGCTGGGTCGCAGCCGAGCTTCTGCGTGCCGGCAGGGTCGATGGAGTCGCTCATGTCGCCCCGACCGACCCGGCGACCGGCCGCCATTTCGCTTATCGGATCTCGCGCTCGGTTGACGATCTGAACGCGGGAGCGAAGTCGCGCTATTATCCTGTCGAGCTGTCGCAGGTCCTTTCGGAAATTCGCGAGAAGCCGGGTCGGTATGCGATCATCGGCATCCCCTGCTTCATCAAAGCCATCCATTTGCTCAGGCGCGTGGACCCGCTGATCCGCGACCGGGTGACCCACACCCTTGGTCTGTTCTGTGGCCATATGAAGAGCGCCGCGCTGATCGAGAGCTTCGCCTGGCAGCTCGGAACCGAGCTCAAGCAGGTCGAAGCGCTCGACTACCGGATCAAGGATGAGAGCCGACCGGCCAATTGGTACCGCGCGCATCTCGACCTTGAGCACGGGCAAACGGTCGAGAAGGATTGGTGGCACCTCGCCGACGGCGACTGGGGCGCCGGCTTCCTCCAGAACCCCGCCTGCGACTGGTGCGACGATGTAGTGGCCGAAACCGCCGACATTTCGTTCGGCGATGCCTGGGTCGAACCCTATTCGTCCGATGGCCGAGGAACCAACGTCGTGATCGTCCGATCGAAGGAAATGCGGGACATGATTGAGCGGGGGCGCGCCGCTAGGCGTCTCGCGCTCAACCCGGTCGACGCCGAGTTGGTCGCTTGCACCCAGGCGGCGGGGTTGAGACACCGGCGGGACGGCCTCGCCTATCGGCTGACCTGGCGCCATGGCCTGATGCCGGTGAAGCGGGTCACGCCCTCCGCTGGCCTGCCGCTCAGGCGCAAGCTCGTCTACCGCCTGCGTTACAGCATTGCACGGATGAGCCACCCCATGCTGCGCGCCGCGCGCGCTCTGAGGATGCCTGGGATTTATACATTGTGGGCGCGTTCGGTCCTTCGCCTCTATCAATCGGTCACCTGGTCGCGAGGTCGCCTCGGTCGCCTTCTCGACAGACTGTTTCCCGTCCCCGAGCCTTAGCCTGCCACAATCTCGTGTTAGCTCCGGGGAACATTACAGGGATTTCATTCGCCATCAGTGCCGGCGTTTCGCAGGTCCGATGCCGGACAGTCGCAAAGGCGAAGGCGCCATATGTGTGGAATAGCAGGCTGGTACAGGAGAGGAGGACGCCGGGTCGAGCGAAGCGTCATCGCTCGCCAATGCGACCGGCTGATCCACCGCGGCCCCGACGATTCCGGATTTCTTACTGACGGTGATTTCGGATTCGGAATGCGCCGCCTCAGCATCATCGACGTTGACGGCGGACATCAGCCGATCTCCAGCCCCGACGGACGGTACTCGATCGTCTGCAACGGCGAAATCGTCAATCATCCCGAGCTTCGGCGCCAGCTGGGCGGCTCCTATGCTTTCAGGACGCACAGCGACGTCGAGACGCTGCTCGCTTGCTATCTGCGGTGGGGCGACGAAGCATGGCTTCGCGCCGAGGGCATGTACGCCGCCGCGATCTGGGATCGCGAGACGCTCACGCTTTGCCTCGCGCGCGATCCGCTCGGCATCAAGCCGTTGGTCTTTACCGAGCAGCAGGGTGGCCTCGCCTTCGCCTCGGACATCAACGGCCTCCGCGATGTCCCCGGCTATGAATTCGATGTCGACGAACGCGGAGTCCACGATTTCTTCTGTTTCGGCCATGTGTTGGGCCCGCGTTCGATCTTCCGCCAGGTGCGCGCGCTTCCCCCCGGCCATGTCCTTCGACTGGGCCCGACGGGAGAACCGCAGCTCAAGCGCTTTTGGGAACCGAAACTCAATCCCCGAACCAGGCGCAGCGAAGCGGAATGGGTCGAGGAGACCCGTGAGCGCATGCTCGATACCGTCAAGCAGCACATGCTCTCCGACGTCCCCGTCGGCGCCTTCCTCTCGGGTGGCATCGATTCGGGAGCGGTCGCCGCGGGAATGACCCGGGCCGCGGGTCATGGGGTGACCGTGTTCACGGCCGGCTTCCCCGGCTCGAAGATCGACGAAACGGCGGCGGCTTCCCGAGTCGCCGAGCATCTCGGATGCACGCACATCGTTCTCCCGATCGAGCCGAAAACCGCCGCCGACGTGCTGCCCGCGGTGCAGCGCGCATTCGACGAGCCCTCCGCTGCCAACTCGGCGATACCACTGTGGTACCTGTCCCGCGCCGCCGCCCAGCATGTGAAGGTGGTGCTCTGCGGTGAGGGCGGCGACGAACTGTTCCTCGGCTACAACCGGCAGCGTTGGGCCGAGCGAATGCGCCGCTCGGCGGCTTTCGTCAAAGCAGCGGGCGGCCTGTCCTTCCTCGATCGAGTCGGCGACCTTCCGACAAGGAAGCTCAATTACTTGCGCGATTATGCGCTGCGATTCCGCGACGGTGCGCTCCTCGACAACGGATTTCAGCGGTTCTTTGCTGCCGTCACCATTACGCCCCCATCGATCCGCGCGCGGATTTACGATCCGGACTTCTGGCTGCGCCATGATGCCCACTCATCGCTTGCCGCGCGGGCGCACGAGCTATTCCCCGACGCGGAACAACATACCCGCTCATCCATCGAGCAATTCATGTTGGGCGATCTTACGGTCCACATGCCGGCCTCGCTTCTGCAGCGGCTCGATCGCGCATCGATGGCGCATTCGCTCGAGGCCCGAGTGCCGTTCCTGTCGCATCGGTTCGTCGACTGGGCGCTGACGATCCCGACCGAGCTGAAGTTGCGCGGTCGCGTAGGCAAATATGTGCTTCGCCAGGCAGTGAAGCCCTGGCTTCCCGCCGAAACGCCGGGCGGACGCAAGCTCGGCTTCCAGATGCCTCTCGCCGACTGGTTCGTCGGCGGCTTCAGCGACTTCGCCTGGGAAGCGTGGAACTCGTCAGGCGCGGCCGATGCAGGGTTCCTCAATCCGCATCAAGTCGCGCGACTCTTCGCCGAGCACCGGAGCGGACGGGCGAACCACGGCAGATTGCTCTATGCTCTAGCCATGTTTGGCTGCTGGTGGAACGACCAACGCGCCTTCGTGCGGCCCGCGGCAACGCCCAGGCAGACGGTCCATGCCTGAAGCGCTCGCCAGGCAGCCGCTCGTGTGGCTGCTCATGGGCACTCGCGCTGGCGACAACAATCAGCTGCTCGCGCTAGCTAAAGCGCTTGGCTATCCCTTCGAAGCCAAGCGCGTCGCCTTCAACCAGCTGCGCTGGCTTCCGGCACTCCGGACCGGGCTTAAGATTGTTGCGCATGAATCTCGCGGCCTGATTCAGCCGCCCTGGCCGGACCTCATCATCGGCGCGGGCTACGTCAGTGTTCCCGTTGCCCGCCACATCCGCGAGCAAACCGGCGGCCGCGCGAAGCTCGTGCTCATTGGAAACCCACGCGACCGCGTCAGCGACTTCGATCTGCAGATAACGACGCCGCAATATTCTCGCAGTCTGGCGCCGAACGTCCTCGAACTCATGTTCCCCATCGGCAACCCGGCCAAAGATGTTGAACCAACCAGCGTCGAACGCGAATGGCTGCGGTCGTTCAGCCGCCCAAGACGCCTCGTCGCGATCGGCGGACCCGCTCGCTACTGGCGGCTCGATCATTCGGCGTTGGCGCAGGCGGTCGACACGATCAGGGCGAAGGAGCCCACGGGCAGCGTCATCGTCGCGACCAGCGCCCGCACCACACCGGCTACCCGCAGGCTTCTCGCCGATCTCATGGGCAAGGATAGCGGAGCAATCGTTGAGCACTTTCCCCGCTTCGGGGTACTCCTTCACGAGAGCGACGAGATTTATGTGACGGCCGACAGCGTCTCGATGATCTCCGAGGCGATCCTCACCGGAAAGCCGATGGGCGTCGTGCCGATCAAGCGTTCGCTGCGCGGACAGATCAGCTATTTGCTGTGGGAGCGGCCGTTCGGCGCACGAACCTTTCCCGATTTCGTCAACTTCTGGCGCCTTCTGGATCGGGCCGGACTTGTCGGAACGGTGGAGCTTCCGGTCGCGAGTCAAGTCTGCGACACTGTCGAACGCGCCGTCGACGCGGTGCGCTCGCTGTTCGCTCCAGGGGACATAATTGACAGAAAACAGACGCGGCCTCCCCCTTCGGATATGGGCAATGATTGGCGCTCGGGCGGGAGACAACGATCAGGTCCTCGCGCTCGCGGAGGCGCTCGGCCTTCCGTTTCAGGTCAAGCGGCTCGAATATAACCCGCTGTGCCATCTCGGTCCGAGATTGCTCGGCCGATCGACGATCAGCCTGACGCCGGATGCACGCGCAGCGGTAGTTGATTGCGAGTCGCCCGATCTCACGATTTCGGCCGGCCATCGGAGCGTCCCGATCGTCCGTTCGCTCCGGCATCGCTCGGGCGGAAGGACCCGCTCAATTCATGTCGGATTCCCGCGCGTTTCTCCGGGGCACTTCGACCTGGTGATTGCGACGCCGCAATATCCGATCCCTGATCACCCGAACCTGCTGCGCATCCCCTATGCATTCACGCGCGCCGCGACCGCTTCCGCGGATCCGGTCGGCGAGGCGCTGCTCGCGACCTTCCCACAGCCGCGGCGGCTGCTCCTCGTAGGCGGACCCAATCTCTACTGGAAGATCGACGAGCCGCGCCTCCTCAGCGCCTTGCGCGACATGCTCGACGACACGGAAAAATGTGGCGGGTCGGTGCTCGTCACCACCAGTCCGCGAACTCCAGCCCGCATCGAAGCGGCGATCGTCCGGGTCCTCCAAGAGAGCAATGTGCCCAGTTTGCTCTCGGCGCCAGGCAAGCCGCCAGCCTATTCAAACCTGCTTGAGGCCGCGGATTCGCTCTGGATCACGGCCGACAGCGTTTCGATGGTGTCAGACGCGATCTGGACCGGAAAGGCGGTTGCGCTCGTGCCGATTGCCAACTCGGCCCTGGAACGCATTGTGACGACGGTGGTGGATACGCTCCAGCCCGGACGCCCGCTCTATCCGCAGGATCTGCGCTACTTCTGGCGCGCACTTGCGGAAATCGGGGTCAATGAGCAGCCCGGCATTCCGCGCACTTCGACCGATGAGCAAATCCGCAGTGTGCTGGACAGAGTTCGATCGTTGCTGGGCTCTAAGTGCTGACCAACCGCTCTAATCGATTCTTGGAAGGGTCGAATATTGGTGGAACGGCGGCGGGCTCGACAGCGTCCACTCGAGAGTCGTCGCACCCTCGCCCCACGGGTTGTTCGGCGCCTTCTTTCCGGCGGCCAGCGACCAGAACAGGTTGATGAAGAAGATCGCGACGCCGGCGACGGTGATCATGTAGCCTACGGTCGCGACATAATTCCAATGCGCGAACGCCGGCGTGTAGTCTGGAATCCGGCGTGGCATTCCATTGAGCCCGAGGAAATGCATCGGGAAAAAGATCACGTTCACCCCGATGAACATGACGAAGAAGTGAAGCTTGCCGAGCAGCTCATTGTACATTTTGCCGCTCATTTTCGGGAACCAGTAATAGAAGCCCCCGAAGATGGCGAACACAGCGCCGAGGCTGAGCACATAATGGAAGTGCGCGATCACATAATAGGTGTCGGTCATATATGTATCGACGCCGCCATTGGCGAGGACAACGCCGGTGACGCCGCCGATGGTGAACAGGAAGATGAAACCGATGGCGAACAGCATCGGCGTCTGGAAGGTGATCGAACCGCCCCACATCGTCGCGACCCAGCTGAAAATCTTGACCCCGGTGGGGACGGCGATGATCATGCTGGCCGCAGTGAAGTACAGCTTTTCGTCGACGCTCATGCCTGTGACAAACATGTGATGGGCCCAGACGACGAAGCCGATGACCCCGATCGCCACCATCGCGTAGGCCATGCCGAGATAACCGAAGACGGGCTTGCGACTGAACGTCGAGACGATCTGACTCACCATGCCGAATCCCGGCAGGATCATGATGTAGACCTCGGGGTGGCCGAAGAACCAGAACAGGTGCTGCCACAGCACGGGT
>JBQCCG010000142.1:0-11982 GCA_051962455.1 Sphingomicrobium sp. | reverse complement strand
ATGTTCCATCGATTGCCCTTTCCCGTCCGTCTCTTATATCAGCCGTTCAACCGGCCTTCATTGCGGTTGTGCCAACGCACGCTCGCGACCCTGGTGCCACCGTTAATCGAAAAGCAGTGGCGGAGCGCTCAGACGGAGCGTCCAGTTGCGCAAGGTGAGTTATTACGTTAATACAGTGCCCACAAGGGCGACGCAAAGATTCGTGAAACGGGCATGGACATTATGAACAGGGAAACGTCTTTCCACTCATCGGACACGCTTGTCGTCGTCGACCGTTCGCGGAACCGGCGCCGGTGGGTCATTGCTGCCGCGGTGATTGCGGCGGTGATCGTCCTCGCCCTGATCGTGGTGATGGGCCGCGGCGGCAACAAGCCGGCGCAAACGGCGGCGGCTGGCCAGGTGCCGACGGTTACCGTCGTGGTCCCCGGGCGCAGCCAGGTCGGGCGGGTGATCACCGCCAGCGGGCCGCTCGGCGCCAAGCGCGACCAGCCGATCGGAATCGCCGGTGCGGGCGGCCGTGTCATCCGTGTGCTGGTGGACGCCGGGAGCTGGGTGCGGGCCGGTCAGGTATTGGCCGTCATCGACCGCTCGGTTCAGAGTCAGCAGGCGGCCCAGCAGGCTGCTTCGATCGAGGCGGCGAAGGCGCAGGCCGAGCTCGCGCAAGCGGAATATGACAGAGCCCTCGCGCTCCAGTCCCGCGGGTTCATTTCAAAATCGGACATCGACACGAAGAAGGCCACCCGCGACGCGGCACTTGCGCAGGTGCGTGTCGCCCAGGCGCAACTCGCCGCCACGCGTGCGCAGATTGGGCAGCTCAACGTCGTTGCACCGACCGCCGGCCTGATTCTCGCCCGGAACGTCGAGCTCGGACAAGTCGTCAGTTCAGGGTCGACCGCGCTGTTCCGTCTAGCCGAAGGGGGCGAGATGGAAATGCGGGCTCAGCTGGCGCAGCAGGACCTGGCAGCCATTCATGTCGGGATGCCGGCGAGCGTCACTCCGGTCGGAGCGCAGGCTCCGCTTGCCGGAACCGTGTGGCAAGTCGCGCCGGTGATCGATCCGCAGTCCCGCCTCGGCGAAGTGCGGATTTCCATTCCCTACACCCCCGCGGTCAAGCCCGGCGGCTTCGCCGAAGCGAAGATCACCGCAGGGGAGACGTCGGCGCCGCTGCTGCCGCAGAGCGCGGTGCTCAGCGACGAGCAGGGCAATTACGTCTACATCATCAACGGCAAGAACGAGGTCGAGCGGCGGAACATCAAAATCGGCAACGTCAGCGACAGCGGTGTGACGATCGCCGAAGGTCTTTCCGGCAACGAAGCCGTCGTGCTATCGGCGGGGCCGTTCCTGAACCCTGGACAGAAGGTGAATCCCAGGCGTGAGGCAGCGGCTCAGTAAAACGCCAGGAAAGCATTTAGGGTCATGAATTTCCGGTATATTTCGTCGTGGTGCATCCGCAACCCGGTGCCACCCATCGTGCTGTTCGTCGGGCTGATGCTCGCCGGCCTGATCGCGTTCGCTGGAATGCAGGTCAACAACAACCCGGACATCGACTTCCCGGCGGCGATCGTCTCGGTGTCGCAGCCCGGCGCCGCCCCGAACGAGATGGAAACCCAGGTCACTCAGCGCGTCGAATCCGCGATCCGCGGGGTCAACGGCATCGACGAGATCGACAGCACGGTAACCGAGGGCAACAGCTCGACTTTCGTGCAGTTCCAGATCGGCACGCCGACCGATCGGGCCGTTAACGACGTAAGAAACGCCATCGCCCAGATCCGTGGCAACTTGCCTGAGGGCATTCTCGAGCCGCAGGTGACTCGGGTCGACGTCTCCGATCAGCCGATCCTCTATGTCGGCGCCGAGACGACCGACATGACCCTCGAGCAATTGAGCTGGTACGTCGACAATACCATCGCCAAGCGACTGCTTGCGGTGCCGGGCGTCGCGGCGGTGACGCGCACCGGCGGCGTCGACCGCACCATCCGCGTAATCCTCGATCCGGCAGCCCTGCAGGCGCAGGGGATTACCGCATCCGATGTCAATCAGCAGCTGCGCGCGAGCAATCTCAATGCGGCGGGCGGGCGGGCCGAAGTGGCGGGATCGGAGCAATCCGTCCGCGTGCTCGGCAATGCGCAGGACGCCTATCAGCTTTCGCAGATGCAGATCGCCCTACCCGGTGGCCGCTTCGTGAAGCTCGCCGATTTGGGCCAGGTAAAGGACAGCTATTCGGAACAGCGCACGCTCGCGAAGCAGGACGGCCGACAGGTCGTGAGCTTCGAGGTCCAGCGGGCCAAGGGCGCTTCCGAGGTCACGACCTACGACAAGGCGTGGGCCGAGTTGCAGAAGATCCAGAAGGAAAATCCGAAGGTTCGTTATTCGGAGATCTTCAATACCGTCGACTATACCAAGGAGCAGTATCGCTCCGCGATGGAAGGCCTGATCGAGGGCGCGATCCTCGCGGTCCTGGTCGTCCTCTTGTTCCTTCGCGATATCCGCGCGACCGGCATTTCCGCGCTGGCCATCCCGCTGTCGGCAATTCCGGCGTTCTTCTTCATGAACCTCATGGACATCACGCTGAACGGGCTTTCGCTGCTGGCGATGAGCCTGGTCGCGGGCGTGCTGGTCGACGATGCGATCGTGGAGATCGAGAACATCGTCCGCCACATGCGCATGGGCAAGTCGGCCTACCAGGCGGCACTCGATGCGGCGGACGAGATCGGTCTCGCTGTGCTCGCGACCACCATGTCGATCGTCGCCGTGTTCCTTCCGGTCGCATTGATGCCCGGAATATCGGGGCAGTTCTTCAAGGCGTTCGGCTTCACCGTCGTGATCTCGGTGCTGATGAGCTTGCTCGTTGCGCGAATGATCACGCCTTTGATTGCTGCTTACTTCCTGCGCTCGCACGGCAAGCAGCCGCACGCGGCCTGGAAGTGGATGGACATCTACTTGAAGGTGCTGAGCTGGAGCCTCGACACCTCCAGGGCTCGCGCTCTGCTCGCCCGGATTCCCCATTTGAGGGCGAGAATCTGGTATTATTTCCTTGCTGCCCTTCCTGTCCTTCTGATCCTGATCGGATCCGCAATTGGCGGTGGGATCCTGTTCAAAATCCTGACGACCGTCGGTCTGTCTGGAGCGATTGCCTTCGTCTTCGCTTTCCTTGCGGCGATCTTCGCCGGCTATGGTGCCGGCAAGCTCATCACCCTAATCCTTGGCGCAGCTGGAGGTGGTTTCGGCGAGTGGTGGACGGAAGTAGTCGCCGGCCACTGGAACGCGCGCCTGCATGACCATCGCATAGTTATGGTTGGTGCTGGTCTCGGCGCCCTTGTCATTAGCGTCGGCCTGTTCGGCACTCTGCCGATGACCTTCCAGCCGCCGCTCAATCTCGACTTCTCGCAGGTCAATATCACGCTCCCGCCCGGCTCGACGCTCCAGCAGACCGAGGCGGTCGAGGGACGCGTCGCCGCCCTGCTCAAGAAGGACCCCGACGTCGAGCACGTATTCCAGCGGATCAACGTCGGCGACGGGCACCTCAACGTTGTCCTCAAGAAGCATCGCAAGAAGACCAGCACCGAGTTCGAGCGTCAGTACGCGCCCCAGCTTTCCGCGATTCCCGACGCGCGGGTCAGCTTCCAAAGTCAGAATGGCGGAGGTCCGAGCGGCGATTCGCGCGACATCATGCTCTATCTCGGCGGCGACGACCCGGTTCAGCTCAATGCCGTCGCCAATCAGGTGGCGAAGGAAATGGCGACCATTCCGGGACTTCGCGCGCCGCGGGTTGGCGGTGACATGCCGCAGCCGGAAATCACCATCAAGCCGCGGTTCGACCTCGCCGCCGATCTCGGCGTCACGACTGCAGCGCTCAGCCAGACGATCCGAATCGCGACCTTGGGCGAAATCGAGCAGAACAGCGCCAAGTTCTCGCTGTCCGACCGGCAAATCCCGATCACCGTCTCGCTGTCGGAATATGCGCGTCGGGACCTCTCGACCATCGAGAACCTGCCGGTGCCGACCGGAGACGGCGGTTCGGTTCCCTTGAAGGCCGTCGCCGAAGTCGGCTTCGGCTCGGGCCCGACGACGATCCAGCGCACCAACCAGATCCGCCGCACCGCCGTCGGCGCCGATCTGGCGCCGGGGCTGGTCAGCGGCGACGTCTGGCCGAAGATCAATGCCCTGCCGATCCTTCAGCACCTTCCGCAGGGTGTCCAGAAGCTCAATCTCGGCAACCAGAAATGGCAGGCAGAGCTGGTCTATTATTTCGCGCTCGCGCTGATGGCCGGAATCCTGCTCGTGTTCGCGGTGCTGGTCCTGCTTTACCGCCGTTTCCTGGCCCCGTTCGTCAACATGGGGTCGCTCATTCTCGCGCCGCTCGGAGCGGCCCTAGGCCTGCACATCGCCGGACAACCGGTCTCGCTGCCGGTGCTGATCGGCGTCCTGATGCTGTTCGGAATCGTCGCCAAGAACTCGATCCTTCTGGTCGATTTCGCGGTCGAGATGATGAACCACGGAATGCCCAAGGACGAGGCGATTTGGGAAGCGGGGCACAAGCGTGCCCAGCCGATCGTCATGACCACCGTCGCGATGGTCGCCGGAATGCTGCCGATCGCTCTGTCGCTCTCCGGCGACGCGAGCTGGCGCGCGCCGATGGGAGTCACGGTGATCGGCGGTCTGCTCTTCTCGACCGTGCTGACGCTGCTGCTCGTGCCGGCGTATTTCTCGATCGCGATCTCGATCGAATCGCGGATCGGCAGGCTGTTCCACAGGGTCATTGGAAGCGACGCCCACGCGCCCGGACACCCGGTACCTGCGGAGTGACTCACCAGCATCTGTGAACCCGGAGCCCATGTCGGCTATTGAGCCGGCATGAGAGTGATGGGGAACGGCGCTCTTTCGAGATTCAACCCCGCGCAACCGGGCGCGCAGGGGATGAAGGTCGTCGCGACGGGCCTGCTCGTGCTGATGGCCATAGTGTTCGCGGCCACGCGCGCGCTCGAGCATCGCTATCCCGGGCTCGGCTACGTCAAAGCCTTCGCCGAGGCAGCGATGGTCGGCGGGCTGGCCGACTGGTTTGCGGTAACGGCCCTGTTCCGCCATCCGCTCGGCCTTCCGATCCCGCACACGGCGATCATTCCCAGGAACAAGGACCGCATCGGCGAGGCTCTGGCCCGTTTCATTCAGGAGAATTTCCTGATCCCCTCGGTCGTGGCTCGGCGGATGCGCAATATCGACCTCGCCGGCGCGGTTGGTCAGTTCCTCCAGAGCCCGAGCAAGGAGGAACAGTCGCGCATCCGGGCGGGTGCGTCGCGGCTGATCGCGGACATGTTCGAGAGCCTCGACGACGAACGGCTGGGCGGGATCGTCAAGAGCGCGATCTCGTCGCGCCTCAGAAAGACCGAAATCTCGCCGCTGCTCGGTCACGCGCTCGCCTCGACGATCAACGAGGACCGGCACGTGCCCATGCTCGAGGCGGCGATCCGCTGGACCGCGCGCGCGCTCGACGCAAACGAGCCGCTGATCCGCGAGATGGTCCACAAGAAGGCCAATTGGGTGCTGAAGCTCGCCGGACTGGACGCCAAATTGGCGGACGCGATTATCGATGGCTTGCGCAAGCTCACCGTCGAGATGTCGACCGATCCGGCGCATCCGGTCCGTGTTAAAATCGAGGAGGCGCTCGCACAGCTCGCCAACGATCTTCAGACGCGGCCCGAAACGCGCGAGCGGGTCGAGACCATCAAGGAACAGTTGCTCGACAACCGATCGGTCAGCCTGTGGCTCGATACGCTCTGGCAGAAGGGTCGTGAAGCGGTCGTTCGCGCCGCGCGGAACCCTGACGCGGTCATGGCCGGCAAGCTCGGGGAAGTGTTGAAGTCGATGGGCGGCACTCTGGAGAAGGACGCCCGCATCCGGAGCGCGATCAACCAGTTCGCTCGGCGCGCGGTCGTCGGCATGGCCGCGAGCTACGGCGCTCAGATCGTCAAGCTGGTCTCCGAAACGATCCGCGGCTGGGATGCGCGGACCGTGACCGGCCGTCTGGAGGCGGCGGTGGGCCGCGACCTCCAATATATCCGCATCAACGGCACGCTGGTCGGCGGTCTCGTGGGGCTCGTCCTCTTTGTGATCGACAAGCTGTGAGCGATGAGCGCCTCGACGAGCTCGCGGAGAGCGCTCGCAACCGCGGGCTCAAGCTGGTCCGGTCGCGCGTCCGAACGCCAGGCAAGCGCCGGTTCGGCAAGGTCGGGCTGAAGGACGCATCGGGAAAGCCGATCTTTGGGATGGATGCGAAGGGGCCCATCGCAAAGCCCGAGGATGTCGAGGATTATCTGAGGAACCTGGGCGCGAAGGACTGGGGCGCTTCGCTCGACGTCGCCGTCCTGCCCAGGAAGAAGAAGACCAAAGTGGCGCGCGAACCGGCGAATGATCGCGAACCGAAACCAGAAAAGGCGCCTCCACCTCCGCCCCCTCCCCCGAAGCCCAAGCCCGAGCCCAAGCTGAAAATCCGGGAGGCGAAGTCACCCGACGCGCCGCGGCTGGTCGAGCTCATCCGCGAGCTGGAGCATGATGTCGACGAGAAATCCGTGCGCAAGAATCTCGACAAGCTCAGGAAGCTGGGCGAAATGCCGTTGGTCGCCACGCTCGACAAAACGGTCGTTGGCCTCATCGGCAGGCACCGGATGTTCACCGTCCATCGCCCGAAACCCGTCGGGCGCATTCCCATCCTCGTGGTGACCGAGAATGCGCGCGGGCAGAACATCGGACGAATGCTCGTCGACGCGGTCGAGCAATGGTGCCGCGACCAGGGCTGCGGACTGATCGAGGTCACCAGCAATGACCGCCGAACTTCGGCTCACGCCTTCTATCGGCATATGGGCTACGAGCGGACCAGCATCCGCTTCTTCAAGAAGCTGTAACCGCCTCGCGGCCTTTGACTTCCGTCAAACGAGACCCCACTTTGGTTGCATGACAAGCGAGTCCTTCCGCCGCTTCATTCACTCGGGACAGATTCCCGCGCGAGCCTAGCCCCGGGCGCTCCACGCGCGGCCGCCCGGGGTCTTTCCCGCTCCAACCCGAACAGAAGGACTTCATTTCCATGGCTACCCTTCGCGCGCGCTACATGCGCCCGCCGCTTCACTTGCTTGCTTCGGAATCCGACGCCGTTTCGACGCTGGCGCTCCAGGCAGAGCATCGTCAGCCGGTAGTTGCAGCGATGTTGCTCGAGGAAATCGAGCGCGCCGAGCTGCACGAGCCGGAGACACTCCCCGAAACCGCGATCACGATCGGCTCCGAGGTCGATTTCGTCGATGAGCGGACGAGCCAGCTAAGAACGGTCGAGCTGGTCTTCCCGGCGCTTGCAAACATCGCGGAAGGACGGATTTCGATCCTCACCCCGATGGGTGCGGCGCTCTACGGCTTGACGGCCGGCCAGACGATCGACTGGCCCGACCTCGACGGACACGAGCGGCGGATCAGGATCGTGCGCGTGCGACAGCCGTTTCTCGGCGAGCCACCAAGCGCGGCCTAGCCGGCGCTCCTGCGCTCGATGGTGGCGCCGACCGCCGAGAGCTTCTCCTCGAGCCGCTCATAGCCGCGGTCGAGGTGATAGACTCGCAGCACCTCGGTCTCGCCCTCGGCAGCGAGGCCGGCGAGGACGAGGCTCATCGACGCGCGCAGATCGGTCGCCATCACGCTGGCGCCGGTCAACCGATCGGCGCCGCGAACGACCGCCGAGCGGCCGTGGATATCGATGTCGGCGCCCATTCGCCGCAGCTCCGGCACGTGCATGTAGCGGTTCTCGAAGATCGTCTCCTCGAGGAAGCTGTCGCCCTCGGCGCGGCACAGCATCGCCATGAACTGCGCCTGCATGTCGGTCGCGAAGCCGGGGAACGGGGCGGTCGACAGCGCGAGCGGCCGCAAGCCTCCGTTTGCGCCCACCTTGATCCCGCGATTGTGGAACTCGATCATCAGCCCCGCATGGGCGAGCGCGTTCAACGTCGCCTGCATGTCATCAGGTCGGGCTCCGATCAGGTCGACCGACCCGCCGGTAATTCCCGCCGCGCAGGCATAGCTTCCGGCTTCGATCCGGTCGGGCATGACTTCGTAGGTCGTTCCGCTGAGCCCCTCGACGCCGTCGATGATCAGGTGCGAGGACCCGATCCCGCGGATCTTGGCCCCCATCGCCACCAGCAGGTTGCAGAGATCGACGATCTCGGGTTCCCGCGCGGTGTTGAAGAGCTGCGTCTTCCCCTTCGCGAGCACCGCCGCCATTATCGTGTTTTCGGTCTCACCGACCGACACGACCGGGAAGCTGAAGTCTCCGCCGGCGAGACGGCCCTTGGGCGCGGTCGCCTTCACATAACCCGCCGTGAGCTCGATCTCCGCGCCAATGCACTCGAGTGCTTTGAGGTGCAGGTCGATCGGCCGGTCGCCGATCGCGCAGCCACCAGGAAGGGAGACGGTCGCTTCGCCTGCCCGGGCGAGCATCGGGCCCAGGACCAGCACCGAGGCGCGCATCTTCCGAACCATGTCGTAGGGCGCCACGGTCGAGACGATCTCGTCCGCCTGCAGAGTCATCCGGCGGCCGACCTCACCTTTTTTTACGCCCGCGACATGGGTCGAGACGCCGAGCTGATTGAGGAGGTGACTGAACGTATCGACGTCGGCGAGCCGCGGCAGGTTGGTGAGCGTCAGCTTCTCTTCGGTGAGAAGCGCGCAGGGCATCAACGTCAGCGCCGCATTTTTTGCGCCGCTGATCGGGATTTCACCCTCGAGCTTTTTGCCGCCCTTGATCCAGATGCTGTCCACAGCGCGGCTTTAGCTTACCGCCCTTCCCTTTCAAGTGAGGGCGAGTAGACCCTGAGCGAATGCTGACCATCGCCCTGCTCCTCATCTCCAACATCTTCATGACCATCGCCTGGTACGGTCATCTGAAGTTCCCGCATCTGCCGATGATCGCCGCGATCTTCATCGGGTGGAGCATCGCGCTGATCGAATACAGCTTCGCGGTCCCGGCGAACCGCATCGGCTATGCGCATGGTTTCAGCGGCGGGCAGCTCAAGATCATCCAGGAGGTGATCACGCTCAGCGTGTTCGCGGTGTTCGCCGTGCTCGTGCTCAAGGAGCCGATCGGCTGGCGCTACATCGGGGCCTTCGCGTGCGTCGTCGGCGCCGCCGCCTTCATGTTCGCGGGACGGTGAGCTGACCTTCAACTCTCCTCCCTGTTGCGAAGCAATGGGGAGGTGGCAGCGCGAAGCGCTGACGGAGGGGCCGGCCCCTCCACCACGCAAACTTCGTTGCGCGGTCCCCCTCCCCACGAGCTTCGCTCGCAGGAAGGAACAATGTTGGCTATGCCTTTTCGAGCGTGCACTGCAGCGGGTGCTGGTTCTCGCGAGCGAAGTCGATCACCTGCGTGACCTTGGTTTCGGCGACCTCGTAGGTGAAGACGCCGCAGACGGCGACGCCCTGCTGGTGCACCTGAAGCATCACCCGCGTCGCATCCTCAATGCTCATCGAGAAGAATTGCTGCAGGACCAGGACGACGAATTCCATCGGCGTGTAGTCGTCGTTCAGCATCAGCACTTTGTAATTCGACGGCTTCTTGGTCTTGGGGCGGGTGCGCGTCGCGACACCGGTCTCGATCTCGTCGAGGCCGTCGTCGTCCGGCCCTGCGGCCATCGTGATCACATGCGAAATCATCAGCCCTAGAATATGGCAGTCCGCAAAAACGCGGCAAGGCGGTCCTTAGCAGCAAATCGCTAAAAAAATGGCGGCCGCCCCGAACTGGAGCGGCCGCCTACAATCGCTGCCCTGACTTTTAGGAGGGGAGAGGGTCAGGCAACGAGGGTGTTGAAGCGCTCGGCATTGGCCGACGCGCGGTTCGAAAGCGGCTGGAACGCCTCGCCGGCGAGCTTCACCAGCGACTCAGTGAGCTTCGAGCTCTCCGCGACTGCGCGGTCGAACGAAGCGCGGGCGAAATCGCCCTGCAGCTGCAGATATTCGGTCGGGCTCTTGGCCTCGGCGAGCGAGCGGATCGCGTCAGCGGCCTGCTCGAAGCCGTCGCGCTGCTTGGCGACGACGTCCTGGCCGATCGAGCGCGCGCCCTCGGCGGCAACGCGGCCGGCCTCGACGACCGCCTCGACGTTCGCACGGGCGAGGTCGGCGAGCTCCTCGGCGACCTTCTGGCTGCGCTTCACCAGCTCCTGGCTGCGCTCGGTCGCCTCTTCGAGGATGGTCTGGAACGGAGCGAAGGTGGGGATGGTCTCAAAGCCGTTGAAAGCAGTCTTGGTCACGGTTTCATTCCTTTGCTGGGCCGCGGCGCGGGTCTTGCGCGCGGCGGTGCGGGTCTTGCGGGCGGTACGGCGAGTCGCGGCCTTCGTGGCCGTCTTCTGAGCAGCCGTATGGCGCTTCACACGGCGCGCAGTGGCGGCGCGGGTGCGCTTGGCAGTCCTCGCGTTTGCCTTGACCACCATCTCGACGGTATCGGCAACCGCTTCGGCGACCTTGGCCGGAGCTTCGGCGGCGGCTTCCGCGACAGCCGGGGCTTCAACCTTGGTTTCGTCTGCCATTATTCCATTCCTCTGAAATTGCTGCAGTGCACAATATGCATTGCGCCGCACCATTTCAAGAAGTTTTTTGTGCGCTGCAACATCTCGTCGCTTGACGGCCACGGCTCACCCGAAGCAAGAGCGGCCATGGACCCGTCGATCCAGCAAGCGACCCGTGCCCGCCGCGGCCTTCTCATCATTCTCTCCTCGCCGTCCGGCGCCGGCAAATCCACTATCGCGAGAATGTTGCTGGAATCGGACAAGGAAGTGACGATGTCGGTGTCGGCAACCACCCGGCCCAAGCGCCCGGGCGAGGTCGACGACGTCGACTATCATTTCGTCAACGATGCCGAGTTCGACCGGATGATCGTCGCCAACGAGTTCGTCGAATGGGCCTATGTCTTCGGCTATCGCTACGGCACGCCCAAAGCGCCGGTAAAGCAGGCGCTTCGGCGCGGCCGCGACATATTGTTCGACATCGACTGGCAGGGCGCTCGCCAGCTAGAGCCCGATTTCGGCGAGCATCTGGTCACCATCTTCCTCCTCCCACCGACCATGGCCGAACTCGAGAGCCGGCTCCACAGCCGAAGCACTGACTCTGACGAAGTGATCGCTGAACGAATGCTTCGCGCGGCGGACGAGATCGATCACTGGGCGGAATACGACTATGTGCTGGTCAATCGCGACATCGAGACCTGCCTTGAGGAGGTCCAGGCGATCGTCACCGCCGAGCGCTCAAAGCGCGTCAGGCAAACCGGTCTGGTGGATTTCGTCCGCGAGTTGATTGGCCCGCAGCACTGAGAGAAGTTCCTCCCTAGCCGAAGGCTGGGGAGGGGAACCATTCACCGCAGATTGAATGGTGGAGGGGTTCGGCTGTTTCTTGTTCACCCCTCCACCAGCTTCGCTGGTTCCCCTCCCCATCGAAACCGATGGGGAGGAATTTAGTCCAGCAACCCCAAAAACCGCGCTCCCGCCAGAAAGTCGCTTCGGCGGTTTGCGAGCGCAGTTTCCGCCTCGGCGTCCGCGCCCCATTGCTCGAGCTGCCAGCGCTCATCGACGCTGACCGCCTCCCACGCTTCCTCCGGCGCGATCGCCTTCTCCACAACCGCGAGCGCCGCGACCAGCGACCCGCCGACGGTGACCAGGGGCGACAGCCCGGCGAGATGGAAGGGATCAAGCGCTTCCACCGCGTGCGCCAGCGCTTCGACGGTCGCGTCGGGCTGGGCGACATGCACGAGGCCCGTGGTCGTCCGGAAATCCACGTCGTACCGCCGCCGCGCCCAGGCAAGCAGCTTGTCCCAATGCTGTGCCTGGGCAGCGACCAGCCCGCGCGGTCCCTCCGCACGATAGCAGGCAAGGTCCGCCTCGGCGTAGCGCGCGAGTCCTTCGGCGAATGCCCGCCGCTCCGGAGCCACGCGGTCGATCGCCGCATTGGCGAGGCCGGTCAGCGGCA
>JBQCCG010000141.1:0-28910 GCA_051962455.1 Sphingomicrobium sp. | reverse complement strand
CCTGCCAAGTGTGTCCGATGCGATCGCTGTTGTCGATCGTTCCGAACATCCGGCTCGAGTAGCGCGCGGCCCCCGTGAGCGACAGCCGTTCGTTCGGGCGCCAGGTGGCAACCAAAGTCGCCTTGCGTCGCGGGACTTGCGGAATGAGCTTGCCCTCGGCGGCGGGGAAGACCGGATCGGACACGATCTTCGGGTTTGCCAGGGTGAAGCTCCCGCTCACATCGACGCGCGGGAAGAGGTTGCGCTTTTCGAGCACAAGCTCGGCGCCATTGGTCCGCGTGCGGCCGATGTTCTGGACGAAGCTGAACAGCTGGGTCTGCCCCGGCAGCGGCGCCGACTGCGAAATCAGCGCATCGCCGATGACTTCATGGAACAGCGAAAGGCGAACGCTTCCGTCGCCGATGCGCCGCTCGACCGCGAGCTCGGCGGAATTGGCCTTCTCCGGCTTGAGATCGGGATTCGGCACGGTGATCGTGGGCCCGGTCGAGATCGCCTGGTAGAGCTCGCTCACGGTCGGGAAGCGCAGCGCCCGAGCGGCGGAAAGGGCGACCGACCAACGACGCGCCGGTTCCCACCGGGCGGAGAACTTGGGCGAGAAGCCCTGAGCGGTGCGGACGGGTTGATCGACATCGAGCGCCGGGGCGGCCGAGAAATTGCGGCCACCATACGCCTTCCACCATTCGTAGCGGCCGCCGAACGTGACCATGAACTTAGGCGCAAGCATCACATGATCCTCGGCCCAGAGCGCCAACGTCCGCGTATGCCCCAACGACTCCTGAGTCAGGTCACCGGCCGGGCCGTGCAGCCAGTCGCCGGTTGCGAAGCGGCGGCTGTCGAGCGTGAACCCGTCATAATGCGCACCGCCGTGCAACTCCTGACCCGGAATGGCCTTGGTGAACATATGCAGGTCGAGCGTTCGCCAGCCGGTGCCGTTCATCCGTACGATTGAGCCTGGGCCGCCGTCCCCGGCAGCCGGGAGGGCCGTGGAGGGGATGCGCTGGTCGTCCGTCGCATAATCGTAGATCGACCCGATCAGCGACCAGAAGAAGGTGTCGGCGTTCTGCTGCAGCCGCGCCGAATGCATCCAATGGCGCTCATCGAACCGATAAACCTGGTTGGAGAAGGCGCTCGGGGGGATCGTCACCGAACGGCCCTCGATGTTGACCGTACCCGAATAGACCGGATCACCGGCCGAATTCCTGAGATAAGTCCGCGCGTGCGCGTCGGTATCGTTGAGGAACAGGCCCGTCTGCCAGGTGAACTTGATGTCGTTCGGCAGATCGAGAGCGAGCTTCGCCTTGAGATTGTCCTGCCGCTGATGCTCGAATGCACCCGCGCCGACGACGAAGATCGGCTGCCCGGTGCGATTGAGCTTGTCGAACGCGCCGGTGACCGGCGTTCCCGCCGACGAGGTGGCGGATGGCTGGACAACGGTTACGTAGGAGAGCGGCTGGGCTCGGCTGTCGGTGTGATTGGCCGAGAGGAACCAGGACAATGGCCCGCTTCGGTCGCCGACCGTCGCCGCGAGTTGGCCTACGGGATAGTCGCCCCTGGTCCCGTACTGGCGGAAGGTCTGCAGGTTGCCCGCGAGTGTTGCCGACGCCTCGAGCTTATCCGGCATCCGCGTGGTGATGTTCACGACCGCGCCGATCGAATTGCCCGGATATTGCGCCGAGAACGGACCGTAGAGCACGTCGACACGCTCGATCTCCTCGGGCGCGACCATGCCCCAGCGGGGAGAGGCGAAATTGTTGTTGTTGCCGATCAGCGCCGAGAGAAGGACGCCGTCCACGTAGACGAGGCTCCGCGCGCTCGAGCCGACGCCCGAAGTTCGCGTCGCAAGCGGCGCCTGAGTGTCGCCGACGTGGCGTTTGCGAACAACGAGGCTCGGGAAATAGCGGAGCGCGTCTTCGGTATTGCGGAGGTTGACGGTCGCGCGGAGCTGCGCGGCGTCAACGCTCTCCTTGGTTTGGGGCGTCTTTTCCGCGGCTTCGCGGCTGCCGACCACGACAATGGCGGGCGGCAGCGCGGGCTGCGGCGCATCGATTGCGAGCATGAATATTCACCTGATGAGTTCGGGAAAGAGGAACGGATCAGGCGATCAATGGCGGTCCAGTCGACGGCGGCGGGAGCGCGGTCGTGCTTCCCGGCAATCCATTCGGCGCGAGAATCGCCGTGAACGAAAGGGTAAGCGGAACCGGAGCGGCGAGCGCGAGGGGCGCGTCCGGCAGCCCCCCACCGGCAAGCGCGGATGCAAAGCAGTCGTGATCGGCCTTGTGCCCGTTCTGATGATCCGCGCCGCCGCCCATGTGCATCATCGATGCCGGGCCGGCCGATGGACAAGGCTCAACCGCGAAGGGGCCGCCGTTGGGTGCAGGCATCCAGCCGGTGGGCACCATGGCGCGAAGGAACAGCGCGCACGCGATCAGCGTGAGGGTGATCAGGTGCCGATGGCGCAGCATTGACGCGTCCTTAGTCCCGGCTCTCGTCAAATTCCAATGGCTCCCGATCTCGCGGTTGGTGCCTGTTAGACGCCCGGCTGGTGCGAAAAATTCCCGCCGCGGAGCCGAACGACGCCTGGGACCGGAGGGGCAAAGTCCGTCCGCTTTTGGGACAGGCGGATTGCGGGAGGCGCACTTGGCTCTCGATAGGAATAAAGGTGCGGCGGACCCGTGAAAGAGGCGTGAACATGGCCACCAAGAAATTCGTCACCCGCTCGGAGCGCTGGCCGGTCGATCTGCCCGGATTTGCGCTTAGCGAGTCGCGCGATTCCGACGTTTTCGTCTCGCAGCTTTCCTATGAAGGTTGCCAGTTCCGTTCCGACGATGCGTTCGAGACCGGCGAGCTGGTAGAGCTCAGGATCATCAAGCGCGGTGCCGTCCAGGCGGAGGTCCGCTGGTCGGCCGAAGGGCGCGCCGGCGCACGCTTCGTCGCTTAGGGCGCGGGCCGATGCCGCAGCGGCATTCGAAATCCGGCCAGATCAAACGGATGGTTGTCGCGAGTGCTTTCTTCGTGCTCGGCGGAACGACCGCCGCCCTGTCGCTCGCCTCACGGCCCGATCGTGCGGCAGCGGCTCCGAGTCCAGTCGCGCAGGCGCCCGTGGCGATGGACCGCATCGCCGTTCCGGCAGCCGCGGTCCGTCAGGCGCTGGCCGAGGGCCTGATCGATCGACCGATCAAGACCATCCTCAACGTGCCCGGACGAATGACCTACGGCGACTATCGTTGGGACGATAAGGGCGTGCCGCCTGGACCGATCTGGATCCGGGTCGAACCCAAGACGCAGATGATTTCAGTGTTCCGTGCAGGACACGAGATCGGGACGGCCGTGATCCTCTATGGCGCCAGCGACGTGCCGACCCCAACCGGCAAATTCCCGATCCTGGCGAAGCTCAAGGATCATCGATCCGCGACCTATGACAATGCGCCGATGCCCTATACGCTTCGCCTGACAGCGGACGGCGTGTCGATCCACGGCAGTAATGTTCGCTGGGGTTATGCAACCCATGGCTGCATCGGCGTGCCCGTAGCCTTCGCGGCCAAGCTTTTCGAAGCCGCCGCAGTCGGCGACGAAGTCTTCATCGCAAGAAGCTAAAAGAATTTAGATCGCGGAAGTTGCGGGGCGGCGATGTGGCTCGCGACGCCTCAGCCGCCAACCGAGCAGCCCGAAGCCCAGCAGCATCGTCGCCCAGGTCCCCGGCTCAGGAAGCGGAGTCACCGGAATCGGCGTATGAGGCTCGGAAGTCGGAATCGTCACAGGAGGCCCGCCCCCCCCGCCGCCGGGCGGTATAATGCCACCACCACCACCGCCGCCTCCACCGCGGCCGCCGCCGCCGCCACCGAGGCCAGGAACCGGAATAATTCCCGGTTCAGGGAAGGTGGCCGCGATTTCGGCGAATGGAGGCGCGATGTCGATCGGACCCGGTGACTGGAGCAGGTCCGCGATCTGGTCGAAATTCGGCTTGTCCGGCGGCGCAAGCGCAATATGCGGCGCTGCCTTTGCCATGTGCTTCGTCAAGGCCTTGGCGTGCTTGGTCTTGGTGAGCCGGGCAGCGGTGCGCTCGCCGGGCGATCGCTGGTCCAGCAGGTCCGAGAGGCTTTCCGCTCCGGCGGCTGCCGCATGGACGACGTCCGAGCTGCTCACTCCGAACAGCGACAGCGACAGCGGGAAGCCGGCCAACGCGCTGGCGCAGGCCGCGAGCACGATGCGCCTGCGGCGCGTGCGCTGAGCCCTGCGGAATCGGCGCGACCGCGCAATGGCGGCTGAAATGTTTGTGTCTCTGTCCACGACGCTTACTCGAGGGAACCCAACCGAATCTGGTGAATTCCATCAAGTCGCCCGTCCGCAGCGCTTCATTTTGGGGCAGTCCGATCAGGTCGCTTGCGAGCACCGTCTCAGTAAACGAGCAAGTAACCAAAGAAATCGCGCGTCCAGTCTCTTCCGAGAGAGATGCCGGATTTCGTGGTTACGGGAGTGGCGTATGAAAGACTTGGGCTTCGTTACTCTGATCAGCGTTGCGGCAATCGCCGCCGCGCCAGGGTCGCCGCGAACTGGTCCAACCGCGTTCGAAACGGTGAAGTCGACGCAGCAATTCGCCGAGTGCTTCTCGCGCGCGCAGGACAAGCTTTCCAGACCCTGGGCATTCGTGCCGAAGGAAAACGGCGGGGGCACCTTTTCGAACCTTGGAGCGCCGGCGGTCCAGAATCCTTATTTCCTGGTCATCAACGACCGAGGATCGCGCCGCGAAATTCAACTTCAGAACGCCAGTTGGAACGGGCCCGAGGCCCGGGGAGCAGAGCAATGTATTTAGAGACCCACATCGCGGCCGATCGGCTGCAGCGAGTGACCAGCCGTGCTCATGCCAGCATCGCCGAAGCCCTTTCTGAAGCGACCGCAAAGGCCACGGCCAGGCTCGGTGCGACCGTCACCCCGATCATCTCGGAATTGCCTGAGTCAGTCGCGGCCGCAGAAGGGGAGCGCCGCCGGTCGGATCGGTTCGCCAGCTCCGCGCCAATCCACGCACGCCGAATCCCTGGTACGAACTTCGAGGTCCCGCTCGACAATATTTCATCCGGAGGATGCCGGATCGAGACGCTCGAGGAGTGCGAGGAGGGCGACGACATCATCGCGCGCCTGCCGCATCTCGAGCCGATCGGCGCCCGGGTCCGCTGGACGCTGGGACGAACGGCAGGCCTGCAATTCGTCCGCCCGATCCATGCGGCCGTCTTCAACAGATTGCTCGGGCAGCTTCACGAAGATCAGCCGGGCGCCTGATTCCAGAACTGCCGCGGCGGCGAGCACGAGCGCGTAAAGAAGATGCGGTGATTTCAGGCGCAGCGCGCGGGTTTTCACATTAAATCGGCGGCGGACCTATCGACGCCACGCGATGACACCGCCAAACAGCCGCAATGCGGGGGCGCATTTCCATTGCTGCGGCATTGCTGATCGCCGTGAGTTCGGCTGCACTGGCGGACGAGCAACCGATTTGCGCTGATCGCCCGAGCAAATCGACCGGTCCGTGCACAGTGCCAGCCGGCAAATGGCAAATCGAGATGGGCCTCGTCGACTGGAGCCGTGACACGTCGGAGGGCGTGACCACCGATTCAATCACCTGGGGCAATACGGCGATCAAATACGGCGTCAGCAGCAATACCGACATCGAACTGTGGGTGACGCCGCTCGAGAAGCTGAGCATCCACGGCGGCGGCGCACATGAGCATCATTCAAGCTTCGGTGACACGCTGCTGCGCGTCAAATATGAGCTGACGCCGGACAGCGCCCCGGTGCAGGTCGCGCTCGATCCGTTCGTGAAGCTCCCCACCGCAAACCACCGGCTCGGCAACGGCAAGGTCGAGGGCGGACTGCTCGCGCCGGTCCAGGTCACGCTCGGCAAGTCGGGCCTGACGTTGGCGCTCGATCCCGAGTTCGATCTGCTCGCCGACCAGGATGGCCACGGTCATCACGTGGCGATGAGCCAGGTGTTCAACCTCGGCGGGTCCATCAATGACAAGCTGAACGTCTCGGCGGAGCTGTGGGGCCAGTGGGACTGGGACCCGGCCGGTACGGGGCGGCAATATTCCGCCGATGTCGCCTTCTCCTATCTGCCCAAGAAGGATTTGCAGCTCGACTGGGGCGCGAACTTCGGGCTCAACAAGCAGACCCCCGGCATCGAGCTCTACACCGGAGTGTCGGTGCGGTTCTGAGCGAGAGGGAAAGCGATGATGATTCTTGCCTTGGCCGCTGCGAGCTCGACGCCGCAATGTGATGGGATGCCGATCGGCCGAATGGTCGCCACGTACGCGGAGAAGATCCGGGAGCAGGATAGCGCGTCAATTGCGCACTTGTTCGGAACCGACGGGTTCATCGACAATCCAGGCGCGGCTCCGATCCGGGGCGAAGCGGCAATTTTCAAGTTCCTGAGCTCGTTCAAGGGCGCGGTCGTCAAATCGGAAAAAATGACCGTGGGCGATATCGCTCCCGATGGCGTCGATTGGCATGTGACCGGTCGCTTCGCTCAGACGGGGACGACGCCGGCCGGCAAGGATTATGACGTCGCCGGCAGCTTCGATTCGACCTGGACCTGCACCAGCGACGGCTGGCGCGTGAAGCGAATGGCAACGGGGAAGTAGGTCCGAATTATCGGAGCGAAAGTTAACCTCCTGACAACACGGGCTAAAGCGAGCGTTTGACGCCACCGAAGGCGGAACGAAAGGTACGGCGCGGACTTGATACCCGTGAGCACCACGAGTGAAAAAAACGGAAGAGGTCAGTGATGTTTAGGAAAATTCTGCTCGCAGGCGCGGCTCTGGCGACGCTGAGCGTCCCGGCTGCCGCCGATGCGCAATATTACGGCCGCAGCTACGGCACCTACGGTCACGGACGTCATTATTATTGGGACGGCCATCACTATCGCGACCGGAACAACAACGCGATCGTCGACGCGCTTATCGGCGGCGTGCTCGGTTACGCGATTGGCGCAGCGAGCGCGGGTAGTTATGCCTACGGCTATCCCAGCTACGGATACAGCTATCCGTCGTACGGCTACGGCTACAGCAATTATTATAGCTACCCGAGCTACGGCTACGGTAGTTATTATAGTTATCCGAACTACAGCTATCGTTACGGCTACCGCTATTGCGGCTATTATCGCTGCTAAGCGCGAGCCAAACAGGAGAAGCCCTCGGGAAACCGGGGGCTTTTCGTTTGGCACTGTTCCTAAGGCGCCAGCATCTTCTTCACACCGCGCCCGGCCTGACGGAGCCGCTGCTCGTTCTCGACGAGCGCGATGCGGACGAACCCCTCGCCCTCCTCGCCGAAGCCGACACCGGGCGCGACCGCGACATGCGCGTCGGTCAGCAGCTTCTTCGCGAACTCCATCGAACCGAGATTGTGGAAGCGCTGAGGAATCGGCGCCCAGGCGAACATGCTGGCCTGCGGAACCGGGATCGGCCAGCCGGCTCGCCCGAAGCTTTCGACCAGCACGTCGCGGCGCTTGCGGTACAGCGCGCGGTTGTGCCCGACGATATCCTGCGGGCCGTTGAGGGCGGCCACCGCGGCCGCCTGCACGGGCGTGAACGCGCCATAATCGAGATAGGATTTCACCCGCGCCAGCGCCTCGATCAGCCGCGCATTGCCGACGGCGAAGCCGATCCGCCAGCCGGCCATCGAGTAAGTCTTGCTCATCGAGGTGAACTCGACGGCGACGTCCTTCGCGCCTTCGACCTGCAGGATCGATGGCGTGGGCGTCTCACCGAAATAGATTTCGGCGTAAGCGAGATCGGAGATGACGATCAGCTCATGCTCGCGAGCGAAGGCTACCAGCCGCTCGTAGAAGGCGAGGTCCGCGACATAAGCGGTCGGATTTGACGGATAGCCGATCACCAGCACTTTAGGACGCGGCACGGTGTAGCGCATCGCGTTGATCAGCCGCTCGAAGAAGGCGTCGCCCGGCGCGGCCGGGATCGAGCGGATCGCGGCGCCGGCGATGATGAAGCCGAAGCTGTGAATCGGGTAGGACGGATTGGGCGCGAGCACCACGTCGCCCGGAGCGGTGATCGCCTGGGCGAGGTTGGCGAGTCCCTCCTTCGATCCAAGGGTCACGATGACTTCCTTGTCGGCGTCGAGCGTCACTCCGAAGCGGCGTTGGTAGTAAGCGGCCTGCGCTTTCCTGAGACCGGGGATACCGCGGCTGGCGGAATAGCGGTGGACGTGCGGCTTGTTCGCGACCTCGGCAAGCTTGTCGATCACGTGCTGGGGCGGAGCGCCGTCGGGATTGCCCATGCCGAGGTCGATGATATCCTCGCCGCGTGCACGGGCCGCGGCCTTCATCGCGTTCACTTCGGCGAAGACGTAGGGCGGCAGGCGCTGGATTCGGTAGAAATCGGAGTCCATCGCCGAGTCATGCAGCCGATGCTGCAGTGCATCAATCCTTATAAGCCGGCAGCTTCCATCCTCTGGCGATCGCGAGGCCTCGCAACACGAATCCGGCAATCACGGCCGCGATCGCGGCGACCAACATCGGCGCTCCGGCGAGGGTCAGCCCGACGAACAGTCCGGCCGCAAGCGCAGCGGCAGTGACGTACAGTTCGGGACGCATCAGGATCGACGGCTCACCGGCGAGCACGTCGCGGACAATCCCGCCGAAGCAGGCAGTCAACACCCCCATGGCGAAAGCGGGGACCGGGGCGACCCCGTAGCCCAGCGCCTTGGCCGAGCCGTAGGTGGCATAGGCCGCCAATCCGGCGGCATCGAACCAGTCGAGCGCCCTGGCGCTGAACCGCCGTCTGCTGAATAGCCAGACGAGCAGCGCCGCGCCGAAGCAGATCAGCAGGGTTCCGTTGGTGCGGACCCAAAACACCGGAGCTCCGATCAAAAGGTCGCGGAGCGTCCCACCGCCAACGCCGGTCACGACCGCGAAAAAGATGAAGGTGACCAGCGTCTGGCGCTTCTCGGCGGCGAGCAGCGCGCCCGAGACGGCGAATACCGCGATCCCGAAGAAATCGAGGATCACCAGGGCATCCGAGAAATGCGGGACGATCGGCTCCGCCATTCGTCAGCTCATGAGGGCGCGACGGATGTGAGGCAAGCGCCGTCGTCACGGAGTGAATCCGTGACGTCGATCGACACGGCTTCGCCGGTCGTCGGCCGACTATCGCCATCTCTACGCACTGGCTCTCGATTGCTGCGCAATCGCTCACCTGTGCTCGGCGGCGCTAGTGGTGCATCTCCTTCTGCGCTTCCTGGAACCAGCCGCGCTGGGCGACTCCTTTCTCCTTGGCGGTAGCGGTCTGCTCCCTGACTTGCGGCTGGGCCCCCGGGTAAGCGACGACCATGATCGCGACCGCCAGCACGCCAAGCAGGGCGAGCAACAGCAGGAACGGAACGGTCGAAAGCAGCATTCGCGGCCGCTCGGGCTCGGTCCGCTGGCGAGGCTCACGGGCGCGGCGGAAGCTGCGCTTCAGCGCCAGGGCTTCCAGGTAATCGTCGGGCCGCGTCCATGGTTGAGGCCGGTCCGGGTTGGCGACTTTCTCCTTGTGACTCACGCGGCGTGGATGCGCCCCGAGCCGGGGCTTTGCAATAACATCGAAGGGTCCGCGGCGGCTCTTTCGGCGAGCCGAGGCCAGGGAGCGTCGCTCAGCCTTTTGTTTTGACCTTCAGCTCGGCGAGCGTCTTGTCGCCGCACTTCACATCAACCGTATCGACTGCCGCGCTGCCTGGAATCGTCGCCCTGACGTCCCACCAATTGTCCACCGCGCCGTAGCCGGTGTCGTTGACGGTGATCGTCGGCGCGATCTCGGCGGTGGTTCCGCTGACGGTCGGCGGCCCGAGCAGTGCCTTGTAGCGCGAGTCCTCGCGGTAGGCCTTGCCGGTGACGGTGATGTTTCCGTCCTTGCCGCGCTTCGCGGCCCAGCCCTTGGTCTCACTATCCTTGAAGAAGCAGTAGGCGGGTTTGGGCTTCTCGACCGCCGCAGTGTTGGCGAGCGCATTGTTGGCGGCCGAATTGTTGCTCGACTGGCCGCAGGCGGCAAGGGCCGCGGCGGCGCCGAGCAGGTACTGGGTCTTTCGCATCTCCACTCCCCTCCGCGCCGCATTGGAGCGCAAGGGAGCGGCGGGATCAAGCTACTGATGAGTCTCGTCGAGCGGATGACCGGACTGCTCCTGCTCGAACAGGTCAGCGACGACGTCGCCGCGCGCGGTCAGGCGCACCCTGTCGCCCTCCACTTCGGCCACGAGGCCCCGCGGAATGAAATGATGATGCTGCTCGTGGCCGATCCCGCTGTCGGCGCGGATCAGCTTGATTCGATTCCCTTCGACCCGATCGACCGTGCCGATCTTCGCGCCGTCGGCGCCGATCACTTCCATATGCTCGCGAATATCCTCGAAGCCGCTCATGACCTTCTCCTCGATCTGGCCGGTACTCAACGCTCCGCTCGCTTTGCGGGTTCACCCGAGCGGCGCCCGACTACGCCTGTTTGGCGCACGAGTCATCGGGCGGCGCGGGTTGTGACGCGCGGGCGCGCGGCCTAAGTCGCCGGCCATGGCCGACATCCGCACCAGCACCATCCCCGACGCCGAGACCGCACCCGAAGCGCCGCCGTCGCCGACCCATGTCACGATCCGCCGCGAGGATTACCGCCCGCCCGACTGGCTGGTCCCGGAGATCGCGCTCAAGTTCACCCTCGGAATCGAGAAGACCCGGGTTCAGTCGAAGCTGATGGTGAAACGGAACCCGCAGGGTTCGCCGGATGCGCCGCTGCGGCTGAACGGCGGCGAGCTGAAACCCCTCGGCGTGTGGATCGATGGTACTCCCTCGAACGATTGGACGATGGATGGTGGCGACCTCGTGATCCCGTTATCCGGAGACCGCCACGAAATCGGCGTCGAGGTCGAAATCAGTCCCGCGGCGAACACCAAGCTGATGGGGCTCTACGCCTCCAACGGAATGCTCTGCACCCAGTGCGAGGCGGAGGGATTCCGGCGGATCACTTTCTTCCCCGACCGGCCCGATGTCCTGTCGAAATATACGGTGCGAATGGAAGGCGACGCGGCCGAGTTCCCGATCCTGCTGTCGAACGGCAATCGCGTGGCGCAGGGCGAAAGTGGCGATGGCCGCCACTGGGCGGAGTATGAGGACCCCTTCCCCAATCCCTGCTATCTGTTCGCGCTGGTCGCGGGCTACCTCAAGCCCAACCGCGACAGCTTCACGACGATGAGCGGGCGCAAGGTCGACCTCGCCATCTGGGTGCGCGAAGCGGACCTTCCGAAGACGCAGCATGCGATGAACAGCCTGAAGCAGGCGATGGCGTGGGACGAGGAGGTCTACGGCCGCGAGTACGATCTCGACCAGTTCAACATCGTCGCGGTCAGCGACTTCAACATGGGGGCGATGGAGAACAAGAGCCTCAACATCTTCAACTCGGCCTATGTGCTGGCCGACCAGGAGACCGCGACCGACGGTGATTTCGACAATATCGCGCGGGTCGTGGCGCACGAATATTTCCACAACTGGTCGGGCGACCGGGTTACCTGCCGCGACTGGTTCCAGCTGAGCCTCAAAGAGGGCTTCACGGTGTTCCGCGACCAAAGCTTCTCGGCCGATGTCGGAAGTCCGGCAGTCAAAAGGATCGAGGACGTGCGGGTGCTACGAGCGGCGCAATTCCCCGAGGACCAGGGACCGCTCGCCCACCCCGTTCGGCCCGACAGCTACATCGAGATTTCGAACTTCTACACGGCGACGGTCTACAACAAGGGCGCCGAGCTGATCCGCATGTTCCACACGGTGCTGGGGGCGGAGAAATTCCGCAAAGGCACCGACCTCTATTTCGAGCGGCACGATGGCGAAGCGGCAACCTGCGATGATTTCGTGAAGGCGCTGGAGGACGGCAGCGGAGTCGACCTGACTCCGTTCAAGATCTGGTACAGCCAGGCGGGAACGCCCAAGATCCGTGCGCGGCTCGAGCATGACTCGGCAGCGAAGCGGACGACACTCCATCTGGAGCAGCACGAGGACCCGACTCCGGGGCAGCCCAACAAGCAGCCGATGCCGATCCCGCTCAGAACCGCGATCATCGGCGAGCAGAGCGGTGCGCAAATCTGTCCGGAGACGCTGATTATCCTCGACCAGCCGAAGCAGAGCTTCACGTTCGAGAACGTGACCGAGACTCCGTTCCTGTCGATCAATCGCAACTTCTCGGCGCCGGTGATCGTCACCGCCGAGCGGCGCCCCGACGAGCTCGACCGGCTGGCGCAGGCGGACACCGATCCGTTCGCGCGCTACGAGGCGATGCAGGAGCTGATGATGGCGGCGCTGACCGCCGGCGCGCGCGGCGAGCAACCGGACTATGAGCCGGTGATCCGAGCGATTGGCGCAACGCTCAAGTCCAACGCGCTCGACCCGGCATTCAAGGCCGAGGCGATCCTGGTGCCGAGTGAGACCCTGATCGCCGAGCGGATGGACGTCGTCGATCCAGACGCGATCCATGCGTCGCGGGACCGGCTGCGCAAGGCGATCGGCCAGGCACTCGGCGATGAGCTGCTCGCGGCGCACCGCAGCGATGGCGTGAGCGGTGACGACCTGTCGCCCAGGGCGAAGGGCGTTCGGCGGCTCAGGACGGTCGCGCTGGGGTTGCTGTCAGCCGCTAACGAGGCGAAGGCCGCCGAGCTGGCCAAGGCGCAGTTCGACCGCGCCGACAACATGACCGACCGGCAGGGCGCGCTGGGCGTGCTGGTGTCGACGGAAACGCCGCAGCGCGGGGAAGCCCTCGACGCTTTCTACCAGCGCTTCCACGACGACCCGCTGGTGCTCGACAAATGGTTCGCGCTTCAGGCCGCGGCGCAGCGGCCGGACACGGTCGACCAGGTGCTGAAGCTGGCCAGGCACCCGGACTTCACGATGAACAACCCGAACCGGCTGCGTTCGCTCGCCGGAATGTTCGGCGGCAATCACTGGGCGTTCCACTCCGCCGACGGGCGCGGCTACGCCTTCCTCGCCGACATGATAATCGCCGCCGACAAGCTGAACCCGCAGATCGCGGCGCGGCTGGTGCCGCCGTTCGGGCGTTGGCGGCGGTTCGAGCCCAAGCGCGCGGCGATGATGCGCCAGCAGCTCGAGCGGATCGCCGCGACGCCGGGGCTGTCGAAGGACGTCTACGAGCAGGTGAGCAAGAGCTTGGCTTAATTCCCCTCCCTGGAAGGGAGGGGTTGGGGGTGGGTGCGCGAAGCGCGCCCTGCTACGGTTGTGCAATGTCCCGCCGCGTGCAGATGGCCACGACCGAACGAGCTCGTGCGCTACGCTCAGGCGCGACCCGCGAAGAGCGGAAGATTTGGGAATTGCTCTCCCGCTATCGGCCCAAGTTCACAAGACAGCTGCCGATCGGTCCGTACATCGCGGATTTCGCCTGTCGCCGAGCCAAGCTGGTGATAGAAATCGATGGCGGGCAACACGCCGAAAGCCAGCGCGACCGAGCGCGAGATCAATGGTTGCAACACCAGGGCTGGACGGTCTTCCGCGTCTGGAACAATGACGTGCGCGAAAACCCGACCAGCGTAGCCGAAGCAACTCTTATGCGCTCCGCCGATTGCCTCGGCGGCACCCACCCCCAGCCCCTCCCTTCCAGGGAGGGGAGACTAAGACGGCCGATCGCCTAGTTAGCACCGCGACTCCGGGGCTGTCGAAGGACGTCTACGAGCAGGTCAGCAAGAGCTTGGCTTAGTACCCAGGCAGGTCGTCTGGAGAAAGCTGACGAGACTAAGATCCGGAACGTGCGCCACGCAATAAAACGACTAGGGCTACAATAGTACCAAGCAGATTTACGGATCCAAAGAGCACGATGATAAGCTCTGGGCCTTGCGCCCGAGACTTAGCAAGTTCCGAAAACGCAACTCCCGCAACAAGGAAACAAACAGCCAAGCTGATCATCGGATAATTGGCGTTCCATTGCGATTTGCAGCCCTCGTCCAAACCTTCCGCCCCGGCAACTTTCCCACGTGCGCGGACGTACGCGAGAATTTCAAGTGCAAGAATCAATGCTCCGGCCGCCAGCCAGGCTTTGGCGAAGATCGGAACTAGCGAGAAAGCGATGAAGTCGGTCATGACCCAGAATCTGCAGCCCTGAGGCTGTTAGTCAATCGATCGGAAGCCGAAGCTACCCCCCCACCCATTTCGCGACATCGAGCGCGACCTGGTTTGCGGCGCGGTTGAGCGCGGCGGGGACCGTCGCCGCGGTACCGTCGGCGGGAGCGCTGGCGGTGAAGCGGCGGGTCTGGACGCCCTTGCCGCCGGCAGTCGCCATCGCCGCGTCATAGGTGACCACGACCTGCCCGGTCGACGCATTATAGCCGAACTGCTGGAGCTGCCCCGATAGGACCACGCCAGGATCGAGCGTGGTCTGGCCGGGATCGAGCACGACGCGGTCAGTCGTGCGGCGGATCGTCTCTTCGAGAAGGTTCTGGAACAGCCGGTCGGGCGTATCGAGCAGCTGCACGTTCGTCACATATTGCACGTCGACGTAATTGACCTGGACCGGGACTCGGACGGCGGTCAGCTCCTTGGGAACGGTCGGAGTCATCACCGTCACCGCCTGGCCCGCGGCGGCGGTCCGCGCGATCTCGCTTGGCGCTGCGGCCTCGGGCGTCAGGGTCACCAATGTGGCCGGCCCCTTCGAACTCCCGCCGCCGAGCAGTCCGCTCAGCGAGCATCCGCTGACGCCGATCGCCAGGAAAATCGCGCCGGTCCTAAGCAAAAGCCTCATTTGCGTTTCCCTGGATTATAGTCGGGCAGCTTCTGTGGCCCGAGCGCGCCGCCGATCCCCTGCTGATTGACCCGCCTGGACACCGCCTCGAGCGATTGCGTCAGGTCGCGAAGGTCGTGCACCAGCTGGTTGGCCTCGGGCAGCGTTTCCTTGCTGAAGTTCTGGACGCCGGGGCGCGCGTCGCTGATCATTCCGTTGAGGTTATCGGCCGCCTGCTTGGCCGAGACGATCGCCTGGTTGAGGTTCTCGATCGATTGCCGCCCCGGGCCGTTCACGAGCTGGTTCGCATTGTTGGAGAGCGCGGCGACGTTGTTCGCGGCCACGCCGGCATTGTGTGAGGCGATTTTGATCTCGGCGATCGTGTCGCCCATTTCCGGCGCGTGCTTCCTCAGCTCCGCCGTCGTTGCGTCGATATTCTCGAGGATGTCGGAGATCGAATTCTGGTTCTTGTCGGAGAGGAGCTCGGTCAGGCGCTCGGTCAGGCGCTGGATCCGGTCGATCAACTCCGGAGCGCTGTTGAGAAGCGCGCTGATTCCGCCGGAGGTCGCGGGAATGACAGGGCAGCCCTGCGGCCCGACCTGCTCGATCGGCGGACGCCCACGCTCGGCGCCAGCGAGCTGGATTTCGCTGACTCCGGTGAAGCCGACGCCGTGGATTTGCGCGCTGGTGCCCTGCAGCACCGGGGTCTGCTCATCGACCTCGACCCGAACCCAGACGAACTCGGGCCGGTTGGGGAGGAGCGAAATCTTCGTTACCTGGCCGACCGGAACGCCGGAGAAGCTGACGTTGGACCCCTTGTTCAAGCCGCCGACACCCTGCGCGAAGTAGATGTCGTAGCACTTGGTCTCCTTGCCCGAGAGCCCGGCGAGCCAGACGATGAACAGCAGGGTGCCGATGAGCAGGGCCACCGTCACCGCGCCGACCATGACGTAGTTGGACCGCGTCTCCACTAGGCTTCGGCCCCTTCCTTCCAACTGGCGGTCGCGGCGCGTCCCCGCGGCCCGTTGAAATACTCTTGTATCCAAGGATGGTCCAAAGCCAATAGTTGCGGGATCGTTCCGACAGCAACGACATGCTGATCCGCCAAGACCGCGATCCGGTCGCAGATGGCGTGCAGCGTATCGAGGTCGTGGGTAATCAGGAACACGGTGAGGTCGAGCCGCTCCTGGAGCGACTTGATCAGCTCGTCGAACGCGGCGGCGGCGATCGGGTCGAGACCGGCGGTCGGCTCATCGAGGAACAGTAGCTCGGGGTCGAGCGCGAGCGCTCTGGCGAGACCGGCCCGCTTGATCATGCCGCCCGACAGCTCCGACGGATATTTGGGGCCCGCGTCGGGCGGAAGGCCGCCCATCGCGATCTTGTACGACGCGATCTCGTCGAGCAGCGGCGGGTGGATGTAGGGGAAATATTCGCGAATGGGGACTTCGACATTCTCCGCGACGGTGAGCGTCGAGAAGAGCGCTCCGTTCTGAAAGAGAATCCCCCAGCGGCGGCGGATGTTCTTGGCCTCGTCCTCGGTCCGGCCGACCATATTCTCGCCGAGGACCTCGATCTCTCCGGCTTGCGGAGTCTGAAGACCGATGATCGAACGGAGCAGCACCGACTTGCCGGTGCCCGAGCCGCCGACGACGCCGAGAATCTCGCCGCGGCAGACGGTGAGGTTCAAATCCCTGTGAATGACCTGGTTGCCGAACGCATTGTCGAGACCACGCACCGTGATGATCGGGTGACATCCCGGCGGGACGAAGGTCGGGTCCAGTTCCTTCGGGATCTCGGTCATACCCAGCCGATCGAGCTGAAGAAGACCGCAAACACCGCGTCGAGGACGATGACGAGGAAGATCGACTGGACGACCGCGTTGGTGGTGCGGGAACCGACCTCCTCGCTGTTGCCCTCGACCAGCATGCCCTGGAAGCAACCGGCCAGGGCGATGATGAAGCCGAACACCGGCGCCTTGATGATTCCGACCCACATGTCGGTGAGCGGGATCACGTCGTGCAGACGCTGGATGTAGGTGAGCGGCGGGATGCCGAGCGACAGCCAGACGAACAGCCCACCGCCGATCAACGCCGTCAGCATTGACCAGAAGGCGAGTAGCGGCATCATGACGACCGCGGAGATGATGCGCGGAATCACCAGCGCCTCGATCGGCGACACCCCGATGGTGCGCATCGCGTCGATCTCTTCCGTAATCTTCATCGTCCCGAGCTGGGCGGCGAAGGCCGAGCCGGAGCGGCCGGCAACCATGATCGCGGTCATCAACGTGCCGAGCTCGCGCACAGTGATCCGGCCGATGAGGTTGATCGTGTAGACCTCGGCGCCGAACTGGGCGAGCTGCACCGATCCCTGCTGGGCGATGACGATCCCGATGAGGAAGCTCATCAAGGCGATGATGCCGAGGGCGCGGACCCCGACAACGTCGAACCGCTGAACCACGGCGTTGAGGCGGAACTTCTTGGGGCGGCGGATGAGGTTTCCGAAGCCGACCAGGGTCGAGCCGAAAAAGCCGAGCAGTCCAACCAGGGTCGTGCCGGTTTCGGAAACCCACGCCCCCAGCTCGCGCACGCCCGCGACGAAATTATGCGGCTCGTCGGGAGTGACGCGGGTCGGGACGTCGAACTCGCCGACCTGCTTCAACAGGCTGACCTCGTCGCGGCTGGCGCCGATGACCTTGGCGCCGCGATCGCGCACCGCGCGGTAGATGATCCAAGCGCCGACCGTGTCCATCCGGTCGATCTGGCTGAGATCGATCGTCAGGGGGTCGGGCAAGGAGTCGATTTCTCGCTGGGTGGTGGCCGCCCGAGTGATGGTGATCGGCCCCGCGACCCGGTAGACCGAGCCGTGCCGTTGATCCGTGTCCTGCTCCGTGATCTCGGCCATGAGCGGCGGGTTTGTGCGCGAAATGGCTGCTCCGGGCAAGCGGGTCGAAATCACATGCTCTTCCCTGCCGAGTCGCGCCCCTTTATGCGGCGCTGATGGGGAGCGACCCTCCACTGCTGTTCGTGCCGGTGGGCAAGAATGACGCGCGCCCGTTCGGGATGGATGCGCGCGACCGCGCGTGCCGGCTGGCGGCGAACGCCGGGTTCGAATGCGCCGACGGCCCAGAGCCGGGACGGCCGGTGCTGCTCGCGAGCATGCGCTACGGCTGGGACCCGGCTTGGCTGAGGACGATGGCGACGCGCCCGAACACGATACTGACGCTCGATGGCGAACCGGTGATGGCGCATGTCGCGGCCGACGCGAACCCTGCCGCAGCCGCCGCGGGCCTCGAGGATCATCAGGTCGTCAGCGGCTACGAGCTACTTGCCGCTGAGACCGCCGAGCTGAATTACGCCGAATTGAGGAAGCGCGAGCGGCCGTTCGTGATGCAGCTCGATCCCGACAATCCCGAGCCGGTCGAGCGCGCGGCATATGACGCTGCCTATAAGGGGGTCACCGACGCCCTGACGCTCTATCTCTGGCGCAAGCCTGCATTCTATCTCACGCGGTGGGCGGCGCGTGCGGGCCTCAGCCCAAATTTCGTGACTCTGGTCGGGGCGGTGCTGTGCGTGCTCGCCTTCTGGCTGTTCTGGATCGGTGATTATTGGCTCGGCGTGCTGTCGGGGTTCATCTTCATGGTGCTCGACACGGTCGACGGGAAGCTCGCCCGGGTGACCGGCTCGTCTTCGAAATGGGGCAACGTGTTCGACCACGGAATCGACCTCATCCACCCGCCCTTTTGGTGGTGGGCGTGGGAGCGCGGCCTGGTCCATTACGGCCGGCCGCTGATGCCCCTGACGGCGACCATGGTGCTGGGCGTGATCGTCGGCGGCTACGTCGCACAGCGGCTGATCGAGGGTATTTCGATCAAGCGCTTCAATGGCATGCACATCCATGTCTGGCGGCCGCTCGACAGCAAGTTCCGGCTGATCACCGCGCGCCGCAACCCGAACATGGTGATCCTGGTCGTGTGCCTTCTGTTCCAGCGCCCGGATCTGGGCCTGGAGCTGGTCGCCTGGTGGACGCTCATCAGCCTGCTCTTTCACGCGGTTCGCCTGGCGCAGATGACCGAGCGCAAGGCACGCGGCGAGCCGGTGGTTTCCTGGCTCGAAGCATGAAATATACGGCCGTGGTGCTCGCCGGATCGCGGCCCGGGCGGGATGCGTTCGCGGAGAGCTTCGGAACGGATCTGAAGGCGCTGATCCCCGTCGCGGGCGAGCCGATGGTGAGGAGACCCGTGCGCGCGCTGCTCGAAGCGGAGGACATCGGCCACGTCATCGTCTTGAGCCAGTCTCCCGACCGGATCGCGGAGGTGCTCCCCGATGATCCACACATCGAGCTGCGCAAGTCGGAAGCGACCATCGCGACGACCATGCTCGAGCTGTGCCTCGACAAGCGGACGAAATGGCCGCTGCTGATCACCACCGCCGATCATGCGCTGCTGGACGTCGAGACGATCGACGAATTCTGCGCCTATGCCGAGGGGGACATCAGCATCGGCGTGGTCGAACGCAAACATTTGTCGGACCGGTTTCCGGTCGCCCAGCGCACGTGGTTGAAATTTCGAGGCGGCGCCTACACCGGCGCAAATCTCTTCGCGCTCGGATCGCCCAAGGCCGCGGCGGCCGTCGAATTGTGGCGCTCGGTGGAGAGCGAGCGCAAGAAGGGCTGGCGAGTCATCTCGATCGTGGGGCCATTCGTGCTGCTCGGCTCGCTGCTTCGGCTGATCAGCATCGACCAGGCGTTGCGCCGTCTCGGCCGCAAGCTCGGCCTGAGCGTGACTGCAGTGCAATTGAGCAACCCGGTCGCGGGCATCGACGTCGACAAGCGCGCCGACCACATGCTCGCCGAGGCGATTCTGGCGGGTGAACAGCCACAGTCCCGTTCGTCCCGAGCGCAGTCGAGGGACGCGCGTGTCTCGACTTCGCTCGACACGAACGGTTCGGGAGACGGCCGCGAGTGACCAATCTCGCGATTTACGACATGGACCGGACGGTGACGCGGCACGCGACCTACACACCGTTCCTGCTGCACTGTGCAATGCGGCGCGCGCCGTGGCGGCTGCTGTTCCTTCCGCTCGTCGCCGGATCGATGCTCGCCTATGTCGCGCGGCTGATCGACCGGGCGAAGCTGAAGGAGATCAACCATCGGCTGCTGCTCGGGGCCAAGATCCACCCGCGCGATCTCCAGCTTTTGGTCGAGAGCTTTGCCAACAAGCAAGTCGCGACGAACATCCGCGCAGGTGCGCGGAAGGCCATCGCTCGCGACAAGGCTGAGGGGCGGCGGCTGGTGCTCGCGACCGCGTCGTACCGGCTCTACGCCGACGCGATCGCCGAGCGCTTGGGCTTCGACGACGTGATCGGCACCGGCTCGGTGATCGGTCTCGACGAACGGGTCCACGCGAAGATCGCCGGCGAAAATTGCTATGGCCCGGCCAAGCTCAGGATGATCGCCGAGTGGGTCGAGAAGTCAGGGCTCAAGGGCGCGCATGGGCATGTGCGCTTCTATTCTGACCATGTTTCGGATCGTCCGGCATTCGAATGGGCGGACGAGGCCGTCGCCGTGAACCCGCATCGCAAGCTCAGGCGGCTGGCGGAACAGCGCGGCTGGGCGATCGAGGATTGGAGCTAACGGCAGCTTTCGACCCATTGCGGACATTAGAGAATCGTACCGAGCTGCAATCCTATTTCTTGTCTTGGCCCCAGGGATCGTATGATTGCTGCTCGTTGGTGGGATCGCTCTGAACTCCTCTATCGAGCATAAATTCAAAAGAACCGGACGAGCACATTAACACTGCGGCGGTGACTACCTTGTCATTCACTTTCGCAGTCTGCGCGATCCCGTCTGCAGTGGTGGTCAATCGACCGTTTTCCAGCCGGGCTGTAATGGAGAGAGTTGCGTTAGCTGGTGCGCTCGCGAAATTTATGGTCCCTCCATTGAAGCCTGGTTGGCGCAGCGCGACCTTTAAGCTCTCCGGCTCGTACGGATTTATGTAGACTTGGATACCGGCGGTCTCATTCTTCTTGGGAAGGACAAACAGCAAACCCGCTGCCGGAGCCCAAGAGCCGACAAGTTTCGTTCCCGGCTCCTCGCCCAGCACTCGGACGCGAGCGCTCAAGTCGCGAGTTGCTCCGATCAGTCTGATGAGGCGGAAATGGCCTCCCGGAGCGTCGCAGCGAACTAGAGCAGGAGACGACAAGGGGGTGTCCCCAACGGCTAGTCCTAAAGCTGCGAGAAGGACTGGAAGGAAGAAACTCACACGAACACCCTGCGACCATTTTACCTTCGACAAATCTCGCGCCGTTCATCGCACTCGTCAAATGTCCGTTTTCCGGCCAAAGCTGACATTAGGCGATCATTCCTCACGCCAGCTCGGCTCGCGCTTTTCGAAGAAAGCGTTGATGCCCTCCTCGGCGTCGGCGGCGAGCATGTTCTCGACCATCACGCGCGAGGCGCATTCGTAGGCGTCGGCAAGGCAAAGGGCCGCCTGCTCGCGCACCGCCTTCTTGCCGAGCTTCACCGCAACCGGTGACTTGGCGGCGATGGTCGCAGCGATTTCATTGACGGCATCAGTCAGACGTTCGCTCGCGACAACGCGGTTCACGAGGCCGAATTCGAGCGCGGTGACGGCGTCGATCATCTCGCCGGTGAGCAGCATTTCCATAGCGCGCTTGACGGCAATGTTGCGGGTCAGCGCGACGGCCGGGGTCGAGCAGAACAGGCCGACGTCGATGCCGTTCACGCCGAACCTCGACCGCTCCGAGGCGACGGCGAGATCGCACGAGGCGACCAGCTGGCAACCGGCGGCGGTCGCGATTCCATCGACTTCGGCGATGACGGGCTTGGGGTGCTCGACGATCGACTGCATCAGCCGGGAACAGAGCGCGAAGGTGCGCTCGAAGAACGCCTTGCCCCGGTCGGCATCGGAGCGGTGCGCCGTCATTTCCTTCAAGTCGTGCCCGGCGGAGAACAGCTTGCCGGCGGCAGCGATTACGATGACGCGGACAGCGGAGTCGTCCCGGGCGGCGTCCAGCTCCGCCTGCAGCGCTTCCAGCACCGCAATCGACAGCGCGTTGGCCGGCGGGTTGTTGAGCGTCAGGCGGAGAACACCGCCGTTGTTTCGCTCAGCTTTGAGGAACTGGGGCATGGGCTAGGCAATCGGCTGGCGTATTCTCCCCTCTCTGGAAGGGAGGGGCTGGGGGTGGGTGCCGCCGAGGCACTCGGCGGCGCGTGCAAGGATCGCCTCGACTGCTCCGATCGGATTGTTGCGCACATCGTTGTTCCACACGCGAAGGACCGTCCAGCCCTGTTCCGACAGCCACCGATCACGGGCTGCGTCGTGCGCGGATTCGGCGTGCTGACCCCCGTCGATCTCGACGACCAGCTTGGCTTGTCGGCAGGCGAAATCCACCACGTACGGGCCAACTGGCAGCTGCCTCGTGAACTTTGGCCGATAGCGCGACAGCAGTTCCCAAATCTTTCGTTCTTCGCGCGTCGCGGTAGTACGCAGCGCACGAGCGCGCTCGGTCATTCTCAATTCAACGCGCCGAGACATTGTGTAGGCATAGCAAAGCGCGCTTCGCGCACCCACCCCTTACCCCTCCCTTCCAGGGAGGGGAGATTGTCACACGGCGTTCAGAGCATTGGAAAAATCGGCGATCAGGTCGTCGGCGTTCTCGCAGCCGATCGAGATCCGCACCAGGTTCGGGGTGATGTCGAGCTGCTTCTTGCGCTCGTCGGGCACCGACAGGTGGGTCATCGCCGCGGGTGCGCTCGCCAGAGTCTCGGTGCCGCCGAGGCTGACCGCGAGATTGGCGATCTGGAGCGCGTCGAGGAAGGCGAACGCCTCCTTCTCGCCGCCCTTCAAATAGAGCGAGAAGGTCGAGCCGGCGCCGGTGCAATGACGCTTGAAGATGTCCGCCTGGCGCGAACCCTCTTCGAGGAAGCCGAGATAGCCGATCTTCTCGACCTTGGGGTGGCTGCGGAGGAAGTCGCACACGTTGGCCGCATTCTCGCCCGCGCGGCTCATCCGCATTTCCAATGTTTCCAGACTGCGCAGGAGCATCCAGGCGGTGTTCGGGTCGCAGATCGTCCCGATCGTGTTGCGCATCATCCGCACCTGGTTGATCAGGTCGCGGCCGCCGACGAGCCCGCCCGCGACGAGATCGCTATGCCCGCCGACATATTTGGTCAGGCTGTAGACCGACAGGTCCGCGCCGTTGCTGAGCGGCTTGGCCCACAGCGGCCCGAGAAAGGTGTTGTCGATCGCGATCGGCGGGCGCTGGTCCTCGGCGAAAGCCGCGTCGACCGCCCCGCGCACCGCCTCGACGTCGACCAGCTGGTTGGTCGGGTTGGCCGGGCTTTCGAGGTAGACGAGGCTGACGCGCCCCTTCTCCTTGCCCTTGGCGATCGCGGCGTCGATCTCCTCGCGCGTCGCGCCTGACGGGAAGTCGACCCACGAAACCCCGAACTGGCCGAAGATCTTGGCGATGAGCGATTCGGTCGCCGCGTAGAGCGGGCCCGAATGGACGACGCAATCGCCGGGCCGAACGAATGTCATCAGCAGCGTGGTGATCGCCGACATCCCACTGGAGAAAGCGAGCGAATCGTCGGCGTCCTCCCACAGAGCGAGCCGATCCTCCAGAATCTCCTGGTTGGGGCCGTTGAAGCGAGAATAGATGAGGCCTTCGGCGCCGCCCGGACGCTTGCCGGTGACGCCCTCGAAAAAGCGCTTGCCCGCCGCCGCGCTTTCGAAGGCAAAGGTGGAGGTCAGGAAGATCGGCGGCTTCAAGGATCCTTCGCTGAGCTCCGGATCGAAGCCGTAGCCGAGCATCAAAGTCTGGGCGCTCAGCTTGCGATTCCCGATCTGGGTCGGCGATGGGCGCGGCGCGCGCTGGTGAGAACTGTCGGCCGCGATTTCACGTTCGGTAGGCAAATCTGGTCTCCTTGTCGGAGGCGGCCTTAGCGCCAAGACTCGGCCCAAGCCAATCGGATGCGCGAGCCCGGCCGATAAGCCCAGCTTGTCGTCAGCCGGGGATGGCGATCGCGCTCAGCTGACGTCCGTAATCGGCCTGGCGCTGGTGCGTCGAGCGGCGATAGCTGAAGAAACGTTCAGTGTTGGAATAGGTGTCGAGATTGAGCGCTTCGACCTCGTCGATTCCCGCGGCGATCAGGCGATGGACGACATAGGCTTCGAGGTCGAAGTGCGGCTTGCCCGACTGACCGATGATGAAGAAGCGGGCGTTGTCGGCATCGTCCTCCAGGAATCGCGCGCGGAACGCCTCGTCGACCTCGTAGGACGGCTGCGCGATGCACGGACCGACCGCGGCATGGATGTTCTCCCGGCGCGCTCCGAGCCGCTCCATCGCCGCGATCGTCGCATCGGTGACTCCGGCGAGCGCTCCGCGCCATCCGGCGTGGGCTGCACCCACAACCACTGCGCGATGATCAGCAAACAATACGGGCGCGCAGTCGGCGGTCAGGATTCCGAGGAGCAGGTTGGGCGTATCGGTGACCATCGCATCGGCCCGGGGGCGCTGGTCCTGCGGCCAGGCGCGGTTGGCGACGACCACCTCCGGCGAATGGATCTGGTGGACGGTCGCGAGCTCGGCCTCCGGAAGCAGCGCGGCGACGGCGAGCCGGCGGTTGCCCCCGATCGCCTCGCGGTCATCATGGCTTCCGAAGCCGACGTTGAGCCCTGCGCACACTCCGACGGAAATGCCGCCGCGCCGGCCGAGGAAACCGTGCGGAAGCTGGCCGAGGCTGATGGCGCGGTTGACCTCGATGTCGCTCACAAGACCTTCCGCATAATGATGTCTTCGTCCGCGTGATTTCCGACCATGAAGTCGTAGCGGCCGGCCGGCTCGAATCCATAGCGGTCGTAAAATCGCTTCGCGCGGTGATTGTCGACGTACACGGTGAGGTACAGCTCCTCGAAGCCATCCGCGCGCGCCTGCTCGATCGCCCAGTCGGTGAGCGCGGCGGCGATCCCACTGCCGTGGTGCTCCTTCAGCACGTAAATCTGACGAAGCTCGACGGCGCGTGCGCTCGTTTCAATCGGCAGGGCGGATGGGCCGAGCTTCACGTAACCGACAATGTCGCGATCCACCTCAGCGACGCGAAAGCGGTAGCGCGGATCGGCGAACTCCTCGGTCCACGCCTCAGGAGTGAACCGGGATAGAAAGGCGGCGAGGTCATCGGCGCTGTAGAGATGCGCAAACGTGTCGCAGAAGCTCTGGCGGAAGATACGGTCGATCGCCGGAAGATCGGCCGCCGTCGCATTGCGGATCATTCGAACCCCGCCGGCGCCGGCCAATCCGGCGAGTGGACGGCAATCACCTTGAAGAGCTCGCCCATCCGATCGCGCGAAGTGAGCCGGTCGAGCGAGGACCGCACATCAGCGGCGCGCTCCGGGTTGGCGCGGATCAGCTCCTGCGCGCGCGCCTCGATGCCGAGGCGTTTCAGCCATTCACCCTGTCGCACCACGCGCGTCACCGCAGCGCCCGCATCGCGCGCGGCTTCCGCGACGGCTTCGAAATCGACGTGCGCGGTCAAATCCTGCTCCCCCAGATTGCTCAGCACGGGCGCGAAGCCATGCCCGCGCACGGCCTGCAGCGTGTCGCCCGGGCCGCTGCGCTCATGGCCGTAGTCGATGAACAGAGCGACCCCGCCCTTGGCCGCGATGCAAATCGCGATGGCGGCGACAGCTTCATCGCGGGCTGGCGAGGTCTCGACGATCTCACCGTCACGATCGAAGGCCAGACCTCCGCCCGCGATCATCACCTGGCGCTCGACGCCGGCGACATGCTGCCGGATCGGAAGCGCGTCGAGGAATTCGTTGGCGACGAGCAGGAGCGGCCTCGCGGGAAGATCGTTGACGCTGTCGTGCCATATAGCGCCTGACATCGCTTCGGCCTGCCTATCGCGAAGCACGGGGCTGGTCTCGACCAGATGGACCTCACCCACGAAACCTGCAGCGCGGAGCACGCGCAGCGCATCGGCGGCGAGCGTTCCCCTCCCCGGTCCGAGCTCGGCATAGATTGCGTCCGCGGGCGCTCCCGCGCGCTTCCAGCAATCGGCGAGGGCCGCGCCCACCATTTCGCCGAACATCTGACTGATCTCCGGCGCGGTGGTAAAATCGCCCCGCGCGCCCAGCGGATCGCGCGTCGCGTAATAATAAGCGTTGCAGGCTTCCATATAGGCTTCGACGGTGATCGGACCCTCCGCCTCAATCCGCTCGCGGAGCGCACGCTCGAGCGGCGTCAATCCTCCCCTCCCTGGCAGGGAGGGGCTGGGCGTGGGTCGAATATCGCAGCACGCAAATACATACCCACCCCTAACCCCTCCCTAGAAGGGAGGGGAATATTCAAGCAACGCTAGCGGTCCCTGCGGTTGGCTCGACGCGGACCCGGCGCTTCTTCGCGGTGAACATCAGATAGAGGCCGCCGAGGATCAGCGGAATCGACAACCACTGGCCCATGTGGAGGCCGGCCTTCTGGAACATCGTTCCGGCGAACTGAGCGTCGGGCTCGCGGATGAATTCGACGCCAAAGCGGAAGATTCCGTAGAAGAAGATGAACGCGCCGACGAGCTTGCCGGGTTCGTAGCGCGCCTTGGTCTTCCAGAACATGAAGGCGAGGATGCAGAAGAGGACGATGCCTTCAAGGAAGGCTTCGTAGAGCTGGCTCGGATGGCGCGGCGGACCGAGCACGAGCTGCCCATAGGCATTCACTTCCTGAAAGCGGATCGCCCAGGGCACGGTCGTCGGCGCGCCCCACAGCTCCTGGTTCACGAAGTTGGCGCAGCGGCCGAGGAAAAGCCCGACGGGCGCGCAGCAAGCAACATAATCATGGATCCGGAGCCAGGAGAGCTTCTCCTTGTGCGCGAAGTAGATGATGCCGAGCGACGTGCCGATAACGCCGCCGTGGAACGACATTCCGCCGTCCCACAGCTTCAATATCTCGATCGGATGCCTCAAATATTCGCCGAGATTGTAGAACAGGACGTAACCCAGCCGGCCGCCGAGGATCACTCCGAGCGCGGCGTAGAAAACGAGATCGTCGGCATGGCGGCGGGCGAGCGGGGCGCCCGGCTGCTTGAGCAGCTTGAGCAGGTACCAATAGCCGATGAAGATGCCCGCCAGATAGGCAAGGCTGTACCAGCGAAGGTCGAACGGACCGATGTGCAACGCGACCGGCGACAGACCGAGGTCGGTGAACTTCGTGAACCCTGGGTATTGGTCGGCTTGCAAGGGCTTCCCCCTGAATGTTCAGCGCCTCATAAGGCGGGCAATTGGAAAGGCAAAGGAAACGCAGGGCGATCAATGCTGAGCGAGCTCGACCGGCGATTTGACGAGGAGCTGGTGAAGGTCACCGGCCCGGGCGGCAGGCTCGAAATGAGCCGCGACGAGCGGGGTCGAGCGATCGTGGCCAAGCTGCCGGCGACCCTCCCCGACTTCTTCCGGGCATTCTGCGTGCTTCATGGCGAAGCGGAGGCAGTGGTCTCCGGCGAGGAGCGGTTGAGCTTCGCCGACCTGGACCGGATTTCGGAGCGGCTGGCGCATGGGCTTGCGGCACGCGGGATTGCCAAGGGCGACCGCGTTGCAATCGCGATGCGCAACTGTGCGGCATGGATCGTGGTCTACATGGCCATCCTCAAGGCCGGAGGGATCGCGACGTTGCTCAACGGCTGGTGGGAAGCGCATGAGATGGAGCATGCGATCCGGCTGACGAAGCCGAAGCTGATCATCGCCGACGCGGCGCGGGGCAAGCGCATCGCCGAACGCTGCGGGCGGTTCGAGACGGTCAGCCTATCGGTTGAGCAACCGGTCGACCAGGCAATTGCGTCCCTCATTGAAGGAGCAGATCAGACCACCGCTCTGCCCGCCATCACGCCCGACGATGACGCGACGATCCTGTTCACATCGGGTTCGACCGGCGAGTCCAAGGGAGCGCTTTCGACGCATCGCTCGGTGACCACGGCGACCTATGCCTATGCGACCGGGCTTGCCGTTCTGCTGGGAATTTTGACGCAGGACGGGCGAGCGCCGACCGCGCAGTCTCGCACGCTTCTCAGCGTTCCGCTGTTCCACGTCACCGGCGAGGTCCCGGTGATGCTCAACAGCTTCGTCATCGGCCGCTGCCTGGTGATCATGCCCAAATGGGATGCGACCGACGCGCTGCGGCTGATCGAAAAGGAGAAGATCACCTATTTCGTCGGGGTGCCGACGATGAGCCTCGAGCTCATGAACCATCCGGAACGGGACAAATATGACTTGGGCTCGCTGACGGACATCACTGCCGGTGGCGCGCCCCGGCCGGTGAGTCACGTCGAGCGACTGCGGCAGGAGTTCCCGAATGCGCAGCCGGCGCTCGGCTATGGGCTCACCGAAACGAACGCGGCGGGCTGCGCCAATTACTGGGGCAATTATGCCGCCAAGCCCGCGTCCACCGGACGGGCGCAAAAGCCGATCATGGAGCTCGCGATCCTCGGCGCAGGCGACCGGCAACTCCCCGCAGGCGATGTCGGCGAAATCGCTTTTCGAAGCGCCGCCAACATCAAGGGCTATTGGCGCAACCCGGCGGCGACCGAGGAGGCGTTCACCAGCGACGGATGGCTGCGCACCGGCGACGTCGGCTATGTCGACGAGGACGGCTATCTCTTCATCGTCGACCGCAAGAAAGAAATCATCATCCGCGGCGGCGAGAATATCTCGTCGGCCGAGGTCGAGGCCGAATGCTACGCCTGCCCATCCGTCGCCGAAGTCGCGGTCTTCGGAGCGCCTGACGACCGCCTCGGAGAAGTACCGATCGCCGTCATCCATCTGAAGAACGGAGAGCGGTTCGGCGAGGAGGAGCTGCGCGCCTTCCTCGACGGGAGGCTCGCCAGGTTCAAGATCCCGGAGCGGATCATCATCTCGGCCGAGCCGCTGCCCAAGCTCGGCACGGGCAAGATCGACCGCCGGGCGCTCAAGGCGCAGTTCCTCAGTTGAAGGTCGATCGCCGGACAGTGCTGATCGGAGGCGGGGCCGGCGTCGGTCTTGTCGTCGCCTTCGCCCTTTGGCCTCATCATCTCGGCAGCGATCTCGACGTCAACCGCGGCGAGCAGGCGTTCGGCAATTTCATCAAGATCGGGAAGAACGGTCAGGTGACCGTAGCCGTCCCGCAGGCGGAAACCGGTCAG
>JBQCCG010000140.1:0-4143 GCA_051962455.1 Sphingomicrobium sp. | reverse complement strand
CGTTCGGTCGAGGCGGCGCGGGCGCGTACCGGCGCGGCGATCTGGAACCGGCGGGATTCCCAGGTCATCGCCGCCGCCGAGGTCGCCGATGCCTATCTGGCGCTGCGTACGCTCCAGCAGCGGATCGCGACCGCCGAGGCTGAGGTCACGCGACAGCAAAGGTTCGTTGGCCTGGTGGCCGCACGGGCACGCGGTGGGCTCGTCACCGGCGAGGACCTCGCTCAGCAGGAGTCGGAGCTCAGGACCGCCGAAGGTGCCATCCCGCCGCTGAAAGCCCAGGCCGATGCGCAAATCCACGCGCTCGGTGTGCTGACCGGCGAAGCGCCTGAAGCGCTCGTGGTCGAACTGTCACCGACCGCCGGCATGCCCTCCGCTCCCGCGGTGCCGACTGGACTCCCCTCCGACCTGCTCCGCCGTCGCCCCGATATCCGCGCCGCCGAGCAGAATCTTCACGCCGCGACCGCCGACATCGGTGTGGCCACGGCCGATCTCTATCCGAAATTCTCGCTCACCGCTGCTCCCGCCCTGATCAGCACTGCTCTGGCCTCGCTGCTGGAATGGGGCAGCCGAAGCTACACCGCGAGCGCGGCGCTCGACTGGCCGATCTTCAACGGCGGCAAGACTCGAGCGAACATTGAAGCCACCAAGGCGGTCCAGCAACAGGCGCTGATCGCGTATCGCAAGACGATCCTGACGGCGCTGAAGGACGTCGAGGATGCGCTCGGCAATATCGACAACGAGCGGAGCCGGGTCGCGGCTCTCGAAAGCGCGCACAACTCCGCCGCACGCGCGGAGCAGATCGCCCGCGATCGCTACAAGGGCGGACTCGTCACTTATTCCGACGTGCTTCAGGCGCAGGCGAACCGAATCTCGCTCGAAAGTCAGCTGATCGAAGCGCGCGGCAGCGAGGCGCGCGACACCGTCGCTTTGTTCAAGGCGCTCGGCGGCGGCTGGCCGGAATTGGCGCAAGGAGGCGCCCAGCAATGAACCGACTTCGCCCGTTGCTGATCATTCTGTTGGTTGTCGTGGTCGGCATAATTGCGTGGCGGTGGCTCGGCGCGTCGCCGAGGCGCGATTATCTCTCGGGTTATATCGTCGGCGACGATCTCAATCTCGCAGCGCCGGTCTCGGGAACGGTTCAGTCGGTGTCGGTCGTCGACGGCCAGCGAGTCTCGCCCGGGCAAGCGCTCTTCAGCATCGCTCCGGCGACGCTCGAAGCGCAGGGGGAGCAGGCGGCGGCGAATGTCACTGCCAATCAGACGCAGGTCTCGTCGGCTGAGGCCAATCTCCGGCAGGCAGAGGCACAGGTCGCGGCCGCTCGCGCGACCGCCGAACGGGCGCGGCAGGACCTCGCACGGCTGGAGGGCGTCAAGCGCGAAGACCCGGCCGCCGTCGCCGGCAAGGACCTCGACCAGGCGCGCGCGTCCTTGCGCGAAGCCAACGCCAATGTCGTTGCCGCGCAGAAGACGGCCGATGCTCGGCAAGCGGACATCGCCAAGGCGCAGGCGCAGACTCGCCAGGCCGCGGGGGGCCAGCGCAGCGTCCAGATCCAGGTCGCACAGTTATCGCCGACTGCGCCGGCGCAGGGGCGCGTTCAGCAGGTCTATTATCAGGTCGGCGAGTGGGTCGCCGCGAACCAGCCGGTGCTGAGCCTCATCCCCGACGGCAAGGTGAAGGTGCGCTTCTTCGTCCCCGAGGCGAACGTCTCTCATTACCGCCCCGGGCAATCGGTCCATTTCTCCTGCGACGGTTGCGCCGGCGGACTGACGGCCCGCATTGGCTACGTCAGCCCCGATCCGGAATTCACTCCGCCGATCATCTTCAGCCGCGAGAGCCGCGACCGGCTGGTGTTCATGGTCGAGGCTTATCCGACCAATCCGCAGCGCCTTAATCCGGGCCTGCCGGTCGAGGTCGGGCCGCTACCGTGACCCTTGCGATCGACGTTTCCAACCTGAGCAAGAGCTTCTCGGGGCACCGGGTCGTCAACGACGTCGCGCTCCAGGTGGAGCAGGGCCATATCACCGGCTTCCTCGGGCCGAACGGGTCGGGAAAGACCACCACCCTGCGGATGCTGTGCGGCTTGCTGACGCCCGACAGCGGCCAAGGACAGGTGCTCGGCTTCGATTTCCCGAGCGAGGCCGAGGCGATCAAGCGCCAGACCGGCTACATGACCCAGCGCTTCTCGCTTTACGAAGACCTGACGATCGAGGAGAATCTGACCTTCATCGCCCGGGTCTACAGCCTCGATGACATCCATGGCCGCGTTGATCGGGCGCTCGACAAGCTTGGGCTGCAGAACCGCCGCAACCAGCTCGCGGGGCAGTTGTCGGGTGGCTGGAAGCAGCGGCTGGCGCTCGCCGCCGCCACCCTTCATGAACCCAAGCTCCTGCTGCTCGATGAGCCGACCGCGGGCGTAGACCCGCAAGCCCGCCGCGATTTCTGGGACGAAATCCATTCGCTCGCCGAAAGCGGCATCACCGTGCTGGTTTCGACCCACTACATGGACGAGGCCGAGCGCTGCCACGACATCGCTTACATCTTCAACGGCGACCTGATCGCCCGCGGCACCGCCGACGAGCTGATCCGGGATTCGCACTTGGTCACCTTCGAAGCCAACGGGCCGCGCGCCGACCGCCTCGCTCGCGAGCTCACCGGCAAGCCCGGAATCGAGATGGTGTCGCCGTTCGGATCGGCGCTCCACGTCAGCGGGACGGACCGGAAGGCGCTCGAACAAGCGATTGAGCCGTTTCGCCACGACCCATGGCGCTGGACCGAGGTCCAGCCGAGCCTCGAGGACGTCTTCATTCACCTGATGCGGCGCGTCCGGAACGACGGCACCGAGCAGGCGGCGTGATGGGCCTGTCGGCCTCGATGCGGGAAAGAAACAGACCGTGATGGGTCTGTCCCTTTCCCGCATCCTCGCGGTGCTGACCAAGGAGTTCCGTCAGCTTCGCCGCGATCGGCTGACCTTCGCGATGATCCTCGGAATCCCCATCATGCAGCTCTTGCTATTCGGCTATGCGATCAACACCGATCCCAAGCATTTGCCGACCGCCGTGCTGGTCCAGGACCAGGGTAATCTCTCCCGGTCGGTCATCGCGAGCCTTCAGAACAGCCAATATTTCGATATCGTCCAGACGGTGAGGACGCCCGCGGAGCTAGACCGTTTGTTCGACCATGGTTCGGTGTTGTTTGCGGTCACCATCCCGGGCGACTTCACGCGCCGGGTCGTTCGCGGCGAGGATCCGCAAATCCTCGTTGAAGCCGACGCGTCCGATCCGACAGCGACCGCCAGCGGAGTCGCCGCACTCGCCGCCCTGCCGAGCTATGCGCTGATGCACGACCTCAAAGGCCCGCTCGCCAGCCGCGCGGCCGTTACCGCGCCATTCCAAGTTATCGTCCAGCGCCGCTACAACCCGGAATCGATCACGTCCTACAACATCGTCCCCGGCCTCCTCGGAACGATCCTCTCGATGACTCTCGTGATCATGACCGCGCTCGGCATGACCCGCGAGGCGGAGCGCGGCACCATGGAGACGTTGCTCGCGACCCCGCTGAAGCCCTTGGAAGTGATGATCGGCAAGCTGACGCCCTACGTGCTGATCGGGGTCGTCCAGGCGACGTTGATCATCGCCATGGCCCGCATTCTGTTCGGGGTCCCGCTAGCCGGGGGGTGGGGAGCGCTGGTGCTCGGCCTGTTCCTGTTCATCGTCGGCAGCCTCAGCCTCGGCTTTCTCGTGTCGACCGTCGCGCGCAACCAGCTGCAGGCGATGCAGATGGCCTTCTTCTATTTCCTTCCATCGATCCTGCTCTCGGGCTTCCTCTTTCCGTTCCGCGGAATGCCGGTGTGGGCGCAGTGGATCGGCACCATCGTGCCGGTCACCCATATGCTGCGCGTGGTGCGCGGCGCCATGCTCAAGGGCGTCGGCATCTCGGGCTCGCTCGAGAGCCTCGGAGCGCTGACCCTGTTCATGCTGATCGTCGCGGCGCTTGCCGTGAGGCAGTACCGCACCACCCTCGACTAGCCGAAGGTGAAGGAGAAGGCCTCGACTCCGGGATCGAGGAACTCGATCGTGAAGGTGCGGTCCTCGACGGCACCTTTTTGCCGGATCAGCTGATAGAGCCGCTGGCCGGTGACCACTC
>JBQCCG010000139.1:0-21151 GCA_051962455.1 Sphingomicrobium sp. | reverse complement strand
CCGCCCTAGCCGCGCGCCCCTATCGCTTCAAGGAAGTGACGAGCGAAGCTTCCGCGAGGATTCCGCCGATCTGGAAGATGGTCGCTGAGGGGTCGAGCGCGACGCGCGGCGCGACAGCGGCAAGCTCTCGCGCCTTTTCGTAGGCGCCGAGAGCCCGTTCCAGCGATGCCCCTCGCAAGTTCCTCGCTTCGCGCGCGATCAGGGACGGTGCAAGCTCCAGGAAGGCGGCGTAACGGTCGGCCGCACCCTTTCGTCCCAGCTCCAGCGCAAGCTCGGACCGACGCGCGTTGGTGGGATCGCCTTCGCGCAGGATCGCCACTGCCGTGCCCTCTAGCTTGGCCAGGTCCAGCTTGGCGAAAGCGAGTGCTCGGCCCGCAGAGCCGTTCGACATCGAGATGATCCCCTGACGTTGTGCTGGTGCGAGCGCAGGCGCATGCATTTCGAGGAGTGACGTCATGGCGTCAGTGCCTAGGTTGGTGAAATCGAGCCGACGGCAGCGCGATCGGATCGTCGGAAGGAGGCGTCCTGGCGCATGGCTGACGAGGAAGAAGAGCGTGTTCGCGGGCGGCTCCTCGAGCATCTTGAGAAGCGCATTGGCACCCGAGGATTCGAGCTCATCGATCGTGTCGATGACGGCCACGCGCCATGCCGAGAGGGCCGCGGTCATCGCCATGAACTCGCCCAGCCCGCGGATCTGCTCGACGATAATGTTCTTATAAAGCGTGCCCGGGGTTTTCGCCTTCGGGTTTTCAATGCGCTGGAGCCAACGCATGTCGGGATGGCTCCCCGCTTCGACGAGCTTCACGATCGGATGGTCGTCGTTGGTGGCGATTCCCGGCAGATCAACCGGCGGGCCGACAGCCTCCGCGAGCACGCGGCGGGCCGCTGCCTTGGCGAAACTCGCCTTCCCCACTCCCTTCGGACCGGCGAACAGCCAGGCGTGATGAAGCTTGCGCGACGCCCAGGCGCTCGCGAACGCGTCGACGGCCCTCTGCTGGCCCAGAATCACGGCAGCAGGTCCTTGATGGCCTCGACGAGGCGCGCCGTCACTGCATTGGTCGACCCTGACGCATCGATCAGCGTGACCCGGCCCGGTTCCTCTGCTGCGATGATGTGGAACGCGGCGTCGACTTTGCGGTGATAGTCGTCCGGTCGTCCGCCGATGCGGTCGCTTCCGCCATCGTCCCTCGCTCGCGCCCGCTCCGCGCCTTCGCTGAGCGTCAGGACCAAGGTGCGGTCCGGGAAAGCGTCAGCGATGCCGAAGGCATTGATTGCCCGCACCGCTTCGATGCCGAGCCCGCCGGCGCCGCCCTGGTAAGCGAGCGAGCTGTCGACGAACCGGTCCGACAGCACCCAGCGGCCTTGTTCAAGCGAAGGTCGAATGGTCTTTGCCACATGGTCGGCACGCGCGGCAGCAAACAGGAGCGCTTCCGCTTCGGCGCCCCAACGATCCTCCGTTCCGTTCAGCAGCAGCTCGCGAATCCGCTCGGCCCCTTCGCTTCCACCGGGCTCGCGGGTGATGATGACGTCAATACCTCCCTCGCGGAGCGCTGAAGCGAGAGCTTGGACCTGCGTCGACTTGCCAACCCCCTCCCCGCCTTCGAGGCTGATGAATTTGCCGCGCATGGAGCCTTAGTACCCCTGCGAAGGCAGGGGTCCAGCCCGTAAAGAGAAGAGTCTGGGCTCCTGCCTTCGCAGGAGCACAGTCATTGTCACGCCATTCCGAACAGCGACTTGAGCCCGAGCCACATCCGGCCGAAGAAGCCGGCGCGGCCGACGTCCTCGCCGGCGACCAGCGGCACGACCTGCGGCGGCGTGTCGCCGGTAGTGACGATCAGCTGGGCGACCTCCTGTCCCTTCGCGATCGGCGCCATCAGCGGACCGTCATAGCGGATCTTCATGCTCGTCGTGCCGGTCGAGAGGCCGGCGGGCACGCTCACCGCGAGATCGCGTGGGGCGACCAGCGGGACTTCGCTCGAGCTGCCCATCTGAACCCGGGCCGATCCGACCTTGGCTCCGGACTTGAACAGCGGCTTGTCGGTCCAGGCGTTGAATCCCCATTCGATCAATCGGGTGGATTCCTGTACGCGCTGGTTCCAGCTCGACATTCCGGCGAGCACCTCGATCAGGCGTCGGCCATTCTGCTCGGCCGAGCCGGTAAAGCCATATCCTGCCTCGTCGGTATGGCCGGTCTTCAAGCCGTCGGCCCCCGGCACACGGCCGAGAATCGGGTCGCGATTCTCCTGGGTGATCGCATTGCCGCCCATCGTCTTTCCCCAAGTGAAGTTGGGGAGCGAATAATATTGCTTGTACAGCTTCGGATGCCGTTCGATCGTTGCCTTGGCGATCGTTGCGAGATCGCGGGCGGTCACATAGGTCACGCCGTTGTCGGGCCAGCCGTTCGCCGTGCCGAAATGGCTGTTGGTGACGCCGATCCTCTTGGCCAGCTCGTTCATCTGGTCGGTAAAGGCCTGCTCCGTCCCGGCGATGCATTCGGCCAGCACGACCGAGGCGTCGTTGCCCGACAGGGTGACGATTCCCTTGAGCAGATTTTCGACGCTGACCTGCTCGTTGGGGCTGAGGAACATGGTCGAGCCCGCCTGCGGTCCATGCCATTTCTGCCAGGTTTCAGGTCTGACGGTGCACATCTTGCCCGGTGACAGCTGGCCCTTGTCGATCAGCGTGAACGCCACCAGCGTGGTCATCATCTTCGCGAGCGACGCGGGCGGCATGTGGACGTCGGGGTTCTTCGCATAGAGCACCGCGCCCGAATTGACGTCGTAGAGATAGGCAACCTTCGCCGGCGTATCGAACTGCGGCGCCGCTGCGGGTGCCGCGCTGGCGAGGAGGACGGAAGCGGCGGTGGCGAGAAGGATGATGCGCGGCATGAGGCTTGAAAACTTCCCCGATTCAGGTGGTGGCCGGAACTGTCTATCGCCGAGCAATCGCGTCCGCCAGAACTCCGACGGAAATCGCGTAGAAATTGGAACAATTGTAGTCGAGGATCGCGCGATAGTTCGACGTCAGCAGATAGGCGGTCCGGTCGGGCCCGTCGGGTTCGATCAGGCTGGCCATTTCACTATCCGGCATCGAACGGCCAAGCGGCGTGACTCCGAGCGCGCGCCACTCGCGCATTGTCAGCCAGCGGCTCTGCCGGCGATAGACCTGGGGGCAGCGCGGAGCCGTCGTCCTGCTGACGATTGCAGCACGATTGAGATTTGCCGGGGTCCGAACCGGAATTCCCCACGTGACGTTCGGCTTCCAGCCCGCATCGCGGAGGTAAGAGGCGATCGATGCCAGTCCATCAAGCTCGTTGGCCCAGATGTCGGCATAGCCGTCCCCATCGCCGTCGGCGCGTAGCCGAAGCGCCACCGAAGGCATGAACTGCGGGTAACCGGTTGCACCTGCCCAGCTGCCCTTAAGTCGCCAGCGCGGGACGCCTTCGTCGATCAGCTTCAACGCAGCGACAAACTCGCTTTCGAAGAACTCGCGGCGTCGGCCGTAATAGCCGAGGCTCGCAAGCGCCTGCAGGAGGTCCGTTCGGCCGGTCACGGTGCCGTAGCTGGTTTCGAGACCCCAGATCGCCATCAGCACTGCGGGATCGACACCGTACCGTGCCTCAATCCTGCTGAGCGCGCTGTAATTCGCGGAATAATTCTCGCGTCCGCGTCGGATCAGCGATCCGGTGACGTGCGAACGAAGATAGGGTTCGAGCGCGCCGACTACTCCGTTACTCGTGCGGGCAACCGGCTCGGTGCGCTCGAGCTCGATCACCTGGTCGTTTTTGGTCAGGCGGGGAACATTGGCCTGGATCGTCGCCTCGCGGACGCCCTGCTGCCGGGCGAGATATTCGAGGCGAACCTTATAGCCGTCCCAGGCGTCGCCCTGGGCGTCCTGCCCGGAAACACTGGCAGAGCTCAGCGATGCCGCAATCGTGCCGACTATCCCCCACCCGATGATTCCCAACGCACCCTCCTCAACACTGCCGAGGCTAAGGTGCAAAACGGGTGAGCGACCAGCTTCGTTCATCGCGTGCGGTGCACAGCCTGGCTCGACATCATCCCGCCGGACCGATTAACGGGAAGTGGCCGGATGCTCTTGCAAATCATCCCTCTCGCTCCGACAAGAATTTCGACCAGGAGAGGTGGCCGAGTGGCTTAAGGCAGCGGTCTTGAAAACCGCCGTGGGTTCACGCCCACCGTGGGTTCGAATCCCACCCTCTCCGCCAGAGCTAAAATTTCCCCTTGCATTCACGCTACAAATGTAGCACGCTGCAAATGTAGCGCGACGAGTCTGCCGCGCCTGGAAGGGATTTTGGAATGCTCAGCAAGTTGCCGCCGCGTGAACGCCAGATCGTGGACATTCTCTACCAAAGAGGTCCCCTGCTCGTCTCTGACATCTGCGAGGCGCTGCCCGTACAGCTCAGCGGTTCGGCCGTCCGCGCGATGCTCAAGCGGCTCGAGGACAAGGGCTTCGTCCAGCGGAGCGAATCGGACCGGGGTTATCTCTACAGCCCGACGGTTTCGGACACGGTCGCCAAGAAATCGGCTTTGAGCGAAATCGTGAAGACATTTTTCAACGGTTCGCCGGCGAGCGCCGCGAGCGCGCTGCTCGGCATGTCCGACAAGCTCAAGGAAGACGAGTTGGATCAGCTCGAACAGATGATCGCCCGCGCGCGCAAGGCAAAGGGAGGACAGTGATGCACGTCCTTATCGGAATTGCCCTGAAATCGGTCCTGGTCACCGGGCTGACGCTCGGCCTCCTTCGGCTGATGAAGTCGCGTTCGGCGGCGGAGCGCTCGTGGGTGGCGCATACCGGCCTGCTCGCGCTGGTGATCGTCGGCCTGGCGCCGCTGGTGCTCCCGACGGTGAACGTCGAAGCCCCTGCCCTGCTCGGCACGACCAGGGCCTCAGCGCCGATCGTCCGGGCAGCTCCCGCGATCCCCGCTCCGGCGGTGCTTGCTGTCCCGGTGCAGCATGCCGCAGCAAAGCCCGCGACCTCGACCTTGTCACTTTCGCCATCGGCAACCGCCACAGTCGTTTATGCCGTTCCCGCCGCTATCCTGCTCCTCATCACGTTCCTGGCGCTGGTCCGTCTGGTTGCGCTCCAGGCCCGCGCCGACGTGCTGGTGGACGGGCACTGGCTGAGCGCGCTTGCCAGGGCGCAGCGCCGGATGGGGTTCAAGCACGGCACGGCCTTGCTCACCAGCGACGAGCTCGCGTCGCCGATCAGCTGGGGCCTCGTGCGCCCGGTAATCGTGCTCAACAAGCGCGCGGTCGATGCCGCCGATGAAGCCGAGGCGATCATTGCCCACGAGCTGGCCCACGTTGCCCGCATGGACTGGATCAAGCTGCTTCTCGCCCGATTCGCAACGGCGCTGTTCTGGTTCAACCCGCTGGTCTGGATGCTCGCCCGCGAGGCGCACCAGCTGCGTGAGGAAGCCGCCGATGACAGCGTGCTCGCGGCCGACATTGTCGATACCGATTATGCCCAGCTGCTGGTCGGGGTCGCCCGTCACGAGTGCCCGGGCCTACTGCTCGGTGCCCATGGTGTCGCACCGTCGAAGAGCTCGCTCGCCCGCCGGGTGGCGCGAGTTCTCGATGGGAGGTCCGAGCGTGGGCCGGTGGCACGATCCTTCGCCATCGGAGTCTTCACAGGCGCCGTCCTGGTTGCGGCTCCGCTCGCCGCGGTGACACTGACTCCCGCGGGTTCCAAAACGGCGAAGCTCGCGTCCACCAGGCTCGCGGCGAGCGAACCGGCCCCATATTATCCCGCGCACGACGAACCGACCGATCTGCCGAGCATCATTGCCAAGGGCGTGACGACGTCGGTCACCACTGCGGTCGCAGCGGTCGCGCCGCGGGTCAGCGTCGACGACGACAGCGGCACCTTCGAGGCAGTTGCCCCGAACGGAGCCAGTGTTCGCACCGTAAATGGAGTGACTGTCTCCCGAGCGCCCAATGGCGCGTCCGTCACCGTCTATCCGCCGGACTCGAATGGCCGCCGCAAGGTGGTCGCGGTCGCTTCGAACGGCGCCACGGCGGTGTCCTATGCCGACGCAGGCGACGATATCCCCGGCGTCGCGCGTACCGACAAGAAGAACAGTGCGATCGACAACGCCATCGCGATGAAAGCAGTCGGAGTGAGTCCGGAATATGTCGCCGCAATGCGTGCCGCAGCGCCCGAGCTTCGTGATGCGGATGCCGACGACCTCATGGGCGTGAAGGCGTTGGGAGTAACTCCGGACTATGTTCGGGCGCTATATGCCGCCGGCGTTCGCGATTTCGATGCGAGCGATATCGCGGGAGCGAAGGCTGTCGGCGTCGACGGCAACTACATCCGCGAAATGCGGGCTGCCGGCTTCGACAATGCCGATCTCAGTGATCTGACCGGCGCTCGCGCAATGGGAGTGACCGGAGCGTATATCCGCGAGATGCGCGCAAACGGTTACGACGGAGACCTGCAGGACTTCACGGCTCTTAAGTCGATGGTCGGGCGCGCGCCGCCCGTGCCGCCATCCCCCCCGCGGCCGCCTCGAAACTGACCTGGCGAACAGACAAGCAACCGATTTCGAACTGAAGTGAATTGAACGCCTCGCCAGAGGCGGACGGGCGAACTTTGCCCTCAAAATGGAAAAGGAGAAGATCGATGAACCGCTTTGTTGCCTTGATCGCCGCCGTAATCTTCGCCGCACTCAGCGTGTCCTCCGCATGCCTCGCGCAATCCTCTGACCTGATCTCGTTCAGACTCCAGCCGGAGCGTTCGAATTCCGGACAGATTCACGCCACCTTCCATGATCAGAGTAGCGAACGAGACCATGATAATTGGTCGACCGCATTCATGCCGTCGGACCTGATCGGCATGGAGGTGTCCTCCTTTCACGCTTCCGGCACGCGACCGCTTCGCTTCGCCATAATCCGGGACGCCGGTCGCGTGGATTGTGCCGGCAGCGGCGGCAACGACTTCGCCTCTGGCAACTGTCGGTTCACTGCGGACCCGGGATTCACGCACCTGCTGATCAGCCGCGGCATCGGGCAACCGACGCGTGAACAGGCCCTGGCGATGATGGCGGTCAATGCCAATCGCGGGTTGATCGATGCCCTGGTGAACGCCCATTATCCCACCCCGACCATCAACAATCTGGTGGCGCTCTCGGCGTTGCACGCCGACGGTCAATACATCGCCGACCTCGCGCGCGCCGGCTATCGACCCGGCAACCTGCAGAAGCTCATCGCTTTCAAAGCGTTGGGCATCACGCCGGAGTGGATCGGTGGTTTCGTCCGCATCGGCTATGCGAACGTTCCGAGCGACGGGCTGGTCCAGATGAGGGCGCTCGGCATCACGCCCGACTACATCCAGGGATTCGATCGCATCGGCTATCGCAATCTGCCGGTCGACAAGCTTGTCGAATTGAAGGCGCTCGGCATTACGCCGGAGTTCGTCCGCGCCACCGTCGTCGGGCAAAAAGAGTTGCCGCCCGTCAGCGAGATCGTGGATCGCAAAATGTTTGCCAAGCGCCGCTAGTCCATCGACACTGCGGGGTGGCGGACGCGACGCCGCCCCGCTAAAGCCCCGGCGATTTCATCCAACGCGGGGTCTTAGCAGTGGCCGAGCCAGCCATCCTGCCATTTGATTGGCAGGATCCTTTCGATCTCAACCATCAGCTCACCGATGAGGAGCGGCTGGTTCGCGACACAGCCGAGGGCTATGCGCAGGACAAACTGCTTCCAAGAGTCACGTCCGCCTATCTCGACGAGCGCTTCGATCGAGAGATCCTGAGCGAAATGGGGGAACTGGGGCTGCTCGGAGCCACCATTCCGAATGAATATGGCGGCGCAGGCCTCGGTTATGTGAGCTACGGCCTGATCGCCCGCGCCGTCGAGCGGGTGGATAGCGGCTACCGCTCGGCCATGTCGGTCCAGTCGAGCCTCGTCATGTATCCGATCTATGCCTACGGCACCGAGGAGCAGCGGCAAAAATACCTGCCTCGGCTTGCGACCGGCGAGATCGTCGGCTGCTTCGGTCTAACCGAGCCGGACGCCGGCTCCGATCCGGGCAGCATGCGCACCCGTGCTCAAAAGGTCCAGGGCGGTTACCTGCTCTCGGGCAGTAAGATGTGGATCACCAATTCGCCAATCGCCGACGTGTTCGTCGTCTGGGCAAAATCCGACGCACACAACGGGAAGATCCGCGGCTTCGTTCTCGAAAAGGGCGCGAAGGGGCTGAGCGCGCCGAAGATCAAGGAGAAGCTCTCGCTTCGCGCCTCGGTCACCGGCGAGGTGGTGATGGACCAGGTCGAGGTTGGCGAGGACGCGCTCCTGCCTAACGTCGAAGGCCTTAAGGGTCCGTTCGGCTGCCTAAACCGCGCGCGCTACGGCATCGCCTGGGGTTCAATGGGCGCGGCCGAGGCCTGCTACCACGCCGCGCGCCAGTACACGCTCGACCGCAAGCAGTTCGACAAGCCGCTTGCCGCCAACCAGCTCGTGCAACTGAAGCTCGCCAACATGGCGACCGAGATCACGCTGGGGTTGCAGGCTGCGTTGCGCGTCGGCCGCCGCCTGGAAGCGGGCGAGCTCGTCCCCGAGACGATCAGCCTCATCAAGCGTAACAATTGCGGCAAGGCGCTGGAGATCGCGCGTACTGCGCGCGACATGCATGGCGGCAACGGCATTTCGGCAGAGTTCCAGGTGATGCGCCACGCGGCGAACCTCGAAACGGTCAATACATACGAGGGCACGCATGACGTGCACGCGCTGATCATGGGACGCGCGATTACCGGATTGAGCGCCTTTTAGCGGGGGAGCTTTCCGGGTCGGCGGAAGAACGCCATCCGCGAATCGCGATAGGTCGCATCGGCGAGCCGGACGAAACCGAGACGCTCGGCCAACTTCATCGACGGGATATTTTCGAGATCGATGATTGCCGGGTAGGATGAAGCGCCGATCTCTCGCTCCGCCCACACCAGGGCCGCACTGCACGCCTCGAACGCAACCCCCTGCCCGTGAACCGAAGGATCGAAGATCCACCCCATTTCAGGCTCCCCGACGATCGACGGGATCATGTCGCGATTGAACTGAAAGAAGCCGCAAAGCCCGACCATCCGCTCGTCGGCCTTGAGCTCGACCGCCCACGGACCCATCCCGATCAGCGACCACATTCCTACTCCCATCAGCAGCCGGCGCCAGGAATCCTCGCGATTAATCGGCGTGCCGCCGATGTGGCGCATGACCTCCTCGTTGCCCAGCGTCGCCGCATGGGCATCGAGGTCAGCGATGCGGAACGCGCGCAGGATCAAATGCTCGGTTTCGAGCGTCGGCGCATCACGGAGATTCATCGGACTGGATCCCGGATCAAGTCCGGGATGACGAATCTGTGTTCGTCACTTTTTGCCGAGGGTGAGACCGCCAAAGCGCTTGTTGAAGCGGGCGACCTGGCCGCCTTCCTGGACCTGGCGCGTACCGCCAACCCAGGCCGGGTGAACCTTCGGATCGATGTCGAGGTGCAGCGTATCGCCTTCCTTGCCCCAGGTAGAGCGCGTCTGGAACTTGGTGCCGTCGGTCATTTCGACGTTGATCATGTGGTAGTCGGGGTGAGTACCGGACTTCATCAGTTTTTCCTTGGGTTAGCCGCTGGTTTCCGACCAGCGACAGCAAGTTGAGCGGCGCCTCTACAGGGCGAGAACCGAAGTTGCAACCGAACGCGACCTCAGGCGGGCTGCGTCTCCCCTGCCCTGAGCCGCGGCGCAAGATGCTCCGCAAGTGCAAAGCCGCCGAACAGGAGCACCACGTAGAACAGGTCGCCCGCAACCGTGTTCTGAAAGAACGGGATGGCGGCGACGTAGCAGGCGCCGAGGCCGACGAGATCGTGTGCGTACATTCCGCTTAGCGCCCACGTGCCGAAATTGCTGATCAGGAAGAAAACCGCCGAGCTCGCGATTGCGGCAAGGCCGATGCGTAACGCTGAACGCCGTTGCAGCGCCACCCAACCGATCAGCACGACCGCCGCGATCCCGATATAGGTAACCCACACGCCGGAATAGAAGCCGAGAAAGGCGTCGCTCAGCAGCATCGCGCCCAGGGGCGCGGTAAAGGCCAGCGCGCGGCGGCTGAGAAAGGCACCACTGAACAGCGCCATCGCATCGATTGGGGAAAAGTTCGGTGGATGCGGCACCAGGCGCAGCGCGGCTGCAGCCAGGATCGCGCCGATGAGAGCGGCAAGGCGGCTATGATTGACAGTCATGGAGCAGTGATAGCGCTGCAAATGGAAATTTGACAGCCTCTCGGCGCCCCGCCTAGCAATGCCGCCGACCAGGGTGCCGCTCACCGACGCAAGTCGGACAGGGGGCGGTTCAAAGGGAAGCCGGTGAAATTCCGGCGCTGTGCCCGCAACTGTGAACGTCGAAGCTCTCGGCGAAGTCAGGAACCTGCCTTGGTCCGTCGTCCGTTTCCCGGCCGGGTCCAGCCGTGGGGCGTGGGTACCGCTGCCCTCCGGCTGCGCATCCCTCCGTGACGACATGTTCGTCAAAAGGAGGATTCCATGCAAGCACTGCCGGCAGACACCGACCAGATCGTAATCACTGCCTCGCTCGCGCCCGAGAGCGCCGCCGATGTGCCCGCGAGCGTCACCATCATCGACAGCCAGGAGATCGAGCGCCTTGACGAGCCGCTGGTCGCCAGTCTGCTCCGGTTGACCCCGTCGGCGGCCATAACCACGATCGGACCGGCCGGATCGCTGACTGAAGTGCGCATTCGCGGAGCGGAGGCGAACCACACTTTGCTGTTCGTCGACGGGATAAAGATCAATGACCCCGCCGCGGGCGACGAACCGCGGTTCGAGTTGCTGAACGCCGATCTGGCCTCGCGAATCGAGGTCATTCGCGGTCCTCAATCAGCCTTGTGGGGTTCGGACGCGATCGGCGGCGTGATTGCCATCAACGGCCTCGACGACGCGCGCGGTTACAGCGCCTCCGCCGAAGGAGGATCGTTCGGTTTCGTGCGCGCAAGCGCCTCCGCCGCCGTGAAGAGCGATCGCGCCAGCATCTCGGGAGCGCTCGGGTGGCAGCGCGCGACCGGCATCGACAGCTTCGGGGCGCCCGGCGGCGACAAGGACGGCTATCACAATCTCTCGGGCCGACTTCGCGCCACCTTCGCGGTCAGCCCATGGGTACGCCTCGGCGCCTCTGCGCTCGCCTTGACCGGGCGGAGCGACTTCGACGGCTACGATCCAGTGACCTTCGTCCACGAGGACACGCTCGACAATAGCCGGAACCGGCTGGCTGCGGCCCGGCTCTGGTCCGAGTTCGGAAACAATAGTTCAGCGTGGAGCGGGTATCTGAGCGCATCGCTGCTCGGTTCTTCGAACCGCAATTTTCTTGCCGACACTCCGCTCAATCGGACGAGCGGGACCCGGCGGACCCTCGACGCGCAGATGGAGCGCCGATTTTCGACCGGAGCGATCCAACATCGGTTGATCGTCGCAGCCGAGGCGGAGCGGGAGACCTTCAAAGCGCGCGATACGGTCTACGGCGGCCTCACCAATCAGGATCGCTCGCGCGATCACAATGCGCTCACAGCCGAGTGGCGCGCGTCGACTGCAGCGTTCACCAGCGACATTGCGGTCCGCCGCGACATGTTCAACCGGTTCAGGGACGCGACCAGCGTCCGCGCTTCGCTGCTCGGCAACCTCGGCGGCGGCTTCGCTTTGACTGGCGCTTATGCCGAAGGAATTTCGCAGCCCACTTTCTTCGATCTTTACGGATTCTTTCCAGGCAATTTCGTCGGTAATCCCTCGCTAAAGCCCGAAAGCTCCCGGGGTTTCGAAGCAGGCATTCGCTATCGCCAAGGGCCGTTCGATGCGGCGCTGACCGGGTACCGACAACGCCTTCATGACGAAATCGTGGATGTGACGGATCCGGCCACATTTCTCCAAACCACTGTGAACCGCCAGGACGTCAGCCAACGCTGGGGCGTCGAGGCGCAAGCCGGATGGCGGATCAACGACAGGCTGCGCTTGAGTGCCAACTATGCCTTCCTTCATGCGACCCAACCTGGCAGTTTGAGCGGTACTCAGGTCACGGAGCTGCGCCGCCCCAAGCACAGCGGCTCTGTCGCGGCTAACGGTTCGATCGGCCGATGGAGCTATGGCGCATCGGTCGCCTATGTCGGAACGCATCTGGACACATCGGACAACTACCCGTTCGAGACCGTCCGGCTCCATTCCTATTGGCTGGCCGGTGCCCGGATCGCTTATGCCGTCCGACAGAACGTCGAGTTCTATGTGCGCGGGTCGAACCTGCTCAATTCACATTATGAGGATTCGGCCGGTTACCACACCGAAGGACGCGGATTGTTCTTAGGATTTCGGCTGGCGAGTCGCTGACGTTCAGGCGGATGGCGGGTCGGCGATCATCGCGGTGAAATTCGCCTCCGCGGCGATTTTTCCGTCGATCGTCGCTCGTCCCGTGAACTTGCACACGGTCGAGCGCTTCTGAACGAACTCGACCTCGAGCTTCATCAGCACGCCGGGCTCAACCGGCATGCGAAACTTCGCCCCATCAATCGCCATGAAATAGACGAGCTTGCCCGAGCCGGCGAGCCCGAGCGCCTCGACTGCGAGAACGCCCGCTGCCTGCGCCAGAGCCTCGACGATCAGCACTCCCGGCATGATCGGCCGCGCCGGGAAATGGCCCTGAAAAAAGGGCTCGTTGATGGTCACCGCCTTGATCGCGACGATGCCCTTGTCCGGATCGAGGCTCTCGACCCGGTCGACCAGCAGCATCGGATAGCGGTGCGGCAGCGCCGCCATCACCCGCTTGATGTCAAGCGGACCGATGACGGCGCCAGCCGATTGTTCGTTCAAGTTTTAGCGACCCTGCGGTGCGCTCGTGCGCGGCGCCGCCGGTGCGGTCGTCGAGATCGACGGCAGCGCCGAATTGAGCGCCGCCAGGACGTCGTTGGTGACATCGAGGGTTGCGCCGGTAGCAAGCGTCTGACCCACCTCGACCATCAGGTTCGCGCCACGCCGCTGCATGACCTGCGAGTAGATCGGGCCGAGCTTGTCCGCGATCTGCTTGTTAATGTAGAGGCTGTTGGCCTTGATCTGTTCCTGCTGACGCTGGAGTTCTTGGTCGGCCTGCTGGGCCTTCGTCTGCCACGCCTGCGCGCGGGCCTTAAGGGCCGCATCGGGCTCCTTGCCCTTCAGTGCATTGATTTCGGCCTGAATGGATTTTTGTTCGGCCTGAATGGGCTCGGCCAAAGCCTTCTCGCGGCTCTGAAGACCGGCGACCTGCGCGTTGAGCGCCGCCTTCGCAGCCTTGCAGGCATTGCAGTCGTTGGTGACCTTGTCGAGATCGACGACCGCGACAACGGCCGCCGGAATCGCCTGAGCGTGAGCCACCGACGGCACAAGCGCTGAAGCAGCGAATGAAGCAGTAATGAGTAGTGTCTTCATCAGAATTGGGTTCCTACGTTGAATGTGAACAATTTGGTGTCGTCACCCTTTTGTTTTAGAATTGCCTTGGCGAGATCGAGGCGCAGCGGGCCGAAAGGCGATACCCAGTTGACGCCGATGCCGATCGATAGACGCGGCCTCGGGGAGTTGCCGAGGAACACTTCCTTGAAGCCGGGGCTCGACTGGAAATTTGCCGGCACGTGAGCGACTCCGTTGGTATCGACGCTGCAGTCCGCGACCGGGCTCGGGAATGATGTCAGGTCAGTCGTGTTCGCTGCCGTAGGTCCGCAAATATAGCGGGCATCGATGAGCTGCGGCTTGGCGACGTCCCAGAGCGAACCGACGTCGATATAGGCTGATGGCCTCAGGCCCATGCTCTTGAGTCCCGAGCTCACCGGGAACTCCATCTCTACCCTGCCCATGTAATAGGCACGCCCGCCGATCGCGTCCGTCACGTCTTTGTTGATGTCCAGAGCCGCCAAAGTTCCATCGCTGTTGTACGGCAATCTCACCACGCGCGGACCGATTCCGCGAATATCGAAGCCGCGGATGCCCGGGTCGAAGAAGCGGTCGGTCAGGCGGATCGCATCGCGTCCTGGTCCCGGCGCGCTCTGCAATGGCGCGATATAGCCGCCTTCGCCATGAACCGAGAGCACCCACGCACCGAGACTGTGGTACTTGGTCGCATTGACTGATGAGCGGATGTAACGGACGTTACCGCCAAGCCCCGCAAAATCCTCGGACAAAGTCAGTCTTTGTCCACGAGTCGGATGGATCGCGTCGGTATCGTCATAGATTGTCGAGAAGCCGATGAGCGAGGTCAGACGGCTCCCGATTTCATCACAGAGATATCGGCCGGCCTTGATCGGATCGCACTGGGGCGGCAGTGGCCCGGATCCATCCGGATCGGTGTAGAAAGTCGCCTTGTCGAGCGAGACCTTGTCAGCTTCGATTGTATAACGGCCGCCGAAATTCCAATATTCCGTCATTGGGAAGCCGAATGATAGCGTGCCGCCAGTGCTCAGTTCTGAATAGGTCGTATTGCGGTTGGTGCCGATGAAATTGAAGCTCCGATAATCGCGTCGGAAGAGCCTTCCGCCGAGCAGGATCGATTTATCGAGGAAATATGGCTCCGTGAATCCAGCCTCGACCGATTTCCCGTACACAGACCAGTTTGCCGACGCATCGACGGTCTGGCCCTTGCCCATGAAGTTATTTTCGGAAATCGCGAGCTGGATGACCGCCTTCTCGAGGCTCGAATAGCCGCCGGAGAGGGACAGCTGACCCGTCGGCTTCTCCTGAACGGCGACCCCGAGCACGACGCGATCCGGCGACGATCCCTCGGTCTGCTTTATCTCCAGCTTGTCCTGGAAGAATCCCAAGCTTTGGAGCCGATCCTGGCTGCGCTTCACCTTCAACGCGTTGAACGCGTCGCCCTCGTTCAGGCGGAATTCGCGCCGGATCACCTTGTCCCGGGTCGAGGTGTTGCCGGTGATATCAATCCGCTCGACATAGACACGCGGAGTCGGCGTGACCTTGATGGTCAGATTCATCAGCCGCTTTTCGGCATCACGATTATAGGCAGGGTTGATATCGGCGAACGCGTAACCGAGGTTGCCGGCAGCCTCGTTGAGGTTCGTGACTGCGTCCTCGACCTCCTTCGCGTTGAACCACGATCCGGGCTTGATCTTGGCGACCTTCAGAACCTCGGCATTGGGGAAGTCGCGAACCGCGCTATCGGCTTCCACTGTTCCGAACTTGTATCGCGGGCCCTCCTCGACGACGTAGGTAATGACGAAGTCTCGCCGGTCGGGCGTAAGCTCGGCAAGCGCCGAGACGACGCGGAAATCCGCGTAACCTTGCGTCAGATAGAAGGCGCGAAGCTTCTGCTGGTCGGCTGCGAGGCGGTCCGGGTCATATGTATCGTTCGATTTTAGAAAGCCGAGAACTCCGCCGGCCTGCCGCGTGTACATTTCCTTGCGCAGCTGTGCGTCGGAGAAATGGGTGTTGCCGAGGATGTTGATCGCGCGAATTTTGGCGAGATCGCCCTCGTAAATCTCGAAAACGACATCCACACGATTCTGGTCGAGCTGCACGATCTTCGGATCGACATGCGCTGCGAAGCGGCCCTGGCGCCGATAGAGCTCGAGAATTCGGTCGACGTCCGAACGGACGGCGCTTCGGGTGAAGATCTGGCGCGGAGCGAGCTTGATTTCCGGAGTGATCTTGTCGTCCTTGATGTGCTTGTTGCCCTCAAGGATGATGCGGTTGATGACCGGGTTCTCGCGCACGTTGATGACGAGATTTCCGGTCTCGGCGCCGGCGATCGTCACGTCGGCGAAAAGTTGCGTCGCGTAGAGGTCCTTCAGCGCCTGATCGAGCGTTTCGGCGGTGTAGGTCTGTCCTGGGGACAGATTGGCATACGCGCGAATGGTTTCCGGCTCGAGGCGCTGGTTTCCCTTCACTGAGATCGAGTGAATCGTCAGCTGGACCGGGGCCGGTGGAGGGGGCGGTGCTGCAGGTTGAGCCGAAGCCGGATTTGCCTGCGCCTGTCCGGGCGGAGGAGCCGCCGGCGTCGGGGCGGGAGTCGTCTGAGTCGGCGATACCGCTTGCGCATAGAGCGGCGCGGCCGAGCCGCCGAGCACGGTTCCGACCATGAGCAGCGCGCCGGCCTGGCGGCTAAAACGATTCGGTCTTGAAATCACGCATCCCCGCCTTGTGTGCAATTGGTGCAGCGGCGCGCTTCGCCGCAAAGCCCCGGTTCGTGCCGCCCTGCCCCAACCCTCCTAGCCAATCAAGCGTTGAAGCCGATCCCAGAGGCCGATTGAGCCCAAATCATTGATTGTCGTGAACACCACCAGTGCAAGAATGACCGCAAGCCCTCCGCGGAATGCCCATTCGAGCGCACGCGCGCTGAGTGGACGGCGCCGGACTGCTTCCACCGCATAGAAGAACAGATGCCCTCCATCCAGCATCGGGACTGGCAAGAGGTTGATGAATCCGAGATTAATTGAGAGCAGAGCGAGCAGCTGGACGAAGGGCAATACGCCGAGGGACGCAGCTTCTCCGGCGAATTGAGCGATCCGGATCGCTCCGCCGACGTCGCGGCGCGACCCTTCGCCGATCACCAGCCTGGCGGCCCCCTCGACAATCGCTACCGTGAGATATGCCGTTTCCTTTGTCGCCATCGGCACCGCCTTGAAGACCGAGACGGGTGCGGGAGAGACCCCGAGCAAGCCGATCGCGACCTTTTTTCCCGTTTCGTCAGTCGCCTGTTCGGTTCCGATCTTCACTCTCATCAAGTGAATCGAATTGCCGCGCTCGAACTCGATCGGGACGATTCGATCGGGAGCATCTTGAACAACGGACCGGACCTCATTGAACGAGCTGGTTCGCTGACCTGCGATGGAGAGGATTCGATCGCCGCGCTGGAAGCCCGCCGTTGCGGCCGCAGTCTTTGGCTCGATGCGGCCGATCTCGTTCGTATTGGGCGCTGAAACGAACGAAAACACTCCGGTGAAGATGACGATTGCGAGCAGGAAGTTGGCGAGCGGTCCGGCAAGCACCACGAGGAAGCGCTGCCAGACCGGGCGAAGCTGGAACGCGCGGTCGTGCAATTCCTTTGGAATCTGCTCGATCTCGGCCGGTTCGCTCGCCGGGGTCATGTCCCCGACGAACTTGACGTAGCCCCCGAGCGGCAGCCACGCGACCTTCCATCGGGTCCCCTGCCTGTCCGTCCAGCCGAACAGCTCATGACCGAAGCCGATGGAGAAGACTTCTGCTCGAATGCCGAACAGGCGCGCGACGAGATAGTGTCCAAGCTCGTGGAAGAAGACGAGCACGGCGATTGCGCAAGCGAACGCGACGAGGATCAGCCAGAGGGGTGCTGGGGGAAGCATCAGTGACAGCTCGCCTTCATCATGCCGCGGACGCGTGCCCGCGTCACGCGATCGATCTCCAGTACATCGCCGATCGAGTGCGGCGCGTCGAATTGAGACTGTGCAAGAGATTCTTCGACGAGCCCCGCGATGTCCGGAAAGCGCACTTCGCCGTCAAGGAATCCGGCGACCGCGACTTCGTTGGCGGCGTTGAGGACGATCGGAGCAGCCCCGCCAGCCTCGAGTGCTTGGCGCGCAAGTCTCAGCGCCGGGAACCGCTCCAGGTCCGGCTCCTCGAAATCGAGCCGCGCGACGGCCGCAAGGTCGAGCTTCCGCGCCGGCGTTGCGATCCGCTCCGGCCACGCCAGCGCATAGGCAATCGGAATCCGCATGTCTGGACTCCCGAGCTGAGCGAGCACCGACCCATCGATGAACTCGACCATCGAATGGATCACCGATTGCGGGTGGATTAGGACGTCGATGCGATTGGACGGTAGACCGAAGAGGTAGTGGGCCTCGATCAGCTCAAGACCCTTGTTCATCAAGGTCGCGGAATCGACCGAGATCTTTGCGCCCATCGACCAGTTGGGGTGAGCAACCGCCTGGGCCGGGGTAGCCGCTCGGATTTCCTCAGCGGAGGAAGTCCGGAATGGTCCCCCGCTAGCGGTCAGGACAATTCTTGAAACCTGCTCTCCACGTGCACCGGCAAGACATTGGAAAATAGCGTTATGCTCGCTGTCGACGGGCAGCAGGACCGCACCGCTCGCCGCCGCCGCGCCGGTCATTAGCGCACCAGCCGTGACCAGCGCTTCCTTGTTCGCGAGCGCAACCGTTCGCCCGGCTTCGACCGCGGCCATCACCGGCCGCAGCCCCGCGCAGCCGACGATGGCTCCGATCACCAACTCGGAATTTTCGAGGGCGGCTTCGATCAGGGCGCCCTCTCCCGCTGCCGGTCGACAGTTCGTCCCGACAAGCAGTTCGGCGAGATCGGTATAGCGGCTTTCGTCGGCGATCACCGCAAGCCGCGCGCCGGTGCGGCGGACAATATCTGCAAGCGCCTCGACGTTGGTCGCCGCCGTGACTGCGGTGACTTCAAACCGGTCGCGGTTTCGCTCAACCAGATCGAGCGTCGACTTGCCGATCGAGCCGGTGGCGCCGAGGATTGCGATCTTGCGCATCACGTCAGCCCCAGTAGCTGCGCTGCGGCGGTGAGGACAGCCACCGGAACGAGGCCGTCGAGCCTGTCGAGCGCGCCGCCATGTCCGGGGAGCCATGTGCCCGAGTCCTTGACGTCGGCGCGGCGCTTCATTCCACTTTCGAACAGATCGCCGCCCTGCGCCGCCAGCGCGAAGACCGGTGCGAGCGCCAGAAGCGCGGTTCCGAGTCCGGTCGCCAGAGTCCACGCGCCGCCGATCAGGGCCGCCGCGGCGATTCCTCCGTACAGCCCCTCAACGGTCTTGTTCGGACTGATCGAAGGCGCGAGCTTTCGCTTTCCGAACAATCGTCCCGCGAAATAAGCGCCGATGTCGGTCGACCAGGTCACGATGAATGCCCAGATCAGCAGGTCGAAGCCGTGGGTGTCGCGCTCCCGGATCCACAACAGCGCCAGAGCGGGGAGCAGCGCATAGAAGAAGCCCGACAGATACCATGCCGCTCCCCAGCCGCGCACGATGCGGGTCCACTCGTAGAACATCAACGTGGCGACCGCGGCGACAAAGTAGGCGAACACATTGCCGCCATGGATCGCGGCGAGCAGGGCGATCGCGATCAGGACGATGCCGGTGAGGGTTCGGACCAGGAGCTCGTTCAAGTTTTTGCCCCTCGCCCGCCGAAGCGCCGGTCCCGCGCGGCAAAGCTCTCAATGGCTCGCGCGAATGTGTCCTCATCGAAGTCAGGCCAGAGGGTGTCGAGGAACAGCAGCTCGGCGTAGGCCGCCTGCCAAAGAAGGAAATTTGAAAGGCGCAATTCGCCCGATGTGCGGATCAGCAGATCGAGCTCGGGCAGGCCGGCCGTCTGCAGTTCGGCGGCGATCGAGCGCTCATCGATCTCCCCCGCCTGAGTTTCTCCGGCCGCCACCCTTGCGGCGAGCTTGCGTGCGGCGGCGGCGATTTCCGCCCGCGAACCGTAGTTGAGGGCGATGACGAGCGTCAGGCGGGTATTATGGGCGGTCCGCTCGACGGCACGGTCGAGCCGCTCGACCAGCTCCGGACCGAATGCCGAATAATCGCCGATCAGCTTCAGGCGAACCCGCTCCTTTTCGAGCGTCTTGAGTTCGCGCTCGAGATAGAAGCGCATCAGCGTCGTAAGATCGGTGATTTCCTCCTCGCTCCGCCGCCAGTTTTCCGACGAGAAAGCGTAAATCGTCAGGACCTCGACACCCAGGTCGGCTGCGGCCTGGAGTGCTCGCCGAACCGCTTCGGCCCCGGCGCGATGCCCCGCGACGCGCGGCAGCCCCCGCTGCTTCGCCCAGCGGCCGTTCCCGTCCATGATGATTGCGACGTGGCGCGGGGCGCGTCTTTCACCCGCGAGTCCGGCCGCGCCCTCGTTCGGGGCGGGTGCGGCGCTCACTTGCCGAGAATTTCCTTTTCCTTCGCCGCTGCCGTTTCATCGATCTCCTTGATCGTGTCGTCGGTCAGCTTCTGCACCTCATGCTCGAGGCGCTTGCGCTCGTCCTCGCTGATTTCATGTTTCTTTTCGTCGGTCTTCAGATGGTCCATCCCGTCGCGGCGCACGTTGCGAACCGCGATGCGCGCTTTCTCCGCATATTGACCGACCAGCTTGGCGAGCTCCTTGCGCCGTTCCTCGGTGAGTTCCGGAATGGGCAGACGGATCACCTGCCCATCGACAATTGGATTGATACCCAGGCCAGCACTACGGATCGCTTTCTCGACCGGTTGGACGTTGGAGCGGTCCCATACCTGGACCGAGAGCATCCGTGGTTCGGGCGTAGATACGGTCGCCACCTGGTTCAGCGGCATGTTGGTCCCGTAAACCTCGACATGGACTGGATCGAGCAAGGCGGTCGAAGCGCGGCCCGTCCGCAATCCGCCAAGGTCGTGCCGGAACGCGTCGACTGCGCCATGCATCCGGCGCTTGAGGTCGTCGGTGCTGATGGTGGTCGTCATGTCTAGTCTCCGTTCTTGACGATCGTCGCCGTTCCGCCGCCTTCGATCACCTCGGCGAGGTTGCCCGGCTGGCGGATGTTGAACACGACGATCGGAATGTTGTTGTCACGACAGAGTGCGACGGCGGCGGCGTCCATGACCTTGAGGTCATCTGCCAGCACCTTGCCGAAAGTCACTGTATCATAACGGGTTGCACTCGTAACCTTCTTCGGATCAGCGGTGTAGATGCCATCGACGCTCGTGCCCTTGAACAAAGCGTCGCAACCCATCTCGGCTGCCCGCAGCGCAGCCGCGGTATCGGTGGTGAAAAACGGATTCCCGGTTCCGGCCGCAAAGATCACCACCCGGCCCTTCTCCATATGGCGAATCGCGCGCCGGCGAATGTAGGGCTCGGAGACGCTTGCCATCGGGATGGCCGAGAGAACGCGCGTGTCGACGCCGAGCTTCTCCAGGGCGTTCTGCAGCGCCAGCGCGTTCATGACCGTTGCCAGCATTCCCATGTAATCCGCTGTCGCTCGGTCGAATCCCTTTGCGGCCGCAGCCATGCCGCGGAAGATGTTCCCGCCGCCGACAACCAGGCACAGTTCGTGGCCCTGGCCCTTCGCCGCTGCGATCTCGGTTGCGAGCGCCGCGGTCGCTTCGGGGTCAATGCCGAACTGCCCCAGCCCCAACAGCGCCTCGCCGGAGACTTTAAGGAGG
>JBQCCG010000138.1:0-4804 GCA_051962455.1 Sphingomicrobium sp. | reverse complement strand
GGAGCGGCAAGACGATCGTCTTCACCGGCAGCCTCGAAACGGTGAGCCGCGACGAAGCCAAGGCTCAGGCCGAGCGCCTCGGCGCGCGGGCGGCGGGGTCGGTCAGCGTCAAGACCGACCTAGTCGTCGCCGGACCCGGCGCGGGGGCCAAGCTCAAGAAAGCCGAGGAGCTCGGCATCCGGGTAATCGGCGAAGCGGAGTGGGCGAAGATCGTGGCGGAGGCTTAGGTCGTCCTAGACAGCAGTGGCACCGCCGTGCACTCTCTATCCGTGAAACCAACGATCGCCATCCTGACAACGCTCGCCGTGATTGGGATAGGAGGTCCGGCGCTCGCAAAGCAGCGTTCTTCTGAAGACGCGCAGTTCCGGCGTTGGCTAACCGGTTATCTGTTGCACATGCCTTACAACGAGGATGATCCGGACCTCCAAAACTTAGTTTATGGCTACGCATTGGTGGATCTGAACGGCGATGGCCGCAATGAAGCGGTTGTGTGGGCGCGAGATGCGAATCTGTGTGGGACGAGCGGGTGCGGACTCGAGGTGTTTGAACATGGGAAGTCTGGTTGGCGTTTTCTCATCGACGTTGCGACAACTCGCCCGCCCATCAAGATTCTGCCTACCCGGACACATGGATGGCGCGACCTATCCAGCTGGCAGTATGGCGGCGGTGTCGACCATCCATACGAAGCCTGGTGGCATTTTAATGGTCGGCATGATTACGACAGCTCGAAGACGAAGTGGAAAGTACCGAAGCGCATCCACGGCCGCATTATCATCAAGGATGCATCGATCCCGCTCTTTCCGAGCAAATGCCATAAGGTCGAAGAAGGGCCGAGCGTCTTCGGGCCGATGCCAGTCAAGTCGACAAAGGCAGGCAGCTGCTGAATGATTCGGCGAGCCGCCGTCCGGTGGGCCCGGATTATGATCGGCTGGTCCGGTTCTTCCGCGCGATCGCGAGGATGATCACCGCGAAGGCGACCAATCGAAACAGGTAGATCGGCGCCCGTTCCTCGGTCGGGATATTGGCCAGCGAGGCGAGGCTCTGGCCCACCCCCAGCAACGCGAAGGCGACCGCGAAGGACATCAGCAGCGCGTCGTGCGTCCGGCGCCACAAACGCAGGAAGAACAGGCCGCAGACGAACAAGCCGAAAGCGACCGCGCCGGAGAGGAAGTCGTAGCCCGTCACCGCCTCACTCCTCCTCGACTTCCCAGACAAAGCCCCAGATCAGCGACACGACCGCGGCAAGCGCCAGAAGCAAACGCGGTAATCTCAAATCGACACTGGTCGGCCAGACCACCAGGTCGAGCACCAGCGCCAGATTGCTGAGCGCCAGGAAAACGAAGCAGATGGCGCTCCACAGCAGCAGCCGCGTGCCGTTCTGGCGATAGCTTCGCCCCAGCATCCACGCGCAGGCGACGCTGGTCAGGAAACAGAGGACGTAGACGACGGTGGGAAAGAGCTCACTCATCATTGTCCCTTCGAAGCCTGAAGGCGTTGGCGAACGCCGTTGCGCTGCTCGTGCTTGCCGAGACGATGGTCCGCCGGACCATGTTCGGGCGCTTGCGATAGAGATGCTCGACCCGCGTCATGCACTCATCCATGTCGGGGTTGGCTGGACAATAAAGCGCGCCCTCGTGATCGATCGACGCGAGCCCCGCGGCCACCAAAGCGTCCAGCGCCTTGCTGACGACGAGGTCGCTCGCGCGAAGAGCGGCGACCAGCTGTTCATGACTCCAGGGCCGCCGCTCGCGCCTCAGCGCCAGCAACAGCTCGAGCGCCCAGACGGACGGGAAGCTCGCGGCGATGAATCGCAGGACATCTTCGTCGGAGTTACTCACTTGCTCCGCTTCGACACGGCGCGACGCTGGCTATGCCCTAGCGACCGGCGGCTGTGGATTGCAACCCGCGCGACGCGGTTAATCGCTCAAGCGTTCAGGATCAGGACCGGCCATTCGCCAGAGCCCCTGTCGGGCAGGGTGAGACCGAGCTTTTCGTATGCGGCGGCGACCGCATCCGCCTGCGTGCCGAGCAGACCGGCGAGGATTACCGTGCCACCCGGCGTCAGCGCTCCGACGAAATCGGGCGCGAGCTCGACAAGCGGTCCGGCAAGGATGTTGGCGACGATCAGGTCGAACGGCGCGCGCGCGGTCAGCAGGGGCGAGTCCATCCCATCCGCTACCGTCAGCAGCAGCTCACCGGGCCCATGCCCCAGCTTCACCCCGTTGATGGCGGCATTGTCGCGCGCAACGTCGATCGCAACGGCATCGACGTCGGTCGCGATGCACTTCGCCTCGGGCCACAGCGCCAGCGCGGCGAAGGCCAGCAGCCCCGTGCCGGTGCCGATGTCGGCGACGTTCGTGAATCGCGCTCCCTCGCGTTCCAGCTTGTCCAGCGCATCGAGGCAGCCACTGGTGGTCGCGTGCTGGCCGGTCCCGAAGGCGAGGCTCGCGTCGATTTCGAACGCAATCGTTCCGGGCGGGCGACTGCGGTACGTAGGTGTGTGGACGAAGAAGCGGCCGGCGCGGATCGGCTGCAGCCCCGCCTGGCTCATCGTTACCCAGTCGGCTTCGCCCAACTGCTCGACGTAGGGCTCGCCGCTTCCGAGCGCGGCCAGGCTCTCCAGATCGTCCTCGCTCGGCGCGCGTTCGAAATAGGCGTGGATCAGCCAGTCGTCGGGGCGGGACTCGTCAGGCTCGTCGGCGACCAGCACCGGTGCGCCGTCGTCGAAGCCCGGAACGTCGTCCATCGACCCGATCGCCTCGCCCTGTGCGCGGGTGCAGGAGACGGTGACTCGGTAGCTCATCGATGTTCCTCCGCAGCAAGGCTGGGGAGGGGAGTCGCAGTGCGTCGGCATGCCGGGGGCATGCCGAAACGCGCAAGACCGGATGCCAGAGGCATCCGTGGCGAAGCTGGTGGAGGGGTAAATTGTGCGGGGCCAGAACCCCTCCACCATTCACTCTTCGGTGAATGGTTCCCCTCCCCATCGCTCACGCGACAGGGAGGAACTTCATTGTGCGGGCTTTCCATCCGCTTCCTTCGCCAGCCGAGCGTCGAGGTTGTGCGTTGCCTGCGCCGCATAGGCCCTGCACCCGTTCTCGTCGAACAGAGGCTGACCGAGCGCGAGACGCTTGGGCAGGTCGCTGGCGTCGGGGTGGGGCGTCAGCAATATCTCACACGGGCTCGCGGCAATCTTGGCGATCGAGGCTCGAAATGCGGCGAGATAGGCGGGGTGGTCGCTGAACTTGTAATTGGGCGCGCTGACCGGGGTGAGGCTGTCGGCATAGACGATGGTCCGGCACACGCCGCCGTCGCAGCTTACCCAACGCCAGCTGAGCGAGCCTGGGGTGTGGCCCGGCGTCGCCATCGCCGTCACCATGAGGTCGCCGAGCCGGACTTCGTCGCCGTCGCGGACCACGCGTCCGACGCTTGCGGTCGGAATGGGCTTGAGGGTTCCGGCCTGCGGGTCGTCGGCATTGGCAACACCGCTTTCGAACACCTTTGCGGCCGGCGCCGAGGCGATGACCGTCGCGCCGCTCATCCGCTGCAGCTTCGCGATCCCGCCGATATGGTCGGGGTGCTCATGGCTGCTGAGGATGAATTTGATGTCCTGCATCCGGTAGCCGAGTTGCCGGACATTGTCCGCGATCAGGTCGGCGGCAGCTTCGGGCCCGCCGTCGATCAATATGTCGCCCTGATCGCCGACGATCAGGACCGACGAAATGCCGCAGGTTCCGACGAGATAGGTGTTGGCGTGGATCCGGACCGGGGGCGCGGGCTTGCTCCACGAATCCGGGTCCTTCGCGCCGCTGCATTGGGAGGCCCACAAGGGGCCTGCGGTTTCGATTGGCGCGCGGGGCTGCTCGATGACTCGCGGCGCCTTGCCCAGCGGAATGGAGATTTGCGCGGCGGCGAGCAAGGGTATGAGCAGGCTAGCGAACATAGCTGGCTCCGTTGACGTCGATGACGGTACCGGTCGCGGAGGCGGGCGCTTCGGTGGCGAGCCAGCGGATCACCTCCGCGACCTCGTCGGTCGAGGCGACCCGGCCGAGCGGGATGTCGGCGACGATCTGCGCGCCTCCACGCCCTTGCAGATACTCGGCGGTCATCTCGGATACGGTGAAGCCCGGAGCCACGGCGAAGCAGAGGATGCCCTCGGCCGCATAGCCTCGGGCGATCGTCCTCGTCATTCCGACGATTGCCGCCTTGGACGCGGCATAATGCCAGTGCTGCGGTGAATCGCCCCGAAAAGCCGCGCGGCTCGCGATGTTGATGATCCGCCCTTCACCGCCGCGGTCGAGGAAATGCGACACGGCGAGGCGGCTGAGGTCGGCCGGCGCCTGGAGGTTGATGGACAGCGTGCGGCGCCACGCCGCGTGCCACTCCTTGTCCGGCGCATTGTCGGCGACGGCCTCGTAGATGCCGGCATTATTGACCAGCACGTCGATAGTTCCGCCGAGCTCGTCGAGCGCCGTGTCCCAGATGTCGCGCGGGGCGGCGGGATCGGTCAGATCGCCGGCGATGAGCGTATCGCTGCCCCTGGTCGAGTGGCCGACGACCTTGTGGCCGTGCTTTTTGAGGAGCGCGTAGGCGGCGGCGCCGATGCCGCGGCTCGCGCCGGTGATCAGGATGTTCATGGGTTCGGCTATATCCTCCCCTCGATTTCGAGGGGAGGGGGACCATTTAACGAAGATTCAATGGTGGAGGGGTGGAGCCCACCCACACCCAAAAAAAACCCACAACCCCCAAAACGGAAGAAAAAAACCCCAAAACAAAAAAAAAAAACAAAGAGAGAGATATGTAAATA
>JBQCCG010000137.1:0-3055 GCA_051962455.1 Sphingomicrobium sp. | reverse complement strand
CTCGGGCTTGAGGCGGGCGCCGTGGCACACTTCGCACGGGCGGCTGGCCTGGTAGCGGCTGAGCTCCTCGCGCATCCACGCGCTCTCGGTCTGCGCCATTCGGCGGTTGAGGTTGCCGATGACTCCTTCGAACGGCTTCTTCACCTCATAGCTGCGCTTGCCGTCGATGAAGCGCAGGACGACCGCTCGGCCGCCGGTGCCGTGGAGGATTACGTTCTGCGCTTCCTCCGGCAGGTCCTTCCAGGGGACGTTGAGGTCGAAATCGTAGGCGCGGGCGAGAGAGCTCAGCACCTGCATGTAATAGGGTGAGGGGGGGTTGGACTTGGCCCAGGGGACGACCGCGCCCTTGGCGATCGAGATGTTGTGGTTGGGGACGACGAGGTCCTCGTCGAACACCAGCTTCTCGCCGAGTCCGTCGCAGGCGGGGCAGGCGCCCTGCGGCGCGTTGAAGCTGAACAGCCGCGGTTCGATCTCGGCGATGGTGAAGCCGCTGACGGGGCAGGCGAATTTTTCGCTGAAGGTGATCCGGCCGGGGGGCGCGTAGTCGAGCTTGAGGCCGGAGACCCCTCCACCACGCTTCGCGTGGTCCCCCTCCCCCAGCGAGCTGGGGGAGGATTGATGGTCGCCCAATTCCTCCCCGAGCTTGTCTCGGGGAGGGGGACCGCCGGAGGCGGTGGAGGGGCTGTCTGCGGGATCGAGATACGCCAGCCCCTCGGCGAGCTTCAGCGCCGTTTCGAAGCTGTCGGCCAGCCGCGCCTCGATGCCCTCGCGGACGACTATGCGGTCGACCACCACCTCGATGTCGTGCTTGTACTTCTTGTCGAGCGCGGGGGCCTCTTCGATCGCGTAGAATTGGCCGTCGATCCGCACCCGGGTGAAGCCCGCCTTCTGCCACTCAGCGAGCTCCTTGCGGTACTCGCCCTTGCGGCCGCGCACGACGGGCGCGAGCAAATAGTGGCGGCTGCCCTCGGCGAGCGCCATCACGCGGTCGACCATCTGACTGACCTGCTGGGCCTCGATCGGAAGTCCAGTCGCGGGGGAGTAGGGGATTCCGACGCGGGCCCACAGCAGGCGCATGTAATCGTAGATCTCGGTGACGGTGGCGACCGTCGAGCGCGGGTTCCGCGACGTCGTCTTCTGCTCGATCGAGATCGCCGGCGAGAGGCCGTCGATATGCTCGAGGTCCGGCTTCTGCATCATCTCGAGGAACTGCCGCGCGTAGGCGCTTAAGGACTCGACATAGCGCCGCTGACCCTCGGCATAGATGGTGTCGAACGCGAGGCTCGACTTGCCCGAGCCCGAGAGGCCGGTGATGACCGTCAGCGACTCCCGCGGGATATCGACGTCGATGCCCTTGAGGTTGTGCTCGCGGGCACCTCGGACGGAAATGTGGGTCAGCATCGGCGGCTTCGTTCCAGCGTTGTTCTAGTCTAGCGTGAGGAGCCGCACCCGGTCAACGCGGCCATTGCGAGATGGGGTCAGGAGGCGCAAAAAACAACGACTGTCGCGAGGGGGCGAATCCGATGAGATATGCATATCTGCTGCCGCTGCTGCTGGTTTCCACTGCGGCCGTGGCCGCGATCCCGACGCCCGAGCGGCCGCTCACCGATCCCAAGAGCCTGGTCTCGCCGACCGACCCGCAGGCGGCGCCGGTGCCGATCGACGACCTCGTGTTCTCCCGCAGCGCGGGCGACGCGGCGTGGAGCGCCGACGGGCGGCAGCTGTTCGTCTCCACCAACCTCACCGGCCGCTTCAACATATGGCGGATGGATGCGTCGGGAAGCTGGCCGGTCCAGCTGACCCAGAGCGACGACCGGCAGGGCGGCTTCGCCGTCTCCCCCGACGGCAAGACGCTCTATTACACGCAGGACAAGGGCGGGAACGAGCAGGACGACATCTATGCGGTCCCGACCTCGGGCGGCGAGCCGAAGAACCTGACCAACACGCCCGACATCCGCGAGAATGGGCTGCTGATGGCGCCCGACGGGCGGATGATGGCGCTGTCGACCAAGCGCACCGGCGAGGGGCAGATCAACCTCGCGGTCATGGACCTGGCGACAGGGCAGGTGCGGGCGCTGACGCATGAAGCCGATCCGCAGTGGGACTGGGGCGCGGTCGCGTGGACCGACGGCGGCAAGTCGCTGATCGCCAACCGCGGCTTCGTCGACGACTCGGCTGGCGAGGTGTGGAAGATCGACGTCGCGACCGGCAAGGCGACAAGGCTGCTCGGCAAGCCAAGCGTGGTCTATCAGGCGAGCGACGCGACGCGCGACGGCTCGGCGGTCGCGCTGATGACCAACGAGGGGACTCGCCAGCTTCATGCGGCGGTATACGTGCCCGCGACCGGTGCGATCCGGATGCTCAAGGCCACGCCGTGGGAGCAGTCGAGCGGCGCGATCAGCCCCGACGGCCGCTCGATGGTGGTGCAGACCGGCGTGGACGGCCGGCAGACGCTGGACCTGGTCGACCTCGCAAGCCTCGCCGAGCGGCCGCTGGCAATGCCTCCGGGAGTCAACGGGACCATGGGCACCCAGCCGTTCACGCCGGACTCGCGGCGGCTGATGGTGCTCCATTCGGGCGCGGATACGCCGGGCGAAATCGAGGCGTTCGATATCGGCGCGGGCAGGATGACGCAGCTGACTCACCTGGCGATGGCGAGCCTCGAGCCCGAGCACCTGCCGAAGTCGCGCATCGTCACCTACAAGAGCTTCGACGGAACGCTGATCAGCGCGGTCATCACCATGCCGTTCAACCTGAAGCGCGACGGAAGTAATCCGGCAGTGGTGTTCCCCCACGGCGGACCCACGGGCCAGGTGAACGACGGATTCAACCGTTACGCGACCGCGCTCGCGAGCCGCGGCTATGTCGTGATCCAGCCGAATGTGCGCGGCTCGACCGGCTACGGGCTCGCGTTCCAGAAGGCCAATTACCAGGATGTCGGCGGCGGCGACCTCAAGGACGAGATCGCGGGCAAGCAATTCCTGGTCGACAGCGGCTATGTCGACGCGAAGCGCGTCGGCATCTTCGGCGGCTCGTATGGCGGGTTCATGACGCT
>JBQCCG010000136.1:0-2152 GCA_051962455.1 Sphingomicrobium sp. | reverse complement strand
GTGGTTCGAACAGCAGCTTCCGGATGCCGCATTCATCGGCCAGCAGACCGGTACGGATCTCGCCCGCGCGCTCGCCAGCGCCGACGTGCTGCTCAATCCCTCGATCACCGAAGCGTTCGGGAACGTCACTCTGGAGGCGATGGCCAGCGCGCTGCCGGTCATCGCCGCCGATGCGACCGGCGCGAGCAACCTTGTTCGCTCAGGCGTGACAGGAACCCTCGTCGACGGGACGAGCGCGGTGGAATTCGCGGAGGCGCTCGAGGCCTATGCTCGCGACCCGGAACTTCGGCGGCGGCATGGCGAGGGCGGACTCGCGGTCGCGAAAATCATGGATTGGGATACGATCAACTCGGCGGTGATCCGCGCCTACCGGCACGCACTGGTCAAGCGCGAGCGGCTGACGCGGATGGGCGGTTAGCCGTTATCCTCCCCTGCGTTTGCAGGCGAGGTAAGGTCACTTCAACCGCTCGATCTTCTGCGCGAGCTCATCGATGAGCGCGGCCAGCTCGAACTTCGTCTCCTCGGTGATCTCGCCGTGCTGGACACGATGGCGGATTGCGACGCCGAGGTTGCGCATCGCGCGCCAGATCGGCGATCCTCCTTCGCTGTAGGATGGGCTCAGCGCCTTCAGACGGCGGATCAGCTCGTCGGCTTCCTCTTCATTCTCCTCGAGATGGGCACGGCCTGCGTCGGTGATCTGGTAGGGCTTGCGCGCGCCCTCCCCCGGCGATTCCTCGATCAGCCCCATCTCATCGAGCAGGGTGAGCGTCGGGTAGACCACGCCGGGGCTCGGTGCGTAGCGGCCGCCGGTCAGCTCCTCGATCGCCCGGATCAGGTCATACCCGTGCCGCGGCTGGTCCGAGATCAACTTCAGGAGCACGAGCCTCAGCTCACCCGATTCGAACATCCGCCGCGCCCTGCGGCCGCGACCACCCCACCCTCCGGCTCCAACGTCGTCGCCAAAGTCGAAGCTGAAAGGGCCCCAGCCGCCGCGCCAGCCGCGAGGGCCGGTGGCGATCAGCTCGATCACATCACCGATCCTGAACGAGCGGGAGGCTCCTCCACAACTCATTGGCGGCTCGGGGGGAATCGGAGGAACGGGAGGGATTGGCGGCTCGTGCCGGTGATGGCGATGATGCGGCATCGGTTTCTCCTTTAGACGCTCTAAGATATATCTTAGTAACATCTAGAGCAAGCCCGCACGTGCATTTTCTTGCCGCCGTCCTATGCTGTCGAAACGATGGCCGACCTGTTCGCCGACCAGGAAGTTTCCGCCCGTCCGCCGGACAAGCTCACGGCGAACTCACCGCTCGCCGACCGGCTTCGTCCGAAGTCATTGGACGAGGTAGTCGGTCAAGACCATCTGACCGGTCCAGACGGTGCGATCGGGCGAATGGTGGCGGCCGGCCGGCTCGCCTCGATGATCCTTTGGGGTCCTCCAGGGACCGGCAAAACGAGCATCGCCCGATTGCTGTCGGATGCCGTCGGGCTTCGGTTCGTGGCGATCTCCGCCGTCTTTTCGGGCGTCGCCGACTTGAAGAAGATCTTCGCCGAAGCGCGCACGGCGGCGCGAGCCGGCCAGCAGACGCTGCTGTTCGTGGATGAGGTCCATCGCTTCAATCGCTCGCAGCAGGACGGTTTCCTGCCCTACGTCGAAGACGGCACCGTCACCTTGGTCGGCGCGACGACCGAGAACCCGAGCTTCGAGATCAACGCCGCGCTTCTGTCGCGCTGCCAGGTGCTGATCCTTCGGCGGCTCGACCATGATGCGCTCGAGCAGTTGATCCGCCGCGCCGAGGCGCTCGAAGAGCGCGCGCTACCCGTCACGCAGGAAGCGCGCGAAGCCCTGATCGCCAGCGCCGACGGCGACGGCCGATTCCTGCTCAACCAAGCCGAAACCCTGTTCTCGATCGACCTGACGGAACCGCTAGATTCCGCCGCTCTCTCGGAGCTCCTGCACCGACGGGTGCCGGTTTATGACAAGGATCGCGAGGGTCATTATAACCTCATTTCCGCGCTGCATAAGTCGATCCGCGGCTCGGACCCGCAGGCGGCGCTTTACTACCTGGCGCGCATGCTCGTCGCCGGCGAAGAGCCGCTGTACGTGCTCCGCCGCCTGACGCGCGCCGCGGTCGAGGACATCGGTCTCGCC
>JBQCCG010000135.1:0-2440 GCA_051962455.1 Sphingomicrobium sp. | reverse complement strand
GATCCGATAGCCTCGCCCGAGCATCGCCCAGGTCATGACGATGTCTTCGCCGACGCAGTCCGGCCAGCCGCCAACCGCTTCCAGCGCCCGCTTGCTGTAAAGCGAGAAGGCGCCCTGGGCGACGAGCGTCCCGTGATACATGCTCTGCATCCGCTTCACCGCGGATATGCCGTGAAAATAATCCCACTCCTGGGCCGCCGTAATCAGGGTCGCTCTCGAGTTCCTGACCAGGACGGCGCCGGCGACCGCCATCGTTCCGGGCGGGTCGGAGAGATAGCGCTCGACGATTTCGGTGAGACTGTTCGAGCGCAGGCGGCTGTCGCCGTCGATCGTGCAGATCAGATCGTGACGCGCCTCTCTAAGACCGTCGTTAAGGACGTTCGCCTTTCCGCGGTTCTGCTCGAAGTCGAGCAGGCGGATCGAGATATTCTGCGGCACCCTGAGCTCGGTTTTCGCGGCCCTGACCTCCCCCGCCGTCCGGTCGGTGGATCCGTCGTTGAGGACGAGCACCTCGACCTCGCCGGGGTAACCCAGACGAGCGATGCTCTCGAGCGTCGCCCCGATACTTGCCTGCTCATTATAAGCCGCGATGAGAATGCTCACTCCGGGATAGATCAGCGGCATCCGCCGGGGCGGCCTCCTGTCGAGGAGCAACGAGGTCGCGAGGAAGGCGTTCATGAAACCGGGAACGAACGCGATGAAGGTCAACGCCCAGAGCGCGAACATGGCGTCGGTGAGCGCTGTCAGATCGCGCATCCACGACCTCGCCAGATAGACGCTGAACGACGTCCAAAGAAACGCGACCGCGAGCGAAACGCAGAACTTGACCCGTATCGAAAGATACAGCCGCCGGTGAGGTAGGGCAGCCTGAAGCTGCTCCGCTCGCAGGGGTGCGTTCAAGCCGGATGTCCTTCTACCGAAGCGGCCATGGCCGCGTTCGGCATCCGACTAAAGGAAATTGGTAAAGGGTTGATTTATCTCACCAACGGAGCTCAGCCCTGTGCTGGCCGGGATTCTTTGCCTCGAGAAAATCGGCTTCGATCTGAATTTGCAATCGGGAACTCCCCGCTGCTAATCTTCGCCGCACTTCTGCACCTGGAGTGGTCAATGCGCGCGTCGAAATCGGGAATCGGTCTACCGGACTTGCCTGCGGTGCGGGTTTCTCAGACCGCCCTGGTATTTCTTCTCGTCCTATGCATTGGCGCCGCCGCGTACAGCTATTATCGCCTCAGGGGCGGCAGGAGCTTGGGCAGCGCGATCCGCAAGAAATTGCGCCCTTGGCGCGAGAAACGCCGCGGACGGGCGGCAGCCGACTAGTCAGTCTTGCCGGCGCATCTACGCGACGAACTTGGTCAAACGGGCTTTCGACATTCGGTCAAAGCACAGATTTGGCCTCCTGTCCCGCCCGCCGATCGAACGCCCGGCTAACTGATCGACTTATCTTGATGACGCTGGTCGCGCAGCGATCCTTCTAAGTGTCGTCACTTGCGTCGGAGCTGAGGTCCGGTAGGCAGGGAGACGAGCAAATCCCTCTGTGAGACTGAACCGGTGCGGACGTGATTCCTTATTGGCTCCTCTTCCTTTATTTTGCAGCCGGCGCCCTCATGGAAGGCGATGGCGAGCGCCCAAGGCGACCATATTTTCTACTCATTGGAGCCCTGATCATCGCAGCGATGATCGGTCTCAGGTTCAGGGTTGGCGCAGACTGGGTCACGTACCGCCACATGTTCCTCCACTCGGACCTGATCAGCGCAGGTCAAATGCTCTCTACCTTCGGCGACCCGGCTTATGCGCTGCTCACCTGGAGCGTCGCGCACCTTGGGGGCCGGATCTGGGAGGTCAATCTCGTCTGCGGCCTGATTTTTGCCTGGGGCCTCCAGCGTTTTGCCCGAGCCCAAACCAATCCCTGGCTGGCGATGGTGGTGGCGGTCCCGTACCTCGTGATCGTCGTTGCGATGGGCTATAGTCGACAAGCGGTCGCGATCGGCATCCTGATGGCCGGACTCGCATCGGTAATCCGGGGCGGATCCACCTTGCGATTTGCGGCTTACGTCGGCGCGGCGGCCCTGTTCCACAAGACTGCGGTGATGCTGCTTCCATTGGTCGCATTCGCGCAGGAACGGGGCCGGATCGTGAATCTCCTGATCGGCCTCGCCGTATCGGTGCTCTTTTACGACCTGTTCCTCAGCGAATCGATGAGCACGCTTTATCAGAGCTACGTCGGCGCCGAATATTCATCCCAAGGCGCCCTTCAGCGCGTGCTGCTCAACGTCATCCCCGCAATATTGTACCTGATCAACCGCCGGAACTTCCATTTCTCGCCGGTAGAATCGAAGCTTTGGTTCTACTTTTCGGGCGCAGCATTGCTATTCGTGGGTTTGCTCGCCGCGATTCCATCCTCGACCGCGGTCGATCGCATGGCCCTCTACATCATTCCCCT
>JBQCCG010000134.1:0-13583 GCA_051962455.1 Sphingomicrobium sp. | reverse complement strand
GAGAGCCGCTGCCCGGTGCGCTTCCCGCGTTGCCCGGAGATGATCCACCGGCAGCGATTATTTCCTGGCACGTGTCTCCGGGTTGGCCGAACGCGTTTCCGCTGTTCATATGGTTGTAGCCGGTACCGTTATACTGACCGTTCCCGGGTGCTGGCGTCAGCTGGGCTGCGGCAATTGTTGGCGTGAGCGCGAACGCGATGGCGCCCAGCAGGAGGATCTTCGCTTTCATGGGGAGCTTCTCCTTCAAGAGGCTCACCGAGGCCCAGCCTACGGGGCGTGGGGTTATACGCGTGCCGAACCGAGCCTCGGCGGCGCGCCTTAGTCACGACTGGCGATTGATTCGGTTCACTCGATGCGGTGAACCGCCCCCGACATGTGACTAGCGGCGGCTCGCTCCTGCTGCGAAACGGGTCGAACCGCAGGCACAATCACAGCCGGCGGCGCGGACCAACGTTGCGCAGGCGTCGATCGGTCCTCCACCGCGGCGGTCGGCGATGAGCGCCAGCGATGTCGATGGGTGCCGCTCGCGCATTAGCGCGAGAAGGCCGCTGACATGGGCCGCGGCGAACGAGCTGCCGTTGACGACGAACCAGCGTCCGCCGGGCTCCGTCGTCGGAATATCCCGACCCGGCGCGAAATAGACGTTGCCATGCGATGCCACCGACCGAGAGTCCGAGACCCGGATCACGCCGGGAGCCGAAGCGGGGAACCCTCCATCCGGGAGTGCGGGGTCGAACGCCGCCACGACTTCCATTCCGCGGGTCACGGCGATTCCAATCAACGTCCGAAGGAGCCGGTCGTCGGGACCGCTAAGGCTCAGATTCACGATTCCCGCATGATTCTCGATGGCGAAGTAGAGCGCCTTTGCGAGGCTGAGGGTGTCGCAAACCGTCGCCACGGACCCTGACCGTTGCCAGCACGCCCGAAGGCCGAGCAGGCGTGCGCCCGGAGCAACGCCGGCGATACCGATGCGATTGTCAGCTTTCGCCGCGATAATCCCCGCGACCGCGGTTCCATGCTGCTCCGGCACGAGCTGCTGGCCCGAGACGAAGTTGCGGTTGACCGCTACCTGTCCCTGAAGGTCCGGGTGGGAAGCCTCGATGCCGCTGTCGATAACTGCGACACGGGCGCCCCGGCCATTCGCAATCTTGTGAAGATCGGCAAGGTGCCATTCCCCAGCCGCAGGCTCTGCTGCGAACAGGGGATCGTTGGGCGACGAAGCGGCGGCCCGGCCGCTGTAGAGAGCGACTGGCTCGGCCCAGGAAACGTCCGAGTCGTGACTAACCTGCTCGGCGGCGGCGCTGGTCGAGCGACCGTCCGGAACCAGCATGACGAAGCAATCGATGCCGATCATCGGCATCGGCCAGTTCTGGAGGAAGGTCAGCCCGTATTTGCGGGCGATGCCACGCGCCACCCGCTCGCGCGCGCTTCGGGTGAGCGCATCGCCATAGCCGCCGGCATAAGCGCCGTTCGCCCGGTAATGCACGGGCGGCTGGCGGACCATGACGAGAATCTGGCGGTCCGCAGGCGGAGTTGGCCCGTCGCTGGCCAATGCCGGCGTAGCCGAGCTTGCGCCGATCAGCAGGAGTGCCACCGCGAACGGCCGCCAAAGCGACGCTCCGATCATGGCTGCCCTCCGTCGATCGGCTGAGCCATCTGCACGACGCTGTTCGACTGGAGCCTCGCGACTGCAGACTGCCGTTGCTGCGGGACGACATGGAGCAGGTACGCACCGGCTGGAGTCGGCCCGTCAACCATCGACGCACCTGCGGACTTCAAGGCAGTGCTCATCTGATTCTCGGTCGCATTGCCGCGGAAGATGACGATGACGTTTGCGCTCACCGGTGCTGGAGCTGAACCGAGCGTGCGGTACGTGGGCCGGCTGAGCGACAGCAGCACCGAGCCGGCGATGACCACGAATGCCAGTTCGGCGACCGCGAAGGCCATTACCGCGGGTTTGCTGAGCAGCGCCCAAAGCTCAGCGAAAGCATTCGGCCGCTTCCGCTGCGCAGCGATCGCGGGCGGCGCCTGGATTCGCGACCTGAGCCGCGCCCAGCCGGATTCGATCTCCGGAGTCATCGCCTGGAACTCGTCGATCAGCTGGCGCTCGAGCGTGAGTTGCCGCCGGCAGGAAGCGCACGACGAAAGATGCGCCTCGACGCGCGCGCGCTCAGAAGCATCAAGCCGGCCCGTCGCATACCACGGGAGCAGCTCCTCCGCCTCGTCGTGAGGCTGGCGTTCGGTGAGATCAGGCTCCGCCACCGCCCGCCTCCTACAGCCAGTCCATGAGGCTGCCCGACATCGCCTGTTTCAGGCGTCGACGGGCGTGGAACATACGGGTCTTCACCGTGTCGACCGGGCAATCGACGATCTCGGCAATCTCGCGATACCCCAGCCCATGGAAGTAGGTGAGGTCGACCACCGCCCGATGGTCCGGCGACAGCTGATCCATCGCCTTCATCAAAGCGCCACGCAGTTGGTCGTGGTGAAGCTCCTCGTCGGGAAGCGGCTCGTCGCTGACACGGTTGTCAAACTCGGGTTCCTCGACCGGATCCGGCCAGCGCGCCTTGGCCTTCTGCGCCTTGCGATAGGCAATCGCGAACACCCAGGTCGAGGGCTTGCTCGATCCCCGGAAATTTCCTGCCGTTTGCCACACCACCATCATCGTATCGTCCAGCACTTCTTCGATCAGCTGGGGACGCTTGAGCAGCGTGGTCAAAAACCTGGCCAGGCGCGGTTGGTAAAGGCGATACAGCCTCTCGAACGCCGCCAGGTCTCCGCGCGAGACGCGCGCGAGCAGCTCCCGTTCGTCCAGAGCGGGTGCTCGGTGTCCCTCGGCGCTGGGGCGCTTGAGGATTCCCGACCAGCTCACTTCCGGACGTTCCCCATAAGCATGGGTGTCTCCAACCGCTGCGAAGGTTCACGCAGCTTCTGCGGTGACTTTACCCCCGTTCGTCCCGTGGTGGAACTGACGCTTCAGTCGTCCTCATCTTCATAGCCGACGAGGTTCAGTTCGCAGGCTTTGATCTGGTGGGTCATGCACCAGTGCTTCAGCGCTTCCTCGCGGCCGTGGGTGATCCACACTTCGGCCGGTTCCAGCTCGCGGATGGTCATGGTGAGTTCGTCCCAGTCTGCATGATCGGAGATGACCAGTGGCAGCTCCACATTGCGTTGCCGAGCGCGCTGGCGAATCCTCATCCAGCCCGAGGCCATCGCGGTAACGGGGTCCGGCAGCCGCCGCGACCAGCGGTCGTTGAGCGCTCCAGGCGGGCAGATGACGATATGCCCGGCCATCTCCTGCTTGGTCGCGCCTCCGGTGTGGCGCAGCTCGCCCAACTCTACTCCGAAGCTTTCATAAAGCTGATTCAGCCGCTCGATCGCGCCGTGGAAGTAGATTGGCTGCTCATGTCCCCGCGCGCGGAGTTCGCAGATGATCCGCTGCGCCTTGCCGAGCGCATAGGCGCCGACCAGCACGCAACGGCTGGGGTCCGAATGCAGACGGTGCAACAGGCGATCGATTTCCCCACCGGTCTCCGGATGACGGAATACCGGAAGCCCGAAGGTCGCCTCAGTGATGAAGATGTCGCACGGCACCGGCACGAAACAGGCGCAGGTCGGGTCGGGCCGGCGCTTGTAATCCCCCGAGACCACGACCTTCTCGCCCTTGTGCTCGAGCACGATCTGCGCGCTGCCGAGGACATGGCCGGCGGGTATGAAGCTGACGTCGACATCGCCGACGCGGATAGGCTCATCATAAGCAATCGCCTGCCCCGGCTGCGGACCGTAGCGGCAAGCCATGATCGCCAAAGTTTCGGCCGTCGCGAGCACCGCTCCATGGCCACCACGCGCGTGGTCGGAGTGACCGTGCGTGATCAGTGCCTTGCGCTTGGGCTCGGACGGGTCGATCCAAGCGTCCGCCGGGCGCACGTAGATGCCCTCCGGGTGGGACTCGATCCAGGAACCCAATCGCGCCATCGGGAGCTATATAGGCAGAGTTAGCGGCAACAGGAGGAAGGCGGATGGGTCAGGCAAATTACTGGATCATCAGCATCATCGGCCCGCTGATCCTGCTGATCGTCCTGATCTGGCTGGTGATCAGGGCCCGCACCAATCGCAAGGCGCCCCCGAAGAGTGAAACGAAGGAGGGGACTCGCGAGCTCTACGCTAATGAGGAAGAGCGCCGGCGCGAGGGGACCGACGAACTCTGAGCGAACTTCCTGACGTCGTCCAGCGTTGGTTCGAGTCGAAGGGCTGGCGGCCGCGCCGGCACCAGCTCGAGATGCTGGAGCTGGCCAGGCGCGGTCAAAGTGCGCTGCTGGTCGCAGCGACCGGTTCGGGCAAGACGCTCGCCGGGTTTCTGCCGACGATTTGCGAACTCGCGGAGCGCCCGAGCGAAGGTCTGCACACGCTCTATGTCTCGCCGCTCAAGGCGCTCGCGGTCGACGTCCAGCGCAATCTCATCGGTCCGATTGAGGAAATGGGCCTGCCGATCCGTGTCGAGACCCGGACGGGCGATACGCCGTCGGATCGCAAGGCACGGCAGAGGGTAAAGCCGCCGCAGGTGCTGCTGACCACGCCGGAGTCGCTGAGTCTGCTGCTCAGCTATCCCGATTCTGTGCAGATGTTCGAAAATCTTCGCACGATCATCGTCGACGAGCTCCACGGGTTCGCCAAGGAGAAACGCGGCGATTTGCTTTCGCTGTCGATGAGCCGGCTGCAGACGCTCGCGCCCAGCCTGCGGCGCGTCGGCCTATCCGCCACGATCAGCGATCCCGACGCCTATCGCTCATGGCTCGCCCCCGATGCAGACATGGAGCTGGTCGACCTCGTCCTCGGCGATCCCGGCGCGGAGCCGCACCTGACGATCCTCATTCCCGAGAACAAAATTCCGTGGGGCGGCCATTCGGGCTACCACGCGATCGCCGACGTGATGCGGCTGATCGAACAGCACAAGACAACCCTCGTCTTCTGCAACACGCGCGGCCTCGCGGAACTCATCTTTCAGAAGCTCTGGGATGTGAACGAGCAGGGGCTGCCGATCGGCATCCATCACGGCAGCCTCGCGGTCGAGGCGCGCCGCAAGGTCGAGGCGGCGATGGCCCTCGGGAAACTTCGTGGCCTCGTCGCGACGGCGAGCCTCGATCTCGGAATCGACTGGGGGGATGTCGACCTGGTCGTCCAAATGGGCGCCCCCAAGGGCAGCTCGCGCCTGCTGCAACGGATCGGCCGCGCCAACCATCGCCTCGATGAGCCGAGCAAGGGCATTCTCGTTCCCGGCAACCGCTTCGAATATCTCGAAGGGCGCGCCGCGCTCGACGCGATCGACGACGGCGAGCTCGATCCGGAGGTCTTCCGACCGGGCGCGCTCGACGTGCTCGCCCAGCACATTCTGGCGATGGCGGTTGCCGCGCCCTTCCAGCAGGAAGAGCTGCTCGCCGAAATCCGTTCGGCGGCTCCTTACGCCGGCCTCAAGCAGGAGACCTTCGAGGAGATCCTGAACTTCATCGCGACCGGCGGCTATGCGCTGAAAGCCTACGACCGCTTCCGTCGGATGGTGCCGGAGCCCGGCGGCCTGTGGCGGATTACCAAACCCGCAATCGCGCAGCAGCATCGGCTCAATGCGGGCGTGATCGTCGAGCAACCCTTGCTGACCGTCCGTTTCAAGAATGGCCGCAAGCTCGGCACTATCGAAGAGGGATTTGCTTCGACCCTCGCGCCGGGCGACCACTTCTTTTTCGCCGGGCTCAGTCTGGAGGTCGAACAGTTCAAGGACACCGACATCATCGTCCATGCCTCTTCGAAGAGCGCGCGCATCATCACCTACGGCGGGCAGCGGATGTCGATGTCGACGCACCTCGCCAACCGCGTCCGCAACATGCTCGCCGACCGAAACGACTGGAGCCGCTTCCCCGATGACGTGCGCGAATGGTTGGAGGTTCAGTCCGAGCGTTCGGTGCTGCCGGAGCCGAACCAGCTGCTGGTCGAAACCTTCCCCCACGAGGGGCAGCATTTCATGGTTGCCTACAGTTTCGAGGGATGGAACGCGCACCAGTCGCTCGGAATGCTGCTCACCAAGCGGATGGAGAAAGCAGGCCTGAAGCCGCTCGGCTTCGTCGCCAACGATTATGCGCTTGCCTGCTATGCGCTGGAGCCGATCACCGATCCGAAGTCTCTATTCTCCGCCGATATCCTCGAGCAGGAGTTCGTCGACTGGGTCGAAAGCTCGTACCTCCTGAAGACCGCGTTTCGCGAGGTTGCCGTGATCGGCGGGCTGGTCGAACGCCATCATCCCGGGAAGAAGAAGTCCGGGCGGCAGGTCAGCTTCTCGACCGACCTGATTTACGACGTTCTTCGCCGCTATGAGCCGCAGCATCTGCTGCTGCGCGCGGCGTGGGACGACGCGCGGCGGCGGATGACCGAGTTGGGGCGGCTCGTAAGGCTCGTCGACCGGGCCTCGGCGACCATGCTCCACGTCGAGACCGGGCGGATCACGCCGATGGCCGTCCCGCTAATGGTGATCGTTGGCCGCGAGGCGCTCCCACCTGGAGCCGAAGCCGACGAAGCGCTGCTCACCCAGGCCGAAGCGCTAGCCGAGGAGGCAATGAGCCTTGGTTAGCGGGAGGATGGGTGAAAACCTGCCATTTCTCGCTCGTCGCAAGGTCAGCGGGTTCGGGCGATCAATTCAAATGCGGCGCGCTGGCCCGAAAGCGCTTTGATTGTGATCGGTGTTGGCGCAGCTCGATATGAACTGACGATCTTGAGAGCGCGCACTCGTTCGTCCGGTGTCATTCGTTGCTCAAAATCCTTCAACCATGTGCGCTGCGCCTCGCTCGCATCCGTTCGGTCAAGGAACAAACGGAAGTATGCTGCTGTCTTCGCTTTGTCCGGCGTAACACCGGGAGCACCGTCATAAACAGAAGCATATGTGGCCAGAGCACCCGACCAACCCTGGTCTACCGCTTTCTGTAACCAAGCCAACGCCGTCGGAATGTCACCCTTGTTCGCGTAGAGCAGCGTTACATCCTGCTGAGCCAATGCATACCCGGCGTTGGCAGCCACCAGTTTGTAGCGAAGCGCAAGGTCTGGATCGAGCTTCACTAGACCGGCGCCTTGTCCGTCGTAATAGCAACCCAACTTATATGAGGCGAGTACATCCCCGAGAGCAGCTGCACGTCGGAAGTCCTCAAGAGCTTTGCTTCTATCCAGTGGAAGGCCGGTTCCAGTCTGGTACGCCATGCCGAGGTGGTAGATCGCCTCGGGATTGTTCGACGCGGCAAGCCGCTGAAGCGACCGTATCAGATCGCTACTCGGCTGCGCGTTTCCGCAAGCCGATAAGAATAAAAGCGTCATGGCTGGCGCGGCAAACAGTCTTCGCGCACGCTTGAGGCATCGCAGCTTCATGAAGCTGTATTGTGAAGGCTTTCTCGGTTTCTGCAATGGGCCGAAACAGGGAGGGGCCGCTAATAACGCTGTGGGTCGAAAGCTGCCGCTAGCCTTCGCATGGTAAAAACGCCTCAATCATTCTGAACGGCGGACCAACGCCCAAATCAGCGCTCGTTCAACTGCCGTAACGAGAATGCGCGACGACATTGGCAAGGGGTTTGGTGATGACGTCTCGCTTTCTCGTCGGGGCGACAACGCTCGCGTTAGTTGGCGCTACGATCGGTGGTACCGCCGTCGCGCAGCGGCTCGGTCGCTTCCAGCAGGTCATCCAGCGCGAGGAGCAGCTCAAGGCGCAGCTACCCGCCGATCCGAACATGACTCCGATCAGCGGGCCGGGCGACTATCGCTTCAGTTTCGTCCACGACGGAATCACGCGCGAATATCTGGTGCACGTGCCGAAGAGCTATCATGGGCAGCCGACGCCGATGCTCCTCGCGCTTCACGGGGGCGGCGGCGATGCCGACTTTCAGGCGGACGATTCCAAGTACAAGCTGATCAGCAAATCCGAGCAGGCAGGCTTCATCGCCGTGTTTCCAAATGGCTACGGACGTCTGCCCGGCGGCATCTTCGCCACCTGGAACGCGGGCGCCTGCTGCGGCGCTGCCGAGAAAAGCAATGCGGACGATGTCGGTTTCATCCGCGAGGTAATCCATCGGATGGAGCGCCAGGCGAACATCGATCCGAAGCGGATCTTCGCGGCCGGCATGTCCAACGGTGCGATGATGAGCTGGCGACTCGCCTGCGAAGCGCCGGAGATCCGGGCGATCGCGCCGGTCGAAGGCACGGACAACACGACGGCTTGCAAGCCGGCGCATCCGGTCCCCGTCATCGAGTTCCATGCCGCCGATGATCCGAACGTCCCCTTCAACGGCGGCGTCGGCGTCGGTCCCTCGCACACCGATTTCGTGTCAGTTCCGGCGACCCAGGCGAAGTGGGTTGCACTCGATCACGCCGATCCGAATGCAACGCGAGTTCTGACCGTCCCGGGCGCACATTGCGACCTGCATCGACCGAAGCCGGGCGCCGCGCCGGTGGAGCTGTGCGTCACCGATACCGGCGGGCACAGCTGGCCTGGCGGCGGAACTCAGCAGGGCCGCAAGCAACCGTCGATGGCGATCAGCGCCAACGACCTGATGTGGAGCTTCTTTTCGTCGCTTTGACGATTGCCAGCGAACGCCGGGCGGGCGAGGATGCGCACATGCGTAGTGTGTCGCTCGCCCTTGCCGTATTACCGCTGCTCGCCGGCTGCTCGGTCGCCAAGACCGCCGTGGACGTGGCGATGGTGCCCGTCCACGTCGCCACCGCCGGTGTGAATGCCGCACTTCCCAGTCAGAAGAAGGAGGACGAGAAGCGCGGGAGGGAAGCGCGCAAGCAGGACGAGGAGCGTGGCAAGCAAATCCGACTCGCGCAGGAGCGCTGCGCCAAGGGGCAGCCGCTGCCGACCGACAATTGCGCCGCGGTCCAGCAGCGCTAATCGTCATCGCGAGGAGCGCAGCGACGCGGCGATCCAGTTCTGGATTGTTTCGCTTCGCTCGCAATGACAGCTAATCAACGTGCGCTATTTCCTCGACACCGAATATAACGGCTGGGGCGGGGCGCTCCTGAGTTTGGCCCTCGCGCCGGACGAAGGGGAGGAGCTCTACCTAACGCTCGACTGGCCGGGGCCGCTCGAGCCATGGGTCGAGCGCAACGTTGTGCCTTACCTGGATACGGTTCCGCAGAGCTTGGTTTCGCCGCGCATGAGCCGGGCCGACGCGGCGCGGGCGATTGCCCATTATCTCGCGGGAGATCCCGACCCGCTGATCGTCGCCGACTGGCCCGAGGATATCGCTTTGTTCAATGCGCTCCTGGTCACCGGGCCCGGAGTCATGGCCGAAGTGCCGTCGATCCGCTTCCAGTTCATGCCGCTGGCGGGGTTCAGCACTGCGGCGAACAGCAAGGTGCCGCACAACGCGCTCCATGACGCGCGCGCGCTGCGCGATCACGTTCTCGGTATCGAATAATTACTCGGCCGCGGTGCGCAGGGTCTCCATGCCCTCGCGTTCAATCCACGTGAGGTCCTGCAGCGTCAGTTCGCGGCCGTCATGCGAAAGGACGCAGATTTTCCGGACCGGCTTGCGGTCCTTCGCGTCGGCGAGCACGATCTTCATGCTGCCGTATCCCCATTTTTCGCCCCACTGGCGAAGCGCGAGCACGACCGGGAGCAAATCTTCGCCCTTCGGAGTCAGCGAATAGATCACCCGCCGCCCGTCCTGCGGATCCGGCCGGCGCTCGAGGATTCCGCCGGCAACGAGCTTCGACAGCCGGTCGGACAGGATGTTGCGGGCGATCCCGAGCCCCGCCTGGAATTCCTCGAAGTGATGAAGCCCGTTGAGCGCTCCGCGAAGGATCAGGAATGCCCATTTCTCGCCGATCAGCTCCACGGCCGCGGGCAGCGGGCACGACAGGGCCGCCTTCTTGAATGCATCGATCCCCGACGTCAGCGTATCTGCCGGCATCAGCAATTCTCTCCCCTCGTAAATCTCATTCAACCACAAAACGGTTCCAAAGAACAGTTGCCAAGTGAAACTTATTACGATATTCAGTTTTAACTGACAACTAAATGCAGGGGATTAGCGATGCTCCGTTCCGCCCTGGCCGTCTCCGCTCTCGTAATTCTCGCCGCTCCCGCCGCCGCGGCAAATTATTCCGCCAAGCTAGCAAGTCCTGCTCCGGGCCATGTCATCGCTCGCGATATGAACTGGAGCTGCGCTTCGGGCACGTGCCAGGGCGCGACGGATGAGAGTCGTCCCGCGGTTCTCTGCCAGGCGCTGGCCAAACAGGCCGGGCGGGTCGAGAGCTTCCTCGTCGATGGCCGGGCGTTCAGCGATGCCGAGCTCGCCAAGTGCAATGCTTCAGCGAAACCCGAGACGAGCAAGGCGCTCGCCGCGCAATAGCTTTCCTTAAGAGCCGGGCATCTTACTCCCCCTACCCGGCTCCTCCTTTCGCGCTTGCACAATGGCGCTCTGCTACCCCATCTTAGAAGGGTGCTGCGTCAGTACGAACTGATCGAGAAGGTTCGCTCCTACGATCCCGATGCGGACGAGGGGCTGATCAACCGCGCTTACGTCTTCTCGATGAAGGCGCATGGCGGGCAGCAGCGTGCCTCGGGCGACCCCTATTTCAGCCACCCGATCGAGGTCGCAGGCATCCTCACCGATCTCAAGCTCGACGACCAGACCATCGCCACGGCGATCCTCCACGACACGATCGAGGATACGGTGGCTACTCCCGAGGAGGTCGAGAAACTGTTCGGGAAGGACGTGGCGCGGCTGGTCGACGGAGTCACCAAACTCAGCAAGATCGAAGCGCAGTCCGAGAACGAGCGAGCCGCCGAGAACCTCCGCAAGTTCCTGCTCGCGCTCAGCGACGACATCCGCGTTCTGCTGGTGAAGCTCGCCGATCGGCTGCACAACATGCGGACGCTCCACTACATCCCGTCCGAAGAGAAGCGGCGGCGGATCGCGCGCGAGACGATGGACATCTATGCGCCGCTGGCCGAGCGGATCGGCATGTACGAGATGATGACCGAGATGCAGACGCTCGCATTTCGGGAGCTCGAGCCGGATGCCTATGCGTCGATTACGAGGCGTCTGAAGCAGCTGACCGAGTCAGGCGGCGACCTCGTCAACCGCATCGGCCTTGGACTTCAGCTGTATCTCGCCGACAATGGCCTCGAGGCGGAGGTCACCGGCCGCCAGAAGCACCCCTATTCGATCTGGCGCAAGATGGCCGAGCGGCACATCAGCTTCGAGCAATTGTCCGACGTGATGGCCTTCCGCATCATCGTCACCGACGTTGCCGATTGCTACCGAGCGCTCGGGTTGATCCACCGCCGCTGGCCGATGGTTCCGGGCCGTTTCAAGGATTACATCTCGACGCCCAAGCGCAACGGCTATCGAAGCCTGCACACCTCGGTAATCCACGATTCCAAGATGCGGATCGAAATCCAGATCCGCAGCCAGGAAATGCACGAGCAGGCCGAGCGCGGGCTCGCTGCCCACTGGGCCTACAAGGAAGGCCGGCCCCAGGGCGACATCACCATTCCGTGGGTCGACGACCTCGTCGAGATCCTGGAGCATGCGGAGAGCCCCGAGGAGCTGCTCGAACATACGCGGATGGCGATGTACCAGGACCGGATCTTCGCCTTCACTCCCAAAGGCGAGCTGATCCAGCTGCCCAAGGGCGCCACGCCCGTCGATTTCGCCTATGCGGTGCACACCGACCTCGGCGACCGCACCGTCGGCGCCAAGGTGAACGGGCGCGTCGTTCCGCTCCGGACGATGCTGGAGAATGGCGACCAGGTCGAAATCCTCGCTTCGGAGGCGCAGCATCCGCAGCCGAGCTGGCTCCGCTTCGTAGCGACGGGCAAGGCGCGAGCCGGGGTCCGCCGATTCGTCCGCCACAAGGAGCGGGAGGAAACGGTCGAGCTCGGACGCAAGATCTACGACGAGATCGTCGCACGGCTTCCCGCCGAGCTCGACAAGGATGCGCAAAAGCGCGCCTTGAAGAAGCTCAAGATCGAGAACGGCGACGAGCTGATGATCGCCATTGCACGCAAGCGCGTCAGCGACGAGGCGCTGATGGAAGCGCTGATGCCGGGCTCAGCCGGAGCGGACGTGGCTCCGCGTCCGCTCGGCCAGCGCAAGGCCATCTCGATCAAGGGCCTGACTCCCGGCGTGGCTTACCATCTGGCGCAGTGCTGCCATCCGATTCCTGGCGACCGGATTGTGGGCCTGAGGCGCGAGGACGAAGAGATCGAGGTCCACGTGATCGGCTGCGAAACGCTGGCGAGCGGGATCGACGCGGACTGGCTCGACCTCGCCTGGGGCGAAGGTTCGGACGGCGGCGCCGCGCGTTTGGCGGTGATCCTGCGCGATATCCCCGGCGCTCTCGGGACCATGTCGGGCATTCTCGGCGCGAAGCACGCAAACATCATCAACCTTCAGCTGACCCACCGCGACGGAAGCTTCCAGACCTTCCATCTGGACATCGAGGTGCACGATCTCGCTCACCTTCACGCAATCATCGCCGCCCTCCGCGACGCCGAGCCGGTGTCGAGCGTGGAACGAATTTAGCACAGCCGTCACCCCGGACTTGATCCGGGGCCTGCCTTTTCTTCAGCAAAGACAGGCGGATCCCGGCTCATGGCCGGGATGACGCTATAGCCGTGCAGCCTGCCGCTGCTGGCGGGCATGAGCGTCCCCGCCGGCGAGCACCGCAAGCATCACCAAATCGGACGCGCTCGCGGTCATCGGCGCGATCTGCACCGGATGCTCGAGCCCCAGCAGATAGGGACCCATCACGCTTTCGCCGCCGAGCTGCCGAAGCAGCTTGGCCGAGATGCTCGCCGACTGGAGACCGGGCATCACGAGGATGTTCGCTGACCCGGACAGGCGGGTAAACGGATAGAAGCGCTTCTGCATGTCGTAGTTGAGCGCCACGTCGGGGGCCATTTCGCCCTCGAACTCGAAATCGACGTTGAAGCTCGACAATAGCTCGACAGCCGCCCTGAGACCCTCAATGTGCATCCCCGGCGGATTGCCGAACGTGGTGTAGCTGGTGAAGGCAACGCGCGGCTCCAGCCCCATGCGCCGGGCGAAAGCCGACGCGCGCATTGCGATGGCCGCATATTGCTCGGCAGTCGGCCGCTCCGTGACCGCTGTGTCGGCGATCAGCACCGTATGGTTGCGGCTTACGACGACATTGATCCCGAACGGGGTTGAGCCTTCCTCATCCTCGATCACCAGCCGCACCTGGCGGAGCGACTGGCTGAACGGCCGAGTGGTGCCGGTGATCATCGCGTCCGCTTCGCCGAGCGCGAGCATCGCCGCCGCGAAATAGTTGCGGTCCTGATTGACCATCCGCTCGATCTCGCGCCGGAGCATCCCGTGACGCTGATGCTTGGCGTAGATGAAATCCACTGCACGTCCGACGAGCGGCGAGTTGCGGCTGTTGAGGACTTCATATTCCTTCGGATCGTCGACGCCCATTTCCTTCAGCAGGTCGTAGACTTCCTCGCGGCCGACGAGGACGGGAGTCCCAAAGCCCGCTTCCCTGAAGGCGATGGCGGCGCGCAAGACGTTCGGTTCCTCGCCTTC
>JBQCCG010000133.1:0-4618 GCA_051962455.1 Sphingomicrobium sp. | reverse complement strand
GGTCCTGGCCAAGCCCGGTTCGATCACGCCGCACACCGACTTCTCGGCTGAAGTCTATGTCCTGTCGAAGGACGAGGGTGGCCGTCACACGCCGTTCTTCGCCAATTATCGTCCGCAGTTTTACTTCCGGACGACCGACGTCACCGGTGAGGTTCAGCTCCCCGAGGGCACCGAGATGGTGATGCCGGGCGACAACGTGAACCTGGGCGTCAAGCTGATCGCCCCGATCGCGATGGACCCGGGCCTCCGCTTCGCGATCCGCGAGGGCGGCCGTACGGTCGGCGCGGGGGTTGTCGCGAACATCACGAAGTAAGTCTTAGCGCCTTCGGGCGCTGGATTGATGAAGGGCCCGGTGCTTCACGTAAGCGCCGGGCCTTTTGCTTTAATGGGTCCGACTAACGTCTGCTTTCGATTAAATGAACACAACGAAGCAGGACCAACTGAGCAATTTTCGGCCAAACGCGTACGTTAACACTCAAGCAGGTCGGAGCCTCCGGGCGGATACAAACGCCAAAGCCTCCGACAGTGCATCGTCAACGCTTTCCCGAGCCATCACCAGAGTCGGATCGTCTATCATCTCTTTGTGATCTAGCGGACGAGCCATAAGCTCATGGATGAGCCGAATATCGCCTTCCGATAACAACCCCTTGGCAGCCAATCGTGGGTAGAGCTGGCAAAGCCCGTTGAATGTTGAGATTAGCATGAGTTGCACAGCGTCGGAGTTCACCTCTTGCGTCAGATCGGCCGGTCCGACCTTGAGCAGCTCAGCAACCTTATCCATGGCGATCGCTCGACAATGATGTTGTCGACAAGGCCGAATGCTTAGCCTTAGTGCCTACCCGAGGACGATACTGCTCCGGTAGAGGAACTGATGGCTGTTGTCCTGTCACTCCGGCATAGCTGTAGCGAGCAAAAGCGTTGTCCCCGGCGGACCAACCCTTAGGCATTGCGGATCGCATTCCCTGAGTGGTCAGCAGGTCATCTTCTTCCTTCGTGATCACGCCCACCCGGTAAAAGCGCAGCATAAGCTGTTCGACATGTTCAGCAGTTCGCGCGCCGCTGTCGAAGATGATCTCCCTCAGTACAGAAACCGGCACGCAATGGTCCTTCACAAGGCGTTCAGTCGACAAACCCGCTAGGACCCGGGCGGCTGCACAAGAGATGAAGTGACAGTTCTTCAGCGCGGACCCGTGCTTGTCCGGGCAAGGATTGTTGAACCAATGAGGTCGAGAGTTCTGATTCAGGAACGGTCCTGCGCTTTGGAACGCGAACCAATTGTCAAAAAAGGTCCGAAAAGGTGCGCTGCGGTCGCCTGCCTGAACCGCGATCAAGATATGCTGCACGTAGCTGTGGGCAAGCCGGTTCGCTGCTGCCATGAGGCGCTCCTTCTTTAGCTTCTGGGTCGAACCTTCCGGCAGTTAGGCTCGGATGGTTATATCTACCTGCTCTTCCCGGACACCTAAGCCGATTGCCAGTCGGCGCTTCGCTTCGGCAATGCTGATGCCCGTTTGAGGTTCTGCATCGACCCGGGGCGAGTAAGAATAGTCGAGCGTCTTGGGAGGAGCGGGTCGCAATTTGAGTTCATCAGCGTCGATGTGAAACGCCTTCAGAGTACCCAGACGAACGGGGTACTGAGTGCCGTCCACTAGCGGCGTGTCAGGTGGCAAATCCGCGAAGTGATCGAACTCGATTGCATAGCGCGGACGAGGATCGCTGGGGTCGGCGCGAAGCGAGATATTCGATATGCTGCAAAGCAGGAAGGGCCGCCGTTGAGTGCCCTCCTTGCGCATGCACACTAGCCATCTGAGCTGGTTGCCCCACTTCGTGACATTGAGGGTCCATGCAGCTGAGTTGTTCGCCGCAAGAATGGCTTCCCGTGTGTCGGCCGTACTGACAGCGATGGTGTCGACTTCCTTGAACTCGTTGTGCGTCATAGGCTCTGATTAGCAAATAACGGGCAATTGTCAAGGAATATTCTATGTATTTATCGATAGATTCTGCTTCATATGCCCGTTCGGCAGCTTAACCCGCCACTCAGGGGTTGATCTCACACGCCGTCCTCTGTAGAGGCGCCTTCACCGACGGGGATTCGTCACCGTCACCAATATTCAAGCTGAGGTCGTCCGTTCCGGGAAACCGGGGTCAAGCGGGTGCGGCCTCTTGTTTTTCGGGCTGGCAACAGCCCGGCGGCTCTTTCGCATCGGTAGGGACATGGAAACGCAGAATATCCGTATTCGCCTGAAGGCGTTCGATCATCGAGTGCTCGATCAGGCGACTGGCGACATCGCCGACACGGCGCGCCGCACGGGTGCTCTCATTCGCGGTCCAATTCCCCTTCCGACGCGCATCGAGAAATTCACCGTCAACCGGTCGCCGCACGTCGACAAGAAGTCGCGCGAGCAGTTTGAGGTGAGGACGTACAAGAGGCTGCTCGACATCGTGCAGCCGACGCCGCAGACGGTCGACGCGCTGATGAAGCTCGATCTGGCCGCCGGCGTGGACGTCGAGATCAAGCTGGCCTAAGCGCCGGCGAACAGGGTGATACCGCCGGAGATTAGCTCCGGGCTGCGTCCCCGCCGTCCCGTACTTGCTACGGGGCACTAGCCCAGGCGGGGCACGCAAACATTTGAATGGGCTGCATGCACCCGAAATCGTTCGGGTGCCTCTGTTGAGGAGTCTTGATCATGCGCACCGGCGTGATCGCGAAGAAGGTCGGAATGACCCGCCTGTTCCAGGCGGACGGCCGGCATGTGCCGGTCACCGTCCTGCAGCTGGAAGAGCTGCAGGTGGTCGGCCGCCGCGAAATGGACAAGGACGGCTACACCGCAGTCCAACTCGGCGCTGGCAAGGCGAAGGCGAAGAACGTCGCCAAGCCGCAGCGCGCTGCGTTCGGCAAGGCCGAAGTCGAGCCGAAGGTGAAGGTCGCCGAGTTCCGCGTCGCGGAAGACGCTTTGCTCGACGTCGGAGCACATATCAGCGCGGATCACTTCGTTCCGGGTCAGCTGGTCGACGTTGCCGGCGTCACTCAGGGCAAGGGCTTTGCCGGCGCGATGAAGCGCTGGGGCTTCGGCGGTCTACGTGCGACCCACGGCGTTTCCGTTTCGCACCGGTCGCACGGTTCGACCGGCAACCGGCAGGACCCGGGCCGCGTCTTCAAGAACAAGAAGATGGCCGGCCACATGGGCGCGCGGAACCGCACTCAGCAGAATCTCGAGATCGTCCGCACGGACCCGATCCGCGGGCTTCTGTTCATCAAGGGTTCGGTCCCGGGACACAAGGGCGCGTGGCTGACGGTCAGCGACGCGATCAAGCTGCCGCGTCCGGATGCCGCCCCCTATCCGGCTGGAATTCTCGAGGGCCGCAAGATCGAGGAGCTCGAGGTTCCGGAGGCTGGGCTGGTCGACGAGGCCGCGGTCCACGAGATTCCGGCGCTGCCGAGCGACGAGGAAGTGGCCGCAATTGCCGCTGAGCAGGAAGCCGGCGCTGCCGCCGAGGCGGAAGCCGCGGCTGCTTCGGAAGCTGAGGCCGCCGACGCGGCGCAGACCGCAGAAAATGAAAAAGCCCAAGCGGCTGAGGACAGTGCGAAGCCTGCCTCGGATGCCGACGAAGGCAAGGAAGGCTAAGATGAAGGTCAAGGTACAGACCCTCGATGCCGGCCAGAAGGCCGGGGCTGGCGGCGACATCGAGCTCAACGACGAGATTTTCGCCGTCGAGCCGCGCGCCGACATCCTCCACCGCGTCGTCACCTGGCAGTTGGTCAACCGTCGCGCCCCCGCGCGCGCGGCCCGCGAGCGCAGCGATGTCGCGCGCACGGGCAAGAAGTTCGGTCGACAGAAGGGCGGCGGCACGGCTCGCCACGGCGACCGCAAGTCGCCGATCTTCATCGGCGGCGGCAAGGCCCACGGCCCGCGCGCCCGGGTGTTCACGTCGAGCCTCAACAAGAAGGTTCGAGCGCTCGGCCTAAAGATGGCGCTGTCGTCCAAGGCCCGCGACGGCAATCTCGTCGTTCTCGACAACCTCGATGTCGCCGAGGGCAAGACCAAGACGCTGAAGGCGCAGCTCGGAAAGCTCGGCTTTGGCAAGACCGCGCTGGTGATCGACGGCGACGCACTGAACGTCGGCTTCGCTCGCGCTTCGTCGAACCTCGAGAGCATCAACCTGCTCCCGGCGGTCGGCGCCAATGTTTACGACATCATGCGCCATGAAACTTTGGTCCTGACCCGCGCCGCGGTCGAGACGCTGGAGGCCCGGTTCAATGGCTAAGAAACAGCAGGCGGCGCCGGAGGCGCGCCATTACGACATCGTGCTCGCGCCGCACATTACCGAGAAGTCGACGATGCTGTCGGAGGCGAATGCGGTGGTATTCAAGGTCGCGCCCAAGGCGACGAAGCCCGAGATCAAGGCCGCCGTCGAGGCGCTGTTCAACGTCAAGGTCACGGGCGTCAACACGATCGTGTCCAAGGGAAAATCGAAGCGGTGGCAGGGCCGTCCCTACCAGCGCTCGGATGTGAAGAAGGCGATCGTCACCCTCGCCGAGGGCCAGTCGATCGACGTCACGGGCGGGATCTAAGCCATGGCTTTGAAGCAATATAATCCGACCTCGTCCGCTCGCCGCGGC
>JBQCCG010000132.1:0-11327 GCA_051962455.1 Sphingomicrobium sp. | reverse complement strand
ACCCGCGGAAGAAGGTCGCGAGCTGCTCGTGCACCATGGTGTGGCGGCTGATGGTGTAGACGAAGTCGTCCAGCTCCTTTTTTGAAGGAAGCTCGCCGTGAAGCAGCAGATAGGCGACCTCCATGAAGCTGGAATGCTCCGCGAGCTGGTCGATCGGATAACCGCGGTGGAGGAGGATGCCCTTTTCGCCGTCGATATAGGTGATCGCGCTTTCGCAGCTTGCGGTCGAGGTGAAGCCCGGGTCGTAGGTGAACATTCCGCTCTGGCCGTAGAGCTTGCGAATATCGATCACGTCAGGGCCGCACGAGCCGTCGAGCACTGGGAAGGCGAAGTTCGAACCCTCAACTCCAAGGGTCGCGGTCTTGTCGGTCATTCGATCGGCTCCATCTGGTCGGCGATGCGGGCGAGGCTCTCCTCACGGCCCAACAACGCAAGCACGTCAAAAATTCCCGGAGATGTCGTGCGCCCCGTGAGAGCAGCGCGTAACGGCTGGGCGAGCTTGCCGAGCTTGACACCGCTGCTCTCCGCGACCTCGCGGATGCCAGCCTCTAGCGATTCCGGCTCCCATTTCGCAAGAGCAACAAGCTTCTTGTGCGCCGCAGCAAGCGTCGTGCGAGCTTCCGGCGTAAGCAGCGTGGCGGCGGCCTCGTCCATCTCCAGCGGCCGGGTCGAAAACAGGAAACGCGCCCCGTCAACGAGCTGGTTCAGTGTGTTGGCGCGCGCCTTCAGCTCGGGCATCGCCTTGACCAGCAGATCTTTCTCTCGATCCGAAAGGCCGAGCCGTGCCGCGACCAGATCGGCAAGCCGTTCGTCGGCCGCCTCGCGGATATAATGACCGTTCAAACTCTCGAGCTTCTTGAAGTCGAACCGCGACGGTGACTTGCCGACATGATCGAGACTGAACCACTCGATCGCCTGAGCGCGGCTGATGATCTCGTCGTCGCCATGGCCCCAGCCGAGGCGCAGCAAATAGTTAACCACCGCTTCGGGAAGCATTCCGAGTTCGTCGCGGTATGCATCGACACCCATCGCTCCATGGCGCTTGCTGAGCTTGGCGCCGTCGGGCCCGTGGATCAGTGGGACATGGGCATAGGTCGGTTCCGGCCAGCCCATCGCGCGAATGATCGCCAGCTGGCGGAAGGCGTTATTGAGATGGTCGTCGCCGCGGATCACGTGAGTGACCCCCATGTCGTGATCGTCGACGACAACCGCAAGCATGTAGGTCGGCGTTCCGTCGGAGCGGAGCAGGACGAAGTCGTCGATTTCGGCGTTCTGGACCGTCACTCGTCCCTGAACGCAATCGTCGATGACCGTCTCCCCCTCGCGGGGCGCCTTGAGACGGATGACGAACGGCTTGTCGCCCTGAGCCTCTGCCACATCACGCCACGGGCTCTCAATTCGAAAGGGCCGGCGCTCGCGCTGCGCGGCCTCGCGCTGGGCGGCAAGCTCCTCCTGCGTCATGTAGCAGCGATAAGCGGCGCCCTGTTCCAGCAAGCGGCGCGCAATATCGGCGTGCCGCGACCAGAATTGCGACTGGTAATATTCATGCCCATCCCAATCGAGGCCGAGCCAGCGCATCCCGTCGAGGATCGCGTCGATGGCTTCCCTGGTCGACCGGGCACGGTCGGTATCTTCGATCCGAAGCAGGAACTTGCCGCCGTGGTGGCGGGCGAACAGCCAGTTGAACAGGGCCGTGCGCGCGCCTCCGATGTGCAGATAACCGGTGGGTGAGGGGGCGAAACGGGTGACGATCTGCCGGGACGAATTCTCTTCGCTGCTCAAATCTTTCTCGCTTGCGCTTGGCCGCGCTTTCCTTTTCTTGTCATGCTGCAATGCAATGGACGAGCGCCCCTAACATAGGGGAAGCGCCTCTTCCACAGCGTGCTCGGAGCTATTGGAAGGCGCGGTTTTCCGCGGCTGTAGAGGGGCTGGAGAGGCTCCTCGAGGCGGAGCGCGCGCAGTTCCCGACCTGGTTCGTCGTTGGCTTCGGCGCGGGCATTGCCGCCTGGTTTGTCCTGGACAGTCCGGGCGAATGGAAGGCGTTCCTGTGTGTTGCCGCGGGCTTCAGCTTCACCGGTTTCGGGATTGCTCGGGGGAGGGCGGCCAGCGCGCTCGGCTGGTTTGCGCTGGCGGCGACGCTCGGATGCGCGTTGGTCTGGGCGCGATCGGAGTGGGTTGCGCAGCCGAGGCTGGAGCGCCCCGTTGTCACCCAGGTGCAAGGAAAGGTCGAGCGGGTCGACCATCTGGCTGCCCGCGACACCGTGCGGCTTCTGGTCAGACCTCAGACCGCCGGGTTGCCGCCGCACGTTCGAATCAACGTCGACGAGGACAAGTTTCCGGAGGGAATTGCGCCGGGGAGTATCATCAGTGTGAGAGCGCGGCTCGCGCCGCCACCACCGATGGCGCTTCCCGGAACCTACGACTTCGCGCGCGACGCATGGTTCAATGGGCTGGGCGCGGTCGGAAAGACTCTTGGGCCGATTGCGGTACTGAAACCTGCCGCACCAGCCGGTCTCGACGGGGTTCGGGAAAAGCTGAGGCGGCATGTCGCCTCGCGCCTGCCGCCAAGTTCCGCGGGAATCGCAATCGCGCTCGTCACGGGGGATCAGAATGCGGTCGGGCAGGACGACGCCGACGCCATGCGAAGGTCTGGGCTGACTCACCTGCTGTCGGTCAGCGGCTTGCACATCGCGGCGGTCGTCGCCTTCGCCATGTTTCTGACGCTGAAGCTGCTGGCGTTGAGCGAGAACCTCGCATTGCGGCTCAATCTGGTGATGGTCGCGGCGGCCGTCGCGGCTGCTGCCGGCATTGGCTATACCTTGCTGACCGGCGCTCAGGTCCCGACCGTTCGAAGCTGCGTCGCTGCGCTGCTGATCCTCGGCGGAATCGCCCTCGGGCGGGATGCGATCAGCATCCGGTTGATCGCCGCTGGCGCGCTGATCGTGCTTCTCTTTCGCCCCGAAGCGCTCGCCGGGCCGAGCTTCCAGATGAGCTTCGGCGCGGTGACCGCGATTGTCGCGTTCCATTCAACCGCCTGGGCGCGTCGTCTGCTTCAGCGGCGCGACGAAGGCATAGCGATGCGCACGCTGCGCGCGTTGCTGGGCATCGTCGCGACCGGTCTCGCGGTCGAGCTGGCGCTCATGCCCATGGCGCTGTTCCACTTCCATCGCTCGGGCCTCTACGGTGTCGGAGCCAACATCATCGCCATTCCACTGACCACTTTCGTGATCATGCCGCTCGAAGCAGCGGCGCTGCTGTTCGACACGATCGGCCTTGGAAGGCTGTTCTGGTGGCTCTGCGGAGCGTCGATCGACGGGCTGCTTTGGCTGGCCCACTCGGTCTCGACGGCCAAGGGCGCGGTTGCGCTGCTGCCTTCGATGCCAAATTGGGCATTCGGCTTGATGATGGCCGGCTTCGTCTGGCTGTGTCTCTGGACGACGCGCATGCGACTGCTCGGTTTCATGCCAGTGGCAGTCGGCGCGATCGCGGCGGCCTGGTCGACGTCGCCGGACCTGCTGATCACCGGAGACGGAAGGCACCTTGCAGTTGTCGAGCGCGGGAGGCCGCTGATCCTCCGCGACCGCGCCGGCGATTATGTGCGCAGCCTGCTCGCCGAGGCGTCGGGTTTCGACGGGGACCCGGATCTGCTCGACGGCCAGTCGACCAGCGACTGCACGCACGATTCCTGCGTCGCGGTGTCGCGCAAGGGTCGCTTGGAATGGAGATTGCTCGCGACCCGCTCGGCATATCGGATCGACTGGGCGGCGATCACGAACGCCTGCGCATCTGCGGACATCGTCGTGTCGGACCGGCGGCTCCCGCGCGGCTGCAACCCGCGCTGGCTCAAGCTTGATGCGCCGGCCCTCCGCCAGACCGGCGGTCTCGCCATCTACCTGGGTGAACATCCGCGGGTCGACAGCGTGGCCGGCCGCGTCGGCGGCCACCCCTGGGCCGCAACCTCACGTTGATCAGTATCGCCGGATCAAACCAGCGAGTCGTCCCTGAATCTGCACCCGGCTTTCGTCATAGCGCTGCGGCTCGTAGCGGCTATTGGCCGGATCGAGACGGATCATCCGTCCTTCGCGCCGATAGGTCTTTAGCGTCGCTTCCTCATTATCGATCAGGGCGACGACGATCTCACCATCGCGCGCCACGTCCGACTTCCGGATCAGCGCGAAATCGCCATCGAGGATTCCTTCCTCGACCATCGAATCGCCGGCCACCTCAAGTGCATAATGTTCCCCGGGACCGAGCAAAGCCGCGGGGACGGCAAAGCTCTCGGTGCCTTGCAGGGCTTCGATCGGCGTGCCCGCGGCGATTCGCCCGTGGAGCGGAATGTCCATCACATCATTGGCGGGTGCCGGAGCCACTGGCCGGATTGGCGTCACAGTCGCAGCAGGCCGGGTCTCCGGAAGCTTCACGACTTCCAATGCTCGCGCGCGGTTGGGCAGGCGGCGAATGAATCCACGCTCCTCGAGGGCAGAGATCAGCCGGTGAACCCCTGACTTCGACTTGAGGTCGAGCGCCTCGCGCATTTCATCGAAGCTCGGGCTGATGCCGCTCTCCTTGAGGCGATTGTCGATGAAGAGCAGCAATTCACGCTGCTTGGCGGTGAGCATCGGCCAGCACTCCCCCGAAAGAACGAACAGGGAACTTTTAGGCAACAAACAACCGCGCGTCAAGCGCCGTCGGCGCGGCGCTCAACCGCCGCTGCTGACCAGTCTCGCTTTGAAGGCCTGGATCGCGCTTTCGTTGCGCTTCGCCTTCATGGTGCGCTTCATGTCGGCGAGGAATTGCTCTGCGTAATCGCCCGAGCTCGATCGATTGAGCTCGCCTTGAACCTGGCCGATCAAACCGGGGGCGCTCATCGCATTGCCCGGCGTGATCTTGTTCGTCTTGACGATGAAGAATCCGCCGCCCTGCGGGTTTGGCGCCATCTGGCTCTTGCCCGCAGGGGTGGTGAACAGCAGCCGCAACGGCGCAATGGCATTGCCTTGTGCATCCGACATCTGGATTCGCCGGGCGGCAATCGGCCGCGGCGCCGGGATCGCAACGCCGGCGCTCTTGATCGCATCAGCCAGCGATGTGGTTCCGCTCGCCTTTGCGGCGATCTGTGCAGCCGCGGCGCGGGCGCGCTGCATCGCCTGATCGTTCACCCAGTCGCTTGCAACCTGATCCCGGATGCTTGCCAGTGGAGCGGCGGCGCTGGGAACGACCTCGGCCGGGGAAACGACCGCGTAGCCGGCGTCGCCCTGGAGCGCGGTGACTTCCGGCTCGTCATTCTGAGCCATGTCGAACCCGCCCTTGAGCACCGGCGCGAGCTCGGGCGGCAGCTTGTACGAAGGATCGGCGCGAGCCGTGCCCGCGGCGGTGATCAGCGGAGTCGTGGTGACCGGTAGCTTCGCCGCGGCGACCGCCTCGGTGAAGTTGCTGCCGTTGTCGAGCGAGTCCTGGACTTTCGCGACCAGGTCCTCGATCGCTCCCTTGCGCTTGTCCGCATTGAGCTTCGCCGCGATTTCCGCGCGAGCCTGATCGAGCGTCTTCCCGCCGCCCTTCTTGACCGCGTCGACCTTGACCACCGCCCAGCCGAAATCGGTGTGGATTGGGCCGACGAGCGCGCCGTCCGTCGCAGCGAACACGGCACTCGCCGCCTGGTTGCCCGCAACTCCGGCATAGGCCTGCTGGCTCTGGTCCTTGAGCGACGTGACTGCAGCATTCGATCCCGCAGGCTTCGCGGCATCGGCGAGGCTCGCGCCGCCCTTCGCCCGCTGCGCGATTCCATTCGCAGTCGCCTGATCCGGTACCACGACCTGGCTCAGCGAGCGTGTCTCGCTCGGCGCGTACGTCGCCTTGTTGTCATTGTAATATTTTGCGATTTCCTGATCGGACGCGCTCACGTTGGCGACCTGGTCGGGGCCGATCCGGGCGATTCTGAGCACGCGCTGCTCGGGGATCATGTAGCGGGAGCGGTTCGCGGCATAATATTGCTGCACCTGCGCATCGGTCGGCTTGAGACCGCTCTTGAATGCATCCGCGGGGACAACGGTCGCCTCGCCCTCGCGCGCCTCGAGGAGCATCGTGGCATAGGGCTGCGCCATTGCGATGCTCACGCGAGCGTTGGCCACGACCGGAGTGACGAGCAGCCGCTGCAGAAGATCGCCGGAGATGATCTGCCGCACCTCGGCGTCGGTCAGCCGCTGCTGGGCCAGGAATGCCTGATAGGCCTGTTGGCTGAATTGGCCGTTGAGTCCCTTCGTTCCCGGGATTTGCGCAATTTCCGCATCGATCAGCCGCTTCGACAACGGGAAATGATATTTGTCGGCGAAGGCAAGCAGGCTGCTCTGGTCAATCAGCGCATTCAGGACCTGGTCGAAATCGCCGATGATGGTCGAATAATCGGCGTCGCCCTTTTGCTGCCGCACCTGTTGTAGCCTACGCTGCATTGCGTCGCTCATTTCGCGGTCGTCGACCTGCTGGTCTCCGACCTCGGCGAGCGTCGAGCTGCTCATGCCCATGCCGCCGATTTGCCCGGTCCCGAAGTTGGAAAGGTCGGCGAGCGCGAAGCCCGCAAGAATGGCAAGACCGATGGCGGCGACGACCCAGGTACCGATCTTGGAATTGGAAAGGCGGCGGAAGAAGGAGAGCATCGGGTTCCCGGTGCGAATGGAAGAAGATCGCCGCTTTAGGGGCCGGGCTGGCGTGCATCAAGCCGCGCCGCTAGGGCACCCGCAAAACGGGGATGAGGGCGAGGGACAAGCATGCCGCTGAGAAAGCTGGTTGCAGGCAATTGGAAAATGCACGGCCTGTCGTCGGACCTGGACGAGGTGAGGGCGATTGCGGCGGGAGCGCGGGATTATCCGGCTGTCGATGTTGCGCTGTGTGTGCCCGCGACCCTGATCGACCGAGCGGCGCGAGCGGTTCCGGGGTTCCCGATCGGCGGTCAGGACGTCCATTTCGCCGAGCAGGGCGCGTTTACCGGTTGCGCCTCGGCACTCATGCTTGTCGATGCCGGAGCAAGCCTCACGATCGTCGGCCATTCCGAGCGGCGCGACGCGCTGCGGGAGAGCAATGACGAGGTGCGGGCCAAGGCGGAAACGGCATTGTCCGCTGGTCTCGACGTGATTCTATGCGTCGGCGAGAGTCTGAATGTGCGGGAACGCGGCAGCGCGCTTGAGACGGTCATTACCCAGCTCGAGGCGTCACTTCCGCAGATGCTGCAAGGCGAAGCGGAACTGACCGTCGCTTATGAGCCGATTTGGGCGATCGGCACCGGCAGGACGCCGACGGTCGCTGACATCGGCGAAATGCACGACGCAATCCGCTCCAGCCTGGTGAGCCGTTACGGACCGAAAGGGGGCGGCATGCGAGTCCTCTACGGCGGCTCGGTCAAGCCTTCGAACGCCGGGGAAATCTTTGCGGTCGCGAATGTCGAGGGCGCGCTCGTCGGGGGCGCCAGCCTCAAGACCGAGGATTTCATTCCGATCGTGGCCGCAGCCGCCGGGGCGAGCTGAATTGCCGTTCAGTTCACAATCAGGCTCGATCTGCTATCGGGAGACTTCAACCAAGGGTAAGGATTCATGCGACTGAATTTTGGAAAAATCATTGCCGTTGCTCTCGTTGCCGCTTCGCCCGCTGCATTTTCAGCGGCGCATGCTCAGGCAGTTGGAATGCAGGTGGTCGATACGGCCGGCGCTCCGGTGGGCACCGTTACGGCCATCGAGGGCGACAACGTCAAGGTGAAGACCGACAAGCACGAAGTGCTTCTCCCGAAGGCGAGCTTCAGGGCCGATCAGGGCAAGCTCGTGTTTGCGATGACCCAGGCTCAGCTCGATTCAAAGGTCGAGGAAGCCGCGGCGGCGAGCGCGAAATCGATTGCTCCGGGCGCAACGGTGAACGGCTCGGGCGGCACTGCGTTGGGCAAGATCGAGAGTGTCGACAGTGGTCAGGTGACGATCGCACTGACTTCCGGCAAGAAGATCAAGGTGCCGAGCACGGGTCTTCGCGGCAATGCCGACGGAACGGTGACCATCGGCTATACGGCCGAGCAGCTCGAGGCCCTGCTCAACAGCAGCGCGGCCCCGAGCAGCGGCAGCAGCAGCACCGCATCGAACACTGCCGCTCCCACCACCGGCAAGTAGCTTCGGTTGAAAGCGGTCGCGGCGCTCGCTAAGTGCGCCGCGCACCCGCCTTCGAAAGTCTCGCCATGTTCGCATTTCTGTTGATCGTTCAGACGCTTATTGCCGTGGCGCTAATCAGCGTCATTCTCATGCAGCGCTCCGAAGGTGGCGGACTTGGCGTGGGCGGGAGCTCGTCGGGCTTCATGACCGCGCGCGGCGCGGCGGATTTCCTCACGCGCTCGACGGCCGTTCTCGGCGGCGCGTTCATCGTGCTTTCGATCGTGATGGCGGCGATTGCCGGCGCGACGCGCACGCCGGCCAAGATCGATACCTCGCTCGCTGGGAAAATTGCGACTCCCCAGCAGCAGCAATCTCAACCGGCGCCCGCGCAGCCGGCTCCTTCGACCGCGCCCGCACAGAAGCAGCAGGCGCCGGCGGTCCCGCTCGCGCAATAACCCGTTATCTCCGACTATTTTTCGTCACCCCCGCGGAAGCGGGGGGTCCCGCTGTTCCTCAAAGGAAGCAGGATTCCCGCTTTCGCGGGAATGATGATTTTTGGTGGCTCCGTGGGGATAGTTCCCCCATAATATTTTTTCGCGTTCCGGCTTGCGCCATCGGCGCTTGTCCCCCTAAGCCTCGAATCCCATGGCGCGGTTCATATTTGTCACCGGCGGCGTGGTTTCATCGCTTGGTAAAGGTCTTCTCTCCGCCTCTCTGGGGGCGCTTCTTCAGGCGCGCGGCTACAAGGTCCGGATCCGGAAATTCGATCCCTATCTCAACGTCGATCCGGGGACGATGTCGCCCTATCAGCACGGCGAAGTCTATGTGACCGATGACGGCGCGGAGACCGACCTCGACCTCGGCCATTACGAGCGTTTCACCGGCGTTTCGTCGCATCAGTCGGACAATGTCACCAGCGGCCGCATCTATCGCGACATCATCGCGAAGGAGCGGCGCGGCGACTATCTCGGCGCCACCGTGCAGGTGATCCCGCACGTCACCAATGCGATCAAGGAGTTCGCGCTCGCCGATACCGACGGCTGCGACTTCGTAATCTGCGAGATCGGCGGGACGGTCGGCGATATCGAAAGCCTGCCGTTCATCGAATCGATCCGCCAATTGAGGAACGATTTGGGTCGCGACCAGACGGTCAGCGTTCACACCACGCTCGTTCCGTGGATCGCCGCGGCCGGCGAACTCAAGACCAAGCCGACCCAGCAGTCGGTACGTGAGCTGTCGAGCCTCGGCGTCCAGCCCGAAGTGCTGCTCTGCCGCTCGGACCGGCCGCTGCCGGAGGCGGAACGCGAGAAGATTGCTCTGTTCTGCAATGTGCGGAAGTCGGCGGTGATCCCCGCTCTCGATGCGCGGAACATCTACGACGTTCCGCTGCAATACCATGAAGCGGGCCTCGACGATGAAGTCCTCAACGCCTTCGGGATCAAGGACGCGCCCGCGCCCGATCTCGCCCGCTGGAGCGAGATCATGGACCGGATCGATCATTACGAGAGCGAGGTGACGATCGGCGTCGTCGGCAAATATGTCGGACTTCCCGACGCCTACAAGAGCCTGCGCGAGGCGCTGGTCCATGGCGGCATCGCCAATCGGGCGAAGGTGAAGATCGAGTGGATCGACGCGGAGCTGTTCGAGCATCCCGAAGCCGACATCATGGCCGAGCTCGAGCCGCTGCATGGAATCCTCGTCCCTGGCGGCTTCGGAGAGCGGGGCAGCGAGGGCAAGATCGCCTCGGTCAAGTTCGCGCGCGAGCGGGAAATCCCATTCTTCGGGATATGCCTGGGGATGCAGATGGCGTGCATCGAAGCCGCGCGGAACCAGGCCGGCATCGCGGAAGCCTCAACCACCGAGTTCGGCGAAACCTCCGAGCCGGTGGTCGGGCTCATTACCGAATGGATGAGCGAGGAAGGCCTGCAGAAACGGGCCGCGGGGGGCGATCTCGGTGGGACGATGCGGCTCGGCGCCTATCCCGCGAGGCTCGACGGCAACAGCGTCGTACGTTCGGTCTATGGCACCGACCTCATCAGCGAGCGGCACCGCCACCGGTACGAGGTCAATGTCCACTATCGAGATACGCTGGAAGATGCGGGACTGATTTTCTCCGGCATGTCGCCCGACGGTCAGTTGCCCGAGATCGTCGAGCGCCCGGACCACCCCTGGTTCATCGGCGTCCAGTTCCATCCGGAGCTGAAGAGCCGACCGTTCGAGCCCCATCCGCTCTTCGCCGGGTTCATCGAAGCCGCGGTCAAGCAAAGCCGGCTGGTGTAATTCCCCTCCCTTTCAGTGAGGGAGGTCAGATAGGCGGAACACGTATGAAGCTGGTCCGTTGGGCGTCCGTTCCGCGACTATAACGAGGAAGGCAGCCAATGCTTCTCACCATCGCCATCATCCTGCTCATCCTGTGGGCGCTCGGCTTCTTTGCATTCCATGTGGCCGGCGGGCTGATCCACATTCTGCTGGTCATCGGCATCATCGTCCTGATCTGGAACTTCGTCGCCGGGCGCCGGGGCGTCTAGAGCCGAATCTCTCGCCGTTGCGGGGCGTCACAAGCGTCCCTAAATGCGGCCAATGAGCAACAGCATTTCGACGCGCGTGGCCGTGCTCGGCTCCGGTCCGGCCGGATTCACCGCGGCTATCTATGCCGCACGCGCGGGGCTTTCACCGATCGTCATCCAGGGCATTCAGCCTGGCGGACAGCTCACCACGACGACCGACGTCGAAAATTACCCAGGCTTTCGTGAAGTCATCCAAGGCCCTTGGCTGATGGAGGAGATGCAAGCCCAGGCCGAGCATGTCGGCACCAAGGTCATCTGGGATCATATCAGCGAGGTCGATCTCTCACGCCGGCCGTTCCGGCTGACCGGCGACAGCGGCGCGCAGATTTTCGCCGATGCTCTGGTGATAGCCACCGGCGCGCAGGCGAAATGGCTCGGACTTCCGTCGGAAGAGCATATGAAGGGCAGGGGCGCCTCGGCTTGCGCCACCTGCGACGGATTCTTCTACCGCGGCAAGAAGGTCGCGGTAATCGGCGGCGGCAACACCGCGGTCGAGGAGGCACTCTATCTCACCAACCATAGCCATGACGTTACCTTGATTCACCGCCGCGACACGCTTCGCGCTGAGAAAATCCTTCAGGACCGGCTGTTCGCGAACGAGAAGATCGACGTGATCTGGGACAGCGAAGTCGTCGAGTTCGTC
>JBQCCG010000131.1:0-2153 GCA_051962455.1 Sphingomicrobium sp. | reverse complement strand
CCTGTTCAACATCGTCTGGATCGTCGTCTGGCTGGTCTTCTACCGGCGGCCGCGCGAGCACCCGGGCCTCAAGCCCGCAGAACTCGCTTACATCGAAGGGGATCCCGAGGATGCGCAGAAGCCGGTCGCCTGGCGTCGGCTGCTGACGACGCGGCAGGCCTGGGCATATATGAGCGGCCGGTTCCTGATCGACCCGATCTGGTGGACGTTCCTGTTCTGGCTGCCGGACTTCTTCCACAAGCGCTACGGGCTCGACCTCAAGAGCTTCGGGCCGCCGCTCGTCGCGGTCTATGTGCTGGCGGATGTCGGATCGATCCTCGGCGGTTGGTACAGCTCGCGCCTGCTGGGGCGCGGAGTCGTCGTGGGCCGCGCGCGCAAGCTTGCGATGCTCGCCTGCGCCCTGATCGTTGTTCCGGTCGCCTTCGCGATGGCCGCCCCGACGGTGTCGATCGCAGTGCTTCTGATCGGCCTCGCCTGCGCGGGTCATCAAGGCTTCTCCGCGAACCTGTTCGCTATGCCCGCGGATTTGTTCCCTCGCTGGGCCGTGGGTTCGGTCGTCGGGCTCGGCGGCTTTGCAGGCGCGGCGGGCGGAATGCTGATGGCCAAGTATGCCGGCTGGGTGCTCGAGCAGTTCGGCAGCTATACGCCGATCTTCGTCATCGCCGGCTCAGCGTATCTGGCGGCGCTCGTGGTCGTTCACCTGATCAACCCGAGGTATGAGGCGGTAACGAAATTCTCCATGAACGAAGTCGCCGCCGCCTGATCCTATGACCTCGTTCGGCCACGGGGTCCGCCATGGGGCACGACGATGTGCGGCGTGACGACGCTATAGAGGTCACGCGTCGCGCGGTTGGTATGCTCGGTGGTGAACAGGGTTCCGAGCAGAGGAATGTCCCCGAGCAGCGGGATCTTGCTCTTGTTGGAGATCCGGCTCTCCTCGGTCAGGCCGCCGATCACGAACGGTTCTCCGTCACGAACGGTCGCTGAAGTCGACGCTTCGCGCTGGCTGATCGTCGGATAGCCCTGCGAAAAGCCGGTCACGCTGGAAACGACCGCAAAGACGTGGGCGGTCACGAACCCATCGTCAGTGATCCGCGGAGCGATCTGAAGCGTGACCCCGACATTCACATATTCGACCTGCTGCTGGACTGCATTCACGCCTGACAGCGCGATCGCGGTGAGGATCGGCAGCGCGTCGCCGGTGACGATCTTGGCCGTCTCGCCGCTCTGAGCCGAGATTCTCGGCTTGGAGACGATCTTGCCTTCGCCCTTCGCGATCTGCGCATAGAGCGCAACCTGGAAAGCTGCGTTGACCCCACCGTATCTCGGCGTATCGCTGAAGCCGGGAAATCCCTTTGAATAGTCGACGTTGACTGCGGTGATCTGACCGTTGGCGTTGTTGAAATCGAGGCCGAGATTGCGTGCGCCGGTCTCGCTCAGTTCAACGAATTGCGTTTCGAGAATGACGCTTGTCACGGGGACGTCGAGCATCGCAATCTCGCGCTTGATTTCCGCCAGCCGCGCAGGCGCGCCGCGAAGGATCACAGCATTGAGTCTGCGGTCGATCCCAATTTCACTGTCGACTGCTTGTCCGACCGAATCATTGCTGATCACGACTCCGTTGGGCGCTGACAGGATCGGCGTCGCGGGAATGCCGCCGCCCCCTCCGAAATAGCCGCCGGCAGCGACGCCGCTCGATCCGAAATTGGGTTCCTGCGGACTGAAATCGTCGTTCGACTTGATCGTCTGGTTGCCGGTGAGCAGACCGACGATCTCGCTCACGTCGGCATATTTGAGCTTCACGATCTCGAAATCTTCCCCCTCTCCGGCGATCAGGCCGGATGGACCTAAAGTGGGAGTCAGGACAGGCACGGGGTTGGTCGTGACCACTGCTGGCGTCGCACCATGCGCCGGTATTTGAAACCACCCGACGGGAGGTGCCTGCGCTGCCGACGGCGAACCCGAAAAGGTCCCCAGGCTCAGGGCTGCAACGGCGAGCCGAACGCGAAAGTGAGTCATGGCTGTACGTAAAGCGTGGGGCCCCCCCCCCCCGCGGGGGCCCCCCAAACCCCCAGAAGTTGCCAAAAACCCCAGTACCGGGACCCAACCCCAAAACCAAAGCGCGCAATTTTTTGTGGCCGTTGGTTTGTATT
>JBQCCG010000130.1:0-17161 GCA_051962455.1 Sphingomicrobium sp. | reverse complement strand
CTTGGTGCTGTTGAGGAACAAGGCCAATAGCGTCCCGATGGAGACCTCAGCGCCGACGTAAAGGAAGATCGCGAGGCCGCCGAACAGCGCCCAGGATGATGAGACGGCTTCGCGGATCGTCGCTCCGATTCCCATGTCGGCCGTGTCGTGGGGAGGCGGGGGAGCGGCCGCGCTGATCATCTTCCGGCCTGCAAAGATGAGGATTCCGATGAGAATGATCAGGCCCGCGATCCAGAAGAAGGCTCGGTCGATGCCCGCGAGCGAGCCGGCGCGGGCGGCAGCCGTATTCACCGCGCCTTCCTTCACTTCGATGCCCTTCAGGAACAGCGCGGCTCCAAGATAGGGCCCGATGAACGTGCCGAGGCTGTTGAACGCCTGGCTGAACGTCAGGCGGAAATGGCTCCCCTCGGGCGACCCGAGCGCCGCTGCGAGCGGGTTGGCGGCGACCTGCAGCACGGTGATCCCGCTCGCCAGCACGAACAGGCCGAGAAGTACGATTGGATAGATCGCGAGGTTCGCCGCCGCGAGCATGATCAGGCAGCCGGCAACCATCATCGCCAGCGAAATCAGGACCGTCGGCACGGACTTGAGCCGAGCCAAAATGACCGCGCCGGGCAGGCTCATCACTCCGTAGGCGATGAAGAAGGCAAAGGCGGAAAGCTGCGCTTCGACGTCCGACAGGTGAAACACGCCTTTGACCGCGGCCACCAGCGGATCGACCAGCGAGGTGGTGAAGCCCCAGGCGAAGAACAGGCAGGTGACGATCGCATAGGCGCCGGTTACCCCGGCCGACTGCCGCTCATCCCGCATGACTTCTCCCCTGAATGGCTGTTTTGAGACTGACAGCGAAAATTCGGTCGCACAAGGCGAGGTGGGAAACCGTCCCCAGCCGCTGAAGATTGAGCATCTGCCCGAGGCATGTGAGTATCGCCGAAAGACTATGGTCCAGGTGGAATCAGAAGCGATCGCGGAGATTGATTACGATGCGGACACGTCGCGTATGTTCGTCCGCTTCGCCGAGGGTATTTGGTACACCTATTTCACGGTGCCTCGCCGGGTCCATGAAGCCTTCCTCGCGGCTCCGTCGCACGGCCGGTTCTTTCACGACCATATTCGCGACAAATATCCGTTCCGCAAAGGGCGTTAGCCGTTCGGTTGATTTCCATTGCTCTTGCGCATAGATTATGTGCATGACTGTTGCGGGTGAAAAGATGGCCATTCGGCGCGGAAAGACGACGCCGACCAACGTTTCGCTCGACGCAACTCTCGTCGCCGAGGCCAAGCAATTGGGGGTGAGCATCTCCCAAGCGTCCAACCGAGGCCTAGAAGAGGCTGTAAAGAAGGCACGCGCCGAAAAATGGCTTGAGGAAAATAAGGCCGCCCTGGAATCTTCAAACGCCTGGGTGGAGGCAAACGGCCTTCCACTCGAAAAGTATCGCCTTTTCTGAGTGCCCCAATTCGACGTTCACCGATTGGGAGATGGACTGGTCCTCGATTGCCAGTCCAATTTACTGGCCCACCTTAACACTCGTGTTGTCGTTCCGCTGATCCCAAGTGACGAAGCGCCGTTGCCGGCACGTCGTTTCAATCCGGTTTTCACAATCGGTGGACAAACCTGCGTGATGGACACGCAGTTTATCAGCTCAATCGAAAGCCGGCGCTTGGGCGCGATCATCTGCTCGCTCGCGCACCACTCGTTCGAAATCACCGATGCCTTGGACATTCTGGTCAGCGGAATTTGAGTTGCGGAGTCAAACCCCAGTAACGGGCTCCGCCCATTCGCGGGCTTTTTCGACCGCATTCAGCTCGCGGATCAGCGCGTCAACGCTGCGCGTCAGCTCGTTGAGGAACGTCACCTGATGGCGTGCGCCGCGATAGCTTTCGGCCATTAGGATCGCGTCGATCAGGATCGGAACGACGAGGCTTTCGGGATCGTCGACCTCCTCGAGCGCGCGCAGTTTGGCCAGAGCCTTTCGCCGCGCCGCGACCGGGTCGCTCATCGCTTCGGTCCTGCCGATACACCAAGCCATTTTTATTAACCCGCCTTAGCTGGCCAGAATACGCGACCTGCTTTCGGCCGGAAGTTCGGGCCGCCGCAGCGGCGGCGCGGCTCGGCGATATTGCGGTTATGTCCACCAGCTGTTTACGTCGGCTGATGAGTGAAGCTTACGCAGGGGTCGAGCTCGGTGGGACCAAATGCGTCGCGATCCTGGCGCGCGGTTCCGACGGCATCATCGCTCGCAAGACGGTGCCGACGACCACCCCCGACGAGACGCTCGGACGCCTCGCGGACATTCTTTCGGCATGGAAGAGCGGCGAAGGCTTTGCCGCGCTTGGGATCGCAAGCTTCGGTCCACTCGATCTCGACTCCGGCAGGATCGCCAGCACGCCCAAGCCGGGCTGGCGCAGTGCGCAGGTGAAGCATTGGCTGGAGCAAGCAGCGGGAGTGCCGGCGGCGTTCGACACCGACGTCAATGGCGCCGCTTTGGCGGAGATGCGCTGGGGCAGCGGCCGCGGCATGGCTGATTTCGCTTACATTACGGTCGGGACCGGCGTTGGCGTCGGATTGATCGTCAACGACAAGCCGACGCGCGGTTTCGCTCATTGCGAGCTGGGACACATCCGCGTCGCTCGGCTGCCGGGCGACACCTTCCCCGGTTCCTGCCCTTTCCACGGGGACTGCGTCGAGGGTCTCGCCGCAGGGCCCGTCGCTCAAGGCGCGTGCGCGCGATGGCGTTGCCGGATTCCGGGAAGACGATGCCGTGTGGGATTCGGTCGCGTGGGCCCTCGCGCAGCTGTGCCATGCGATCGTTTGCGCCGCAGCGCCGCGAGCGATCGCCATCGGCGGCGGAGTCATGGAGAACCAGCCGCACCTCCTCGGACGCATTGAGCGGATGCTCTCAGAGAGTCTCAACGGCTATATCGAGCTGCCTGGCGCTGGGTACATTCGGGCGCCTGGGCTCGGTCCCGACGCGGGACCACTCGGTGCGATCGCGCTGGCTATAACGGCCGGTAGGTAGCGCCGATCAGCAGGCGAGCGCCGCCTGTCTCGGCCTTGTCATTCGGCTGCACGAGCAGGCAATCGCCGGCATTCGCGGTTTCGCTGCCGCATCGCACTTCGCCCTCCAGTGGGATGATCCAGCGCAGCCGATCTACAAGCGCATCCTCGCCGGACTGAACGAGCGTGAAGTGAGGCCCGTCGACGAGCATGCGCTGTTCGTCTCCCGAAAGGTGCTGCACCAGTGCGTCGGAGAACGGAGACGGGTTCGACACGGCAATTCCGTCGTCCAGATGGAGCTCGCGCGGACGGCCGTAATCATACAGCCGATAGGTGACGTCGCTGTTCTGCTGGAATTCGAGCAGCGAAATGCCCGCTCCGATCGCATGGATCGTGCCCGAGGGAACGAAGATAAAGTCCCCGGCGCCCACCGGGCGCCAATCCATCAACTCCTCGATCGAACCGTCGAGCGCGGCCTCACGGAGCTCGTCCTTCGATACTTCGCGCTTCAGGCCGAGGCCCAGCTTAGCCCCAGGCTCCGCCTCGAGAATGGTCCAGCACTCGCTCTTGCCCTCCTTGAGCCCGCGCGCTCGCGCTTGTTGGTCATTGGGGTGCACCTGGATCGATAGGCGCTCGCTGGCGAAGATATATTTGGTGAGCAGCGGCAGCTCGCCGGCCCCGGTGAACCACACCTCCCCGATCCGCTCGCCAGGCGGGGCATCGAACATCGCGGGCAGCTCGGTCCGGCCCCACGGCTTTTCGACATAACGGCGCTCCAGCTTCATTTGCGACCGGCGTGCCCGAACATTCGCTCGAGGATCGGCTCGATCACCGTCGCCATCGCATCGTAGCCCGCTTCGTTCGGGTGGACGCCGTCAATTGCAAGTCCAGGCTTCATTGCGCCCGTCCCATCGTCGAGCACGCGCCAATAGTCCACCCATGTCGCGCCGTTGTCGCGGGCGAACCGCTTCAGCCATCGATTGATCTCGGCAATGCGGGGGCGCGCCTGCACCTGAGGCGCCCAGGGGAAGGATGCGGCCGGCGGGATTGGCGCGAGGAGGAGCTTGATTCCGTGGCGGGTCGCGATGTCGGCCATCGCCTGGAAGTTGTCCTCGGTCATGTGCGCGGTCATCGGCCCGGTGTTGCCGGCGATGTCATTGGTTCCCGCCATGATGTGCACCGCTTTGGGCCTGAGCTCGACCACGTCGCTGTACATGCGCAACACCATCTGCGAGGTCGTCTGCCCGCCGATGCCGCGGTTGATCCGCCCGCGGGTGAAGAAACCCGGCCGCGTATCGTGCCAGCCCTCCGTGATCGAATCGCCGATGAAGACGATGTCGACCGGCTCGTGCGACGCGAGGAGCGCCGCATTGTCGTCGCGGTAATAATCGATCATCCCGAAGTCGCGGCCGAACCAGCTGTGGAACCATTTTGTCCAGTCGACGCCGGGCGGTGCCCGCTTTGCCGCGATCAGGGGCAGCGCAAGAGCGGACTGAATTAGGCGGCGACGGTCGATCATCAGATGCGGTCCAGGAGCGAGCAAAATTGCGGCCGCAGCGCGCCCTTCGAAATTACGCCGGCATCGCTGAACAGCACGTGCGCCGGTGCTCTGGGCATGAAGGGCGGCCAGTGCGGCAGCGCGGCGCCGTTCGGATCGCCGTAACGGATGAAGTTCAGCCAATAGGGCGTGAGCGAAAGTCCATTGGCGAAAGTCGAAGCGCCAAATGCGTAGGAGATCTCGGCGGCATGCGAGGTCCTGCCGCCGCCGGCTGCGGCGTCGAACTCGTAGCGCCAGACCGGCGCGCCCTTCGAGGCCATGATTTGCGCGAATCGCGACGCCGGGCAGCGGAAGATGAGGTCGGTGGAAATCTGCTCATCGCGCGAGCCGAGCCGGGGGTCGGGCGGAGGATCGGGCTGGTCGAGGCGATACAATGCACGCGCCTTTGCAGTATTCGCGCCGAATGCCGCGGCAATGAATTTGTCGCGTTCGGCGTGACCGCCGCCCAGTCCGAACTCGAAGCGGTTCGAGCCGATGATCAGCGGCTTGGCGGGCGCTTCGTCAAGCAGTTGGCGCGGGCTGGCGGGGATCGCCTTTTCATCCATCGTGATGTGCAGCCAGATGAATGAATCGTCCGGTGCACCCGAATCGTGAAGCTTCGCGTCAGCAGCGAGCAGCTGAGCGGCTGGGACAGACCGCAACCTCCGCAAGTCGCCGCCACTGCCGACGAGCTTGTCCAGCTGATCCCCGATCCGCTCGGCATCGCGCAGCGTTCGAAAGCCGAGTCCGAATCCGGGCGTGCCGCTTTCCATGATCGCCTTCGCGAACAAGGGTCGCGCCGCAGGTTCGGTGAGGAGTAAACCGACGTCCTCCGACCCGGCGGATTCGCCGGCGATCGTCACATTGCCCGGGTCGCCGCCAAACCTGGCGATGTTGCGGTGGATCCAACGGAGCGCGGCCACCTGATCCATCAAGCCGTAATTGCCGGACGCGCCCTGTTCCGCGGTGAGCTTGCGGTGAGAGAGAAACCCAAAGACTCCGAGCCGGTAGCGAATGCCCACGATGACCACCTGCTTGCCGACATCGGAAAGGACGATGTCGTTCGGACCGCCGGCGCGATTGCTGCCGCCGTGAATCCAGACCAGCACCGGCAGCTTCCCGCCGAGCCTAGGCGTGCGGACGTCGAGCGTCAGACAATTCTCGTCCTGATTCAGAAAGTCAGAATGATTCCATCCTTGGTCCGGTTGAATGCAGGACGGAGGATGGTCGAGGCTCTGCCGAACTCCTTGCCAGGGATGCACCGGCTGCGGCGGCCTCCATCGCAGCGGCCCGAGCGGTGGCGCGGCGAACGGGATTCCCCGGAACAGCATGCTACCGTTCCAAGCCTTGCCACGAACGAGGCCAGCGTCGACCCTGATCGTCTGCGCCTGGGCGGGCCCGCAGGACAGTAGCGAAGCAGTCGAGAGCGCAAGGGCCAGAAATCTAGGCAACGATACTCCCGCCGGCCGCTTGCTCATGTGTTCGCCGCGGCTATTGGTAACGCTAACAGGAACCGGGGGGAAGCCATGGCGCGTCGGATCATCGTTGGCTTGGCGATCCTGTTCGTCACGGTGTTTGCGCAGGCGTCGGATGCGGCGGCGTACAAGAGCTTCCGGGCTGCGATCTACATCACGGTCGGCGACACCAAGCGGCTCGCCGATCCTGCGACCTTCAACCGCGATTTCGCTCGGGTCTCCTCTCAGCTGAAGTTCGACAAGGTCTATATCGAGGCTTATCGCGACCATCTGTTCGCGACCGACGCCGAGCTCGACACCGTCAAGCGCGAGTTCCAGGCGAAGGGCATCGAGACCTCCGGCGGAATCACGCTCGCGGCAGGCGGATCGGGCGGGCAGTTCGGCACCTTCGACTATGAGAACCCCGCCGATCGCGCGGAATGCGAGCGCGCCGTCCGTCTGATCGTTCGCCACTTCGACGACGTGATCCTCGACGACTTCTTTTTCTACACCTCGAAGTCCGACGCCGACATCGCCGCCAAGGGCAACCGGAGCTGGACCGATTATCGGCTGGCGAAGATGAACGAGGTGGCGCGCGACCTGGTGCTCGGCCCGGCTAGGCAGGTGAACCCGCGAGTCCGGATGATCATCAAATATCCCAACTGGTACGAGCATTTTCAGGGCCTCGGCTACGATCTCGCCGATGAAGCCCACAAATTCGACGCGATCTACACCGGCACCGAAACCCGCGATCCGATCATCACCGACCAGCTGCTCCAGCAGTATGAGAGTTACGAGATCTACCGCTATCTCTCGAACGTCCGCCCCGGCGCGAACCTCGGAGCCTGGGTCGACACGTACAGCATCCGCGCGATCGACCGCTATGCCGAGCAATTGTGGGACGGCCTCTTCGCCAAGGCGCCCGAGCAGATGCTGTTCAACTGGGGCGCGATGGCCGAGCAGGCGCCGGCCGACGCGGGGACGCGGCCCTGGGCCAATCAGCCGACCAGCTTCAAATGGCCTATTCCCGGCGGAAACGGCTGGGCCAGCGCGGCGAACGACGCGCTGCACGTCGTCGACGGAGTCCTGGGCCAGCTCGGCAAGCCGGTCGGCATTGCCAGCTACCGGCCGCCGCACGCCACCGGCGAGGATTTCCTCCACAATTATATCGGCAACCTCGGCGTGCCGATCGAGATCTACCCCGAATATCCCGCCGGTGCGCAGACCATCCTGCTGACCGAGGGCGCGGCGACCGACCCGGCGATCATCGCCAAGATCAAGCGCAGCCTCGAAGGAGGTGCGAACGTGATCGTCACATCGGGCTTCCTCGAAGCGACCCAGGACCGCGGCTTCAAGGACCTCGCCGAGTGGAACACGACCGGGCATGTCATCGCCATCCACCGCTATTTCGACGGCTTCGGCGCGGGCAATGGCGCGGAGCTGAAGGAGCCCGGCAAATCTGAGCCGATCCTGTTCCCGGAGGTGCATTTCTTCACCAACGACAGCTGGGGAATCATCCGCGGGGTCGCCGCCGCCAAGGGCTTCCCCATGGTGCTGATGAATCATTATTCGAAGGGCACGCTCTACCTCTGGACCATGCCCGAGAATTTCGGGGACCTCTATAATTTGCCCCAGCCGATGATCACCCGGATCAAGCAATATCTGTTCGCCGACGCTCCGGTGACCATCGATGCGCCCGACCGTGTCGCTTTGTTCACCTACGACAATGGCGCCTTCGTCGTGGAAAACTTCCGCGATGATGCGGCGAAAGTCGGCGTGCTGAGAAAGGGCCGGGCTGCCGAGACCGTCGCCATCCCGCCGCACAGCTTCCGGGCGTTTACTCACTAAAGTTCCTCCCCAGCTCGGCTGGGGAGGGGAACCATGCGCAGCATGGTGGAGGGGTAACTTGCGTCGGAGTCCTCTACCCCTCCACCATCGAATCTTAGTTCGATGGTTCCCCTCCCCACCGCTTCGCGGCAGGGAGGATTGGTAAACGAAATCGCAACCGCGTCCCTTTAGGACCTCCTCACCTAAACTGGGTCAATGTAGCGCCCGTGGAATCGATGCGCGGACTGGACTCCCGCGCGAGTTGAAGTGGACGACAGATGAAACATGAAGCCGTTCTCGCGGATGACTGGGTTCCCCGTGATCCGCGCGTCGATGTCGAGTTCGATGTGCGCGTGCATACCGAAGCGGGCGAAGTCGGCGCGCAGATCATCAACCTGTCGAGCGACGGCTTTCGTCTCCACACGGCGAACCCGCTCCAGGCCGGCTGGGAAGTGACTCTCGAAGCCGCGAAGAATTTCCCGGTCCGCGCGCTGATCTGCTGGGCGTCGGGCAATGAATCCGGCGGCGTCTTCTCGGAGGCCGTGGCGCTTTAGCGCAAAGCTCATTGCTCTTGGCTCGCTCTGGTCAGAGTGCCCCGAAAATGTCGTACAACGACAACGGCATTAAGGATTCCATTCCCGATAAGGCTAACGATCGCGAAGAGAACTAAGCCTAGGATGAACGCGCCTATCGTCGTCTCCCTGGATTGGCCGCCCGTGACGACTCCGATCGCCAGCAGCAAAAGCAGGATGACCACGGTCAAGACTGCCATCAGTTTTGCCAGTCCGACAAGAAACGGAAAGCGACCCTTGAGCCATGTCCTGCGCCACGCCTTGGTGAGTGCCAGGCGGCAAATCCACGAGAATATGTTCAGCGCACACGCGGCTATGACAACCGGGCCAAGGAGATCGAATTTCGTTAAAGGCCCAACAAACTCAATGAGTATGACGGCCGCTATCACAGCTGCGGAAATTAGCGTCAGGATCATCCATCGCCGGTGAGCAGAGGAATGAGCCGCTTGGTCGGTGCCGCTCATGTTCAAACCCTCAACGCCGCGGCGTTAGCTTCGGCTTCCCGCTTCAGGTTGCGGGCGAGCTGGCTCATGCCGTTGAGATACTGCGGCGGCACATGGACATCGCGATAGTCGAGCTGCGCCGCGGCGCGCAGCGTCCAGAAGGGATCGACGAGGTGCGGCCGCGCCACTGCAACCAGGTCGGCCCGGCCGGCCGCGAGGATCGAGTTGGCGTGGTCGGGTTCGTAGATGTTGCCGACCGCCATGGTCGCGAGCTTGCCCTCGTTGCGGACGCGGTCGCTGAACGGCGTCTGGAACATGCGACCGTAGACCGGCTGCTGCCCGGCCCAGGTCTGGCCCGCCGAAACGTCGATCAGGTCCGCGCCCTCACGCGCGAACGCTTCGCCGATCTCGACCGCGTCCTCGGGCGTGATCCCGTCCTCGCCGGCCCAATCCGTCGCCGAGATTCGCACCGACATCGGTCGGTCGCTCGGCCAGGCAGCACGCATCGCCGCGAAGACTTCGAGGGGGTAGCGCAGGCGGTTCTCGAGGCTGCCGCCATATTCGTCGGTGCGCCTGTTCTGCAGCGGCGTGATGAAGCCCGAGAGTAGGTATCCGTGAGCGGCGTGGAGCTCGACCATGTCGAAGCCCGCCTCCAGCCCCATTCGCACCGCGGCGACGAATTGCTCGCGCACTTCGTCCATGTCGGCGCGGGTCATCGGCCTCGGAACCTGGTTGACCGGCGACCAGGGCACGTCGCTCGCCGCCATCACCCCCCAGTTGCCATCGGCCAGCGGAAGGTCGCTGCCTTCCCAGCCGAGCCCCGTCGACCCTTTGCCGCCCGAATGGCCGAGTTGCAGGCAGATCTTCGCCTTGCTATTTGCGTGGACGAAATCGACGATCCGCTTCCACGCGGCGACATGGTCCGCGTTCCACATGCCGGTGCAGCCGGGGCTGATTCGGCCTTCGGGCGACACGCAGGTCATTTCGGTGAAGACCAGCCCCGCGCCGCCGAGCGCGCGTTCGCCATAATGGACGAAATGGAAGTCGTTCGGCGTGCCGTCCACTGCCGAATACATGTCCATCGGCGAGACGACGATGCGGTTCTCGACCTTCATGCCGCGAAGAGTGAAGGGCGCGAACATCGGTGGCGCGGTCTTGTTCGAGCGGCCGTCGGTGGCGCGTTTCCAGAACCAGCGTTCGACCGTCTCCAGCCATTCACGATCCCGCAGGCGCAGGTTTTCGTGGCTGATCCGCTGCGAGCGCGTGAGCAGCGAGTAAGCGAACTGAAGCGGCTCGAAATGCGTGTAGCGCTCCAGAGACTCGAACCATTCGGTCGAGTTGCGGGCGCTGTTCTGGAGCTTGAGCACTTCGAGGCTGCGCTCCGCCTGATATTCATCGAGCGCAGCGGTGAGGGACAGCGTTCCTCCCTGCGCTCCCGGATTTGATCGGGAATCGTGGGAAGGGGGACCATCGAACGAAGATTCGATGGCGGAGGGGCCATTGGCGCGGCGCTGGGCCCCTCCACCATGCTCCGCATGGTTCCCCTCCCCATCGCTTCGCGACAGGGAGGAACGGTTGAGCACTTCAGCGAGCTTGATCGCGTCCTCGAGCGCAAGCTTGGTGCCGCTGCCGATCGAGAAATGCGCGGTGTGCGCGGCGTCGCCCAAGAGGATGACGTTGCCGCTGGTCCAGCGCTCGCACTTGATACGCCTGAAGTTGAGCCACGCCGCCGAGCCCACCAGGTGCGCCGCGTTCGACTGCAGCCTGTGGCCGTCAAGATATTTCGCGAAGAGCTTCTCGCAGGCGGCGATGCTCTCGTCCTGCGACATCTTGTCGAATCCGAAGCTGCGCCAAGTTTGCTCCGAACATTCGACGATGAAGGTCGAGCAGTCCGGCGCGAAGCGATAAGCATGCGCCCAGATCCAGCCGTGCTCGGTCTCCTCGAAGGCGAAGGTGAAGGCGTCGAACACTTTCGACGTGCCGAGCCACACGAACTTGTTATGGCGGACGTCGATATCGACTCCGAACGCTTCCGGCTGCGCATCGCGGAAGCGCGAGTTGGCGCCGTCCGAGGCGATTACGAGATCATAGTCGCGCCACTTCGGGTCGGCGGGATCGCATTCCGCTTCGAAGCGCAGCACGACTCCCAGCTCGCGCGCGCGGTCCTGCAATATCTCGAGCAGGCGCTTGCGGCCGATGCCGATGAAGCCGTGCCCGCCCGAGGTGATCGTCTCGCCCCGGAAGTGCACGTCGATGTCGTCCCAGTGCGCGAACTCGCGCGTGATGATCTCCGCCGACACGCGGTCGTTGGCGGTGATGTTGTCGACGGTGAGGTCCGAAAAGACCACCCCCCAGCCGAAGGTCACGCCGGGCGGGTTCCGCTCGAAGATTTCAACTTCATGCGCGGGGTCGCGCAACTTCATCGAAATCGCGAAGTAGAGCCCCGCCGGACCGGCGCCGATGCAGGCGATCTTCATGGGTAAAGCCCGCCAAAGGTCACAAAGGTCACATGCCTACGCGCGCGTGCGCCCGAAGCCTCCGTGCCGTCTGCTAAGCTCAGTCGACCAACTGGCAACCACATTGCGGCAGCATGGCACAGCACCGCGCCCGTAGGACAGCCCGAATGTTTCGCGGCCGGAGACTCCCTACTGACTACTAACGAAAGTATACTAACCAAAGATAGCACTGTAACTTCAATAACTTAGGATCGAATTTTAACGCTTTGGAAACCCGCGTTTGAGAAAATCGTGCCCGGACACAAGAGGGCCAGGAGCCAAGGACATGACCAAGTTTCTCAAGCTGATTAAAAACCAGAAGGGCGCGACCGCCATCGAGTACGGCCTGATCGCGGCTCTTATCGCTGTTGCCGCCATTGGCGCGATGCAGGGCATCGGCAACAAGCTGAACACGACCTTCAATAACGTTTCGAACAAGCTCTAACTTAGTCCCCACCTAAGTGAGCGGGGAGCGGCGGTTCCGAGAGGAGCCGCCGCTCTTTTTTCGCTGTTCGCACGAACGGCTTGCCATTACACAACCCGGCTGTATTAGTCAGATGACACAGCTGGGGGTTTGGTCATGCGCTTCATTGCTGCTTCTTTGGCGATCCTGCTTTCCACGACGGGGAATGCCGCCGCGCCGCCGCCGAAGATGCCCGCGATCGTCGCCGATGCGAACGCCCCGAAGGGGAAGCTTCCGGATACCGTGACTCCGAAGGCGTATCGGCTGGATTTCACCATCCTTCCGGAAGCGAAGCGCTTCTCCGGTCACGACCAGATCGATATCACGCTGAACCGTCCGGCAAAGTCGATCTACATGCACGGCCGTGATCTATCGATCGTCAGCGCAGCGGCGATCGTCGGCGGCAAACGCATTCCCGCCAAGTGGACGCAGGTCGACAAGACCGGAACCGCGCGCCTCGATTTCCCGCAGACGCTCCCCGCTGGGCCCGCGACACTTTCGTTCATCTACAGCGCTCCATTCGGCGACAGCGCGTCGGGCATGTTCCACGTCAAGGTCGGCGACCGTTGGTATAGCTGGACGCAGTTCGAGAGCATTGACGCGCGCGCCGCCTATCCGGGCTTTGACGAACCCGGGTTCAAGACTCCCTTCACGGTCTCGGTCACCACCCACCCCGGGTTTGTCGTCATTGGCAATGCGCCGGAGGTTAAGGTCACCAAGATCGCCGGCGGCCTCGAAAAGCACCAGCTCGAGCCGACCAAGCCGCTTCCGACCTATCTCGTCGCGATCGACACGGGTCCGTTCGTCCACAAGACCGGGCTCATCCCGCCCGACGCCGAGCGCTCGACGCCGTTGCCGTACGGCGCGGTCGCAACCCAGGCCCAGAAGGACAAGATGGGCTATGTGATGGCGGAGACGCCGCGCATCGTCAGCCTGCTCGAAAATTATTTCGGCGAGCCGTTCCCCTTCCCGAAGCTCGACCAGATCGGGACTCCGATCATGCCCGGAGCGATGGAGAATGCCGGCGCCGACACCTACGGCGACGGGATCATATTCCTGCCGCCGGGCGCGACCACCAGCGACAAGCAGGCATTCGGGATGGTCGTCTCGCATGAGCTGTCGCACCAATGGTTCGGCGATCTGGTGACCCCCGCCTGGTGGAACGACATCTGGCTCAACGAGAGCTTCGCCAACTGGATGGGCTATCGGATCGGCAACGAGTGGCGGCCCGAACTGAACATCGGCGTTGGAGCGCTCGATGAGGGGTTCGGCGCGATGAACACCGACGCCCTGGTTGTAGGCCGCCCGATCCATCAGCCGATCACCGAGAACGGCCAGATCGATTCGGCATTCGACAGCGTCACTTACGGCAAGGGCGGTCAGGTGGTGGCGATGATCGCCGCCTATCTCGGCGATGAGAAGTTCAAGCAGGGCGTCCGCCTGCACCTGCGGCGCCATGCTTATGGCAATGCAACGTCGGAGCAATTCTTCCAATCGATCGCGGACGCAGCGCACGATCCCAAGGTGCTCGCGGCCTTCAAGAGCTTCGTCGATCAGCAGGGCGTCCCGCTGGTCGATATTCGCCGCGACGGCTCCAAGCTAACCGTCACTCAGTCGCGCTACGCCTTCCTCGGCAGCAACCCGCCGCCGCTGACATGGACCATTCCGTTCTGCGTCCGCGCCGCTGCGATGAAGTCGTGCACATTGCTCGATCAGAAGGTGACGACGATCGACGCGCCGGGTCCGGGAGCGATCATGCCCAACGTCGGCGGCACGGGCTATTACCGTTTCGATCTTCAGCCGGCAGACTGGCAGGCGCTGATCGCGTCATCCGCGCAGCTTCCGGCGGGCGAAGCAATCGCGGCGACGGACAGCCTCTGGGCCTCGTTCCGGGCGGGCCGCGCGCCGGCGGCGTGGTTGATCGAGGAAGCGCGGGCGATGGCGGCCAATCCGAGCGCTGTAGCAAGCGTCGATCCTGGCGAACGATTGTCAGGGCTTCACACGCTTGGCTTGATCGGGCCGTCGTCGGAGCCGGCCTATCGGGCGCTGATCGGGTCGATTTACGGGCCCCGGCTCGTTGCCATCGGCTTCGATCCCAGCTTCGGCGCGCAGGCGAACGATACGCCCGACCGGCAGAAGCTTCGCCAGCAGCTGGTCGGCCTGATGGCGTTCGACGCGCGCGACCCGGCTGTCCGCGCCAAGCTCAAGGCGGCCGCCGAGGCTTATCTCGCTGGCAATAAGCAGGCGCTCGATCCGAGCTTCCTCGGGTCGGCATTCGGAGTCGTCGCGGAAGACGGGGGACTCCCGACTGCGAAGCTGCTCGTGGACAAAGGACTGGCGAGCGAGGATTCGGATGTCCGGCAGAACCTGCTCGCTGGCGCCGCCGCGAGCGGGCATTCCGACGTCGCCGAATATCTCCTCGGCCTCAAGGACAAGCGCATGCGCAGCTTCGACCAGCTGCTGCTCATCAGCGTGCTCGCGCAAACTCCGGAAACGCGTGAGGCGACCGACAAATGGATCCTCGCGAACTATGACAAGCTGGCGAGCGGCAACGGCATCTTCATCACCAGCCGCCTGCCGGGCATGTTCAACAGCCAGTGCGGCGCGGCGGAAGCTGACCGGGTGGAGCGGGCGCTTGGTCCCAGGATCATGAAGGCGAATGTCGCGGTCCTGGAGTTCCGCCGGATGCTCGAGCGGGTCCGCAACTGCGGAATCCTCAAGCAGGCGAAACAAGCGGAGATCGCGGCGGCGCTCGCCGCCAAGTGAGCGCCTGAGAGAGCTAGGTTTCGATCCCGCAGAGGAACTCGTCGACGCAACGGTTGAACTCGGCAGGCTTTTCGAGATTGGTGAGATGGCCGGCGCCCGCGATCACCTGCATTCGAGCCTGCGTAATCAGGTCGAGTAGCTCGTTCGAGAGCTCGACTGGAGTGATGAAGTCCTGATCGCCGACGAGGATCAGGGTCGGCTTGTCGATCGCGGCGGCGCGCTCGCGCTGATCGGCTAACCACACGGCTTCCGCTCCGATGCGATAGGCGGCCGGCTCGATGCGCGACATGGTTTCGACGACCTCGCGGCGGACCGCGGGATCGGCGGGCTGGGCGAGGAGCTTGTCGATCCGCGTCTCGGCCATGGCGGGCAGGTCGGAACTGCCGGCAATGCTTCGGTCGTAGATCGCGCGGCCGTCGGGATGCACCGCAAAGGTGTCGGCGAGGATCAATGAGGCGCAGCGATCAGGCGCGGCGTGGTGCATTGCGATCGCCACGACTCCGCCGAGCGACAGGCCGCAGATGTGCGCGCGGTCGACCCCCAGCTCATGCATGGCCGAGATGATGGCCGACGCGTAATCGTCACGCGTCGTCCCCTCGGGCGCTGGGTCGCTGTCGCCATAGCCGGGATAATCGAATGCGATCGCACGGCGCTCGCGGCCGAAATGCGCGATTTGCGGATGCCATACCGATTTGTCCGATCCGACTCCATGGAGGCATACGATGGGCGTCGCGCGGCCTCCGCCAGCTTCCAAGTAGCCGATCTCATATCCGTTGTTGGTGATCACTCGCGGCATCGCTGCATCTTGGCAGCGCGGCGGCGGTCGCGCTAGCGTCGCTCGATGGCGCGGCTGACGGTCAATGGTGAAGCAATCGAGTACAAGCTCGATCCGGAGATGCCGCTGCTGTGGGCGCTCCGCGAGGCATCCAATCTCACCGGCACCAAATATGGCTGCGACAGCCGCGACTGCGGCGCCTGCACGGTGATCGTGGACGGCCGGGCGGTGAACAGCTGCGGCGTCGCTTTGCGCGATCTTGAAGGCGCGACCGTGACGACGATCGAAGGCTTGTCGGGCAACGGCACGCACCCGATCCAGCAGGCGTGGGTTGCCGAGCAAGTGACGATGTGCGGGATGTGCGAACCTGGCTTCATCATGGCGATTGCCGCATTGCTTCAGGCGAACCCGAATCCAAGCGACGAGCAATTGGCTGCGCTTCCGAACATCTGCCGCTGCGGCGCCTATCCGCGCATCCGGAAAGCCATCGCGCGTGCGGTGCAATCTTCGGCCAAGCCCATAGCCGTTGCCAACCTGCAAGGCTGAACATACGCTTCCGAAACAATTCAGCCGCCGCTCAGGTGACGAGTCGCATTTGGCGCATCAGGGAACGAAAGAAAGTCACTGATATGCGTAAACTCCTCATCTCCATTCTTCTCGCCAGCGCCGCGGCATCGCCCGCTCTTGCGCAGCCCGGTCACGACGACGGCGACAACAAAGCTCCGCCGGCGCACCAGCAGCATCAGCAGGCCCGTGACGAAGGGCGAGGCAACCGCGGCGGCGACAACGGACAACGGCCGCAGTTCCAAGTGCGTCAGCAGGTCCAGATGCAGCAGAACGCCAATCGGGGCGGGTGGGACCGCGGGCGCGTTGAAGGCCGCGGCAATGTCGCGCCGCAACAGGTCCAGCAGCAGGCTTATGATCGCCATGGCGGGAATTTCGATGGTTACCGGCGTGACCGGGGCGGCTTCGTGGGTGTCCCGCAGCAGCGTGTCGTAGAGGGCCAGCGCAGCGGCAATTGGTCGCGCGATCGAGCCAACTGGGACCAGAACCGCGATTACCGCCAGGGCGGCGAGGTAGTACGGACTAGCGATCATGATCGTTGGAGGAACGGCGGCTGGAACCGGGACTGGCGCAATGACCGACGCTACGACTGGCGGAGGTATCGCGATCACCACCGCTCGGTCTTCCACCTCGGAATCTATTTCGACCCGTTCGGCTACGGCTATCGGCCTTTCGACATCGGCTATCGACTGCAGCCGGTTTATTTCGGCCAGAGCTACTGGATCGATCCGGCGATGTATGGCTTGCCCTTCCCGCCGCCGGGGGCGCAGTGGGTGCGTTACTGGAATGACGCGGTGCTGGTTGACATGTACTCAGGCGAAGTCATCGACGTCATTCACAATTTCTTCTGGTAGAGCTTTACTGCTCATTGATCGAAGGGGCGTTGCGAGCCAAGATCGCAGCGCCCCTTTGCGTACCGGCGGTCCAATCCACTTTTAGAGGCCCGACTTGAACCAGGCTGGCCGCCGGCTGATCCTCTGTTGCTCGCTGCTGATGCTCGGCGTACCCGCGCCGAGTGTTGCGCAGGTTGCGCAGCTGCGGCCGGCGAGCGCGCAGCAGAGCGCCCATGACCGGCTGTTCGCGCTGTTTCACGAGAGCGACGAGGCCAACCTCAAGCGCAACCCGCTCCAGGCGCTGTTCCGCGGCGACATGCGCTATTACGACCGGCTCGGCGACCTGTTCAGCGACGCCCACTATCAGGCGGAAAAGGCCGCGGCTCAGCACGACCTCGCTGCGCTTCAGGCGATCCCGAGGGGCGAGCTCAACC
>JBQCCG010000129.1:0-3439 GCA_051962455.1 Sphingomicrobium sp. | reverse complement strand
ATAGACGAGGCTGATCGTGTTGCCGTCGCCATCGGACGCGAAGACTCGCATCGGCCCGCGCCCGGAACGTCCCTCGCGGGTCTGGAACGGCTTCAAATCGAGGATCACGTTGCGGCAAAGCAGCGTCGCGCTGGCTGCCGGCGCGCGAATGCGTTCGATCGACCCGGTCGGCAGATGATAGAGCAGGTCGACGACACGGCTGATGTCGAGCCTTTTCAGAAACCGCGCGACCTGAGGTCCGACGCCCTTCAGCGCTTCCACTTCGGTGAACAGCGGATTGAGAATGTCCGGCCGCATGGCCGTGTCTAGCCATAACAGCCGCCGTCATGCCAGCGCAGGCTGGCATCCATTTTCTTTCTGAGGTGATGCAGTGACATGGACCCCAGCCTTCGCTGGGGTGACAGAAAGGAGCTCGGCTCCTATCTCCCTCGCATGCCTTCCGATCCGGAACTGAAGCGCCTCGCCTGGCGCGCGCACCATCGCGGCACCAGGGAAGCCGATTTCCTGATCGGCGGCTTCTTCGATGCACACCATCAATCATGGGATGCGGCCGAGCGCGCGATGTTCGACTCGATGCTCGACGAGCGGGATGTGGACATCATGGCCTGGGCTCATGGCGTATGCGAGCCGCCCGAGCGCTTCGCCGGTCCGATGACCGAGGCGCTGAAGAGGCTCGATTATATCGAGATCCCGAAGTGAGCGACCGTACCATAAAGCTCCTTCTCCCCTGCGGGGAGAAGGCTGGGATGAGGGGGCTCGGCCGCTGCGGAGAAGCGCGCCCGTCGGACCCCCTCACCCTGCCCTCTCCCCCGCGGGGAGAGGGAAAATGACCGAGCCGCTGCAACGGGTGCTCCTAGCCAGGGAGTCCCTGACTCTCGGCGGCGTGCCGGCGGGTTTCATTCCGTGGCTCACCGCCGACCTCGCGCGCGCAGCGCACGGCCGAAGCGGCGGCGGCCGCGCGGTGGCGATCGTTCCCGACGAAGCGGCGATGCGTGCGCTCGCCGAGACGGCTCCATCGTTCGCGCCGGAGGTCGAGGTGCTGACCCTACCCGGCTGGGACTGCCTGCCTTACGACCGCGCGTCCCCGGCACTGCGCGTCATGGCCGAGCGGCTGGCTACGCTGAGCGCGCTGCAGGCTAAACACGAGAAACCCCAACTCCTCGTTGCAACGGTCAGCGCTGCGACGCAGCGCATGCTGACCCCATTTCGCATTCGCCAGCTCACACGGCCTATCGCCGAGGGAGAGCGGATCGAACGGGAGACGCTGGTCGAGCAGCTGAACGCGCTCGGCTATCAGCGCGCGGATACCGTCGCCGAGCATGGCGAATATGCGGTCCGCGGTTCGCTGATCGACCTCTTCCCCGCCGGCGAGGAGCTGGCGCTCCGCCTCGACTTCTTCGGTGACGAAATCGACTCAATTCGCCGCTTCGACCCCGCCGACCAGAGGTCGACCGACAAGGCCGAGGCGTTCATCCTCATGCCGGCATCGGAGGCGCTGCTCGATGCCGACAGCATCAAGCGCTTCCGCTCGGCGTATCGTGAGAGATTCGGAGCGACCGCAACCCAGGACCCGCTCTACCAGGCGCTGTCCGAAGGGCGCCGGATGGCTGTGATGGAGCATTGGCTCCCCTTGCTAGAAGAACGGCTCGAAACGCTGTTCGATCACCTCGGTGAAAATGACCTGATCATCCGCGATTCCGCTGCGGACCAGGCGCTCGGCGCGCGCCGGGAATCGATCGAGGATTATTACCAGAACCGCGTCCGCGCGATGGAAGGCGAGCCCGGCAGTTATCGGCCGCTCGAGCCGCACGCCCTCTATTTTTCCAAGAAGGAATGGGAAGAGGTCGAGGGCGAGCGGCCGATCCACCTCGCCTCGCCGTTCCCGGAGCCCGAATCCTCGCGGGTGATCGACTTTGGCGTCCAGCCCGCCCGCGATTTCGCTCCCGAGCGCGCCCGGCAGGCGAACGTCTATGAAGCCGTCGCCAAGCACGTCGCCGACCTTCGCAGAAGCGGCCACAAGGTCGTGCTGGCGAGCTACACCAAGGGCGCGCGCGAACGCCTGAGCGGCCTGCTCGACGAGCATGGGATCAAGGCCCAGAAGGCAGCCGACAATTGGCAGGAGGCGCTGGGGTCGAAGACTCAGCCCGCGCTGCTCGTGCTTCCGCTCGACCACGGCTTCACCACGCCCGATGTCGCCGTGCTCACCGAGCAGGACATGCTCGGCGACCGGCTCGTCCGCCGGCGCAAAAAACGCAAAGCGGCCGCCGCATTCCTTGAGGAGCTAGCGACCCTCTCGCCGGGCGACCTCGTCGTCCATGCCGATCATGGCATCGGTCGGTATGAGGGCCTGACTCAAATCCCCGTCAGCAAGGTCCCGCATGATTGCGTCGCGCTCGAATATGCGCGCGGGAACAAGCTCTACGTCCCGGTCGAGAATATCGAGCTGCTCACGCGCTACGGCAGCGACAGCGAAGGGGTCGTGCTCGATAGCCTCGGCGGCGAAGGATGGCAGCGGCGCAAGTCGCGGATGAAGGAGCGGATCCGCGAGATCGCGGGCGAGCTCATCAAGGTGGCCGCGCTCCGGGCCACCCGCCCCGGCGTCATCGCCGAGCCCGACGCCAGCTATCCGCAGTTCGTCGACCGCTTCCCTTATGAGGAGACCGACGACCAGGAACGAGCGATCGCCGACGTGCTCGAGGATTTGGAAGCGGGCAAGCCGATGGACCGGCTGGTGTGCGGCGACGTCGGATTCGGCAAGACCGAGGTCGCGCTCCGCGCCGCTTTCGTCATGGCGATGTCTGGCAAGCAGGTGGCGCTGGTCTGCCCGACCACCCTGCTCGCGCGTCAGCATTACGCCAACTTCCTTGAGCGGCTGCAGGGATTCCCATTGAATGTCGGGCGCTTGTCGAGGCTGGTGCCGACGGCGGAAGCGAAACGAACCAAGGAGGGGATCGCCGACGGCACGGTCGATATCGTCATCGGCACGCACGCCGTCCTCGCCAAGGGAATCCACTTCAAGCGCCTCGGCCTGGTGATCGTCGACGAGGAGCAGCATTTCGGCGTCGCTCACAAGGAGCGGCTGAAGGCGCTGAAGGCCGACGTTCACGTGCTCACCCTCACTGCGACGCCCATCCCCCGAACGCTGCAGATGGCGATGAGCGGCCTTCGCGAGCTATCGGTGATCCAGACCCCGCCGGTCGACCGCCTCGCGGTTCGCACCTACGTCACTCCGTGGGACGCGGTCGTGATGCGGGAAGCGCTGCTCCGCGAACATTATCGCGGCGGGCAGAGCTTCTTCGTCGTGCCGCGGATCGCCGATCTGCCTGACCTCGAGGAATGGCTGCGGGAACAGGTGCCGGAAGTGAAGTTCATCACCGCGCACGGCCAGATGAGCCCAACCGAGGTCGAGGAGCGGATGAGCGCTTTTTACGACCGCAAG
>JBQCCG010000128.1:0-5496 GCA_051962455.1 Sphingomicrobium sp. | reverse complement strand
ATACCTGCTCACCGATCTCGCCGGAATTATCTCGAATGAGATGGGCAAGCTCGACCGCGCCGGCGATACTTTGCCGTATCAGCGCCTGAAGACGAAGCTCGAGGAGCTCCGCTCAGACCCGCGCTACACCTTCATGTTCTCGGGCATGCTGGTGTCGGACACGATGGGCGCCTTTATCGGCCGCTTGTTCCGGCTCCCGAGCCAGGGACGGCCGATCTCCATCGTCGACGTGTCGGGAGTCCCGTCGGAGATCACGTCGGTCGTGGTTTCGGTGCTCGCCCGAATGGTGTTCGATTATGCGATCTGGTCGCGAACCGAGGCGCAGCGCCCGCTGCTGCTCGTCTGCGAAGAGGCGCACCGTTACGTTCCCAAAGACGAGAATGCCGAAAATGGCCAGGCCGTCCGCAAGATCCTCGAGCGTATCGCCAAGGAAGGCCGTAAGTACGGCGTCTCGCTTGGCCTGATCACACAGCGTCCGTCAGATTTGGCCGAAGGCGTCCTGTCGCAGTGCGGCACGATCGTCTCGATGCGTTTGAACAACGACCGCGACCAGGCTTGCGTCCGGGCCGCGATGCCGGAAGGCGCGCGCGGTTTCCTCGACGCGATCCCGGCGCTGCGCAACCGCGAATGCATCGTCTGCGGTGAGGGCGTCGCAATCCCGATCCGAGTGCGCTTCGACGACCTGGAGCCCGAGAAGCGCCCGGCCTCGTCCGACCCGAGCTTCGCCCGCCTGTGGCGCGAGACCGGCGACGAAGCGGGGATCATCCAGCGCACGATTAAGCGCTGGCGCGGTCACGGGCGGTAAGCCCCCAAGGCCATCCGTGGGCCCAGTATTGCCGACTTTCTTGCGCCGCTGCATGTTAGCGCAATGCCGCCGCTCGAACCGAATGCGCAGCAACTCAGGGCAAAGGCGCTCGCATTAATGGCGATCGCCGCGGTCACTTCCGCAATGGTGGTCTATGGTCAATTGGAGCAATCTGATCGGCTTCTGGCCGTGCCAATCATTGCGTCATACCTGCTTTTCAATTTTGGATTCGTTTGGTTCTCATTGAGGATGCGTCCTCATACAAAGGGTACTCGTCAGGGTGCTTTGGCGGTAGCACTCAATCTGACCGCAATGTTTTTGGGAAAGCTCGAGGCGATTTGGACGATCCTGTCTATCGCCGCCGTTGTGCTCGCGTTGATTGCTTCTTACACGCTCTTCAATGAGGCGAAGGCTGTCGGAGCGTAGGTCGGTTCAATCCTACCCCCTCGCCCCCACACTCAAGAGCTGCTGCAGCCGTGCCGTCACCGCATCCGCCAGATGCGTGTCGACCACCGGAGCGCTGACGAACCGCACCGCCAGCGGGTTCACCGGCTGACCGCCCTGCCGCACCTCGAAATGGACGTGGGGGCCGGTCGACAGCCCTGACGAGCCGACATAGCCGATCAGCTGACCGCGACGGACGAAGCTGCCGGGCTGGGCGACGATCTCGCTCATGTGCCCATAGAGGCTGAGCAGGCCGCCGCCGTGGGCGATCTCGACCTCGCGGCCATAGCCGCCCGCCCAGCCCGCGCTGACCACTTGCCCGTCGCCCGCGGCGACGATCGGGCTTCCCCAGGGCGCGCCAATGTCGACGCCCGCGTGGAACCGCGTGAAGTGCAGGATCGGATGGTAGCGGTAGCCGAAGTAGGACGTGATCGGTCCGTTCGCCGGCATCATCATCCCGCTTTCGACCGGCTCGGGCTTGGCGGCATTGGCCGCGTCGATCCACTCGCTGGAGCCGTTCGCGGTCCATTTGACCAGCTGCAGCGGTCCGCCGATCATGCGGTTCAACCCGGCGTAGAGCAGGTCGCGGTTGGGCCCGAGCACGAGATCGAAGCTCGCGTCCGGGCCGACGTCGCCGACGTCGATTTCGGTCGCCAGCGCCGCGAGATATTGGGCTGCGACCTGGGGCGAGGCGCCCGCGGCCCGAAGCGACCAATAGAGTCCGTCGCCGACCCTCCCCCGAATTCGGATTGGCCCCGTCGGAACCTGCACCGGAGCCGCAACCGGCGCCGCCACCGGCAGCGGTGCGACCCTCCTGGGCGCGACCTCGATGGGGACCACGGCCTCGGTCGGCGCCATCGGCATCCCGCTCACTCCGCCGCTCGACAGCGGCGCGACGCCAAGCGCCTGCCACTGGCTCTGCTCATCCCTCGGGAGATCGGCCGCGCGCGGGAAGGACGCCCAGGCGACGGTGCTGCACAGCAAGGCGAGCACGCCCGCGCTTTTCCAGCTCGGCTTGGGCCATGCAGGCACGAGCACTCGCGCACGCGAACGCCGGCCGAACGTCGCCTGATGATCGATGGGCATCAACACCGGTTCGGTGTCGCCCAAACAAGGTTAAGACGGGACTAATTTCGGGTTCCTCCCCATCGCGAGATGGGGAGGGGAACCATCCACCGAAGAGTGGATGGTGGAGGGGTGAAGGCTCCGGCATCACTGCCCCTCCACCATGCTGCGCATGGTTCCCCTCCCCAGCCAAGCGGCTGGGGAGGAATGCGATTTGGAACCTTGCGTTCCTCTGGCGCGCTGCCACATTCCGTCATGATGGCGCGCCGTTCAGACGCACCGGTCCGGGCGATCCTGGGACCCACCAATACCGGCAAGACCTACTTGGCGATCGAACGGATGTGCGGCCACTCGTCGGGGGTCATCGGCTTTCCGCTGCGACTGCTGGCGCGCGAGGTCTACGATCGCGTCGTCGGCATCAAGGGCGAAAGCCAAGTGGCGCTACTGACCGGTGAGGAGCGGATCGTCCCGCCGACCGCGCGCTATTTCCTGTGCACGGCGGAATCGATGCCGGTGACCGGCGGCGACGCGCATCACGACGGCGCGCTCAACCGCGACTTCGCCTTTGCCGCCATCGACGAGGCGCAGCTCGGGATCGATCCAGAGCGCGGCCATGTCTTTACCGACCGCATGCTCCGCGCCCGCGGCCGCGAGGAGACTCTAATCCTCGGGTCGGACACCCTCCGGCCGATCATCCGCGAGCTCTTGCCCGAGGCCGAGATCGTCAGCCGCCCACGCTTCTCGACGCTGCGCTATTCCGGAAGCGTCAAGCTCTCGCGCCTGCCGCCGCGTTCCGCCGTCGTCGCCTTCTCCGCCGAGCAGGTCTACGCGCTCGCCGAGATGCTGCGGCGGTTCAAGGGCGGGGCCGCGGTCGTCATGGGCGCGCTCTCGCCCGCGACACGCAACGCCCAGGTCGCGATGTTCCAGCGAGGCGAGGTCGATTATCTGGTCGCCACGGACGCGATCGGCATGGGCCTCAACATGGATGTCGCCCACGTCGCCTTCGCGGGACTCGAGAAGTTCGACGGCCGCCGCGATCGCCGCCTGACGATCCCCGAGATGGCGCAGATCGCCGGCCGCGCCGGGCGCCACCAGAAGGACGGCACCTTCGGCACGCTCGGCCTGACCGAAGAGACCGGCGGATTTTCCGAGGAAGAGATCGAGGCGATCGAAGAGCATCGCTTCCGCCCGCTCGACTTCGTCTACTGGCGCAATACCGAGCTCGATTTTTCTGACGTCAAGACGCTGATCCGCAGCCTTGAAATGAAGAGCGACGATCCGATCCTCCGGCCGGCGCCCGAGGCGATCGACCTCGCCGTGCTCAAGCTCCTTGCTGAAGATCCGGCGATCACGGCGAGGAAAGGAGCGCAGGCCCGTCGCCTCTGGGCGGTCTGCGGTCTTCCCGATTTCCGCAAGGTCGGGCCAATGCACCATGCGCGGATGGTCCGCCGCCTCTACAGCTACATCGGCGAGGGCGGGCATATCCCGCATGAATGGTTCGCCGCCGAGGTTGCCAGGCTCGACAATATGAGCGGCGACATCGAGGCGCTCGCCGACCGGCTCGCTGGAATCCGCAGCTGGGCCTATATCGCCCACCGCTCGAACTGGCTGAAGGAACCGGCCAAGTGGGCCGAGCGCACCCGCGAGGTCGAGGCGAGGCTCTCGGACGCGCTCCACGAGCGGCTGACCCAGCGCTTCGTCGACCGCCGCACCGCGGTCCTGGTCCGCGACATCGGCGCGCGCGGCACCGACGTCCTGCCGATGACCGTCACCACCGACGGCGAGGTCAGCATCGGGCCCGAGCCGATCGGACATCTGAGCGGGTTCGAATTCCGCGTGGACCCCAATGCGCGGCTCGCCGACAAGCGCTTGCTGCTGGCTGCCGCCGAGCGCCGCCTCGGCGACGAACTCGATCGGAGGGCGCGCGAGCTGGTCGATGCGCCGGATCAGGCTTTCGCGCTCACGCCCGATGAGAATGGCGCGCCCGCGGTGGCGTGGCAGGGTCATGTCCTTGCGCGATTGGCGTCGGGCCGTTCGCTGCTTGAACCAACGGTCCGGACGGCGCGTCCGCTCGATCGTCTTTCCGCGTCCTCGCGGGCCGCGCTTCGTGAACGGCTCGAACGCTGGATCGACGCACAGATCGAGCGACACCTCCGTCCGCTCAAGAAGCTTGCCTCGGCGGCAACCAACCCGATGAGCTCTCCCGGAGTCCGCGCGCTGGCTGCGATGCTTGCAGACGCGGGTGGCGTGCTGCCGCGCAAGTCGGTGCTGAGCGCCATCGCTCATTTGGAGCAGACGGATCGCCAGGCGCTGCACAGGCTTCGGGTGCGGCTCGGCCCACTCGACGTGTTCGTCGATCCGCTGCTCAAGCCGTCCGCCCGATTCTGGCGCGCCGCGCTGCTATCGGTGCGCACCGCGCAACCCATGCCGAAGCTTCCGCCTCCCGGCGCCGCGACCCTGAGTTCCGAAGCTGACGCGCGGGGAGCGGCGCTCGCCTATCGCCGCGTCGGCCGCGACTGGATCCGTATCGACCTCGCCGATCGGCTCGCCAGCCACGCACGCAAGGTCCGCTCCGCCGGTGGCGACAATCCGGTCAATATCGAACTCGCGATCTCGATCGGGCTGTCCGATGACGCCATTGCACAGCTGATGGAGGAGGTCGGCTTCACCCGCTCGGGCGAGGCATGGAAGTGGCGCGGGCGACGCGGACCTCGCGTCGAGCGCCGCGCTGCATCCTCGCACGCCTTCGCCGAATTGGCGAAGCTCAAGAAAACGTGAGGATCGACCGCTTCCTCTTCTTCATCCGCCTGGTGAAGAGCCGCACCCTCGCCCAAGGCGTCATCGATGAAGGCCACGTTCGCATCGACGGCAGGCGGGTCGAGAAACCGTCCGAGGAAGTGCGCGCCGGAAGCGTGATCGCCCTCCCGCTGCACGGGCATGTTCGGGTGCTGCGCGTGCTCAGTCTCCCGAACCGCCGCGGCCCCGCCCCCGAGGCGCGCGCCTGCTACGAGGAAGTGGGAATTGACGAGCCAAGCCCGCGCTCTTAGCGAGCAGCGAAGAGGGAGCGAATTTCAATGACCTACGTCGTCACCGACGCCTGCATCAAATGCAAATATATGGATTGCGTCGAGGTCTGCCCGGTGGATTGCTTCTACGAGGGCGAGGTGATGCTGGTCATCAAC
>JBQCCG010000127.1:0-13240 GCA_051962455.1 Sphingomicrobium sp. | reverse complement strand
CTCGTCATGCTGAACTTGGCTCAGCATCCATTGTGGAGACGGGCAGCGCGGGTGACGAGATAGACCCTGAAACAAGTTCAGGGTGACGGAAGTGAGAGTGAAGATGGCAAAGATCGCATTCATCGGCTTGGGCCACATGGGCGGCGGAATGGCGCCAAACCTCGTCAAGGCGGGGTATGAGGTGCGTGCATTCGACCTCGTTCCCGAAGCCGTCGGGAAGGCGGCCTCCGCCGGTTGCTCAGCCGCGCCTTCGGCCGCCGAGGCGGTCAAGGATGCCGACGTGGTCATCACCATGCTGCCCGCGGCACATCACGTCCGCACGGTCTACGAGAATGACGTGGCGCCCAACGCCAAGGCCGGCGCTCTGCTGATCGACTGCTCGACCATCGATGTCTCCAGCGCACGCGAGGTGGGCGCGGGACTCGACGAGCTCGGCTTCGAATTCGTCGATGCTCCAGTGTCGGGGGGAATCGCCGCGGCCGCAGGCGGTTCGCTGACGTTCATGGTCGGCGGCTCGGACGAGGCGTTTGAAAAGGCCAGGCCCTTCCTCGAACCGATGGCCAAGGCGGTGATCCACGCCGGCCATCTCGGTGCCGGGCAGGCGGCCAAAATTTGCAACAACATGATTCTTGGCGCCACCATGGCGGTCACCTGCGAGGCGTTCGTGCTCGCGCAGAAGCTCGGGCTCGACCCGCAGGTCTTCTTCGACATTTCTTCAAAGGCGTCGGGGCAGAGCTGGTCGATGACGAGCTACGCCCCGGTGCCAGGGGTTGGTCCCGACACGCCGGCGGACCATGATTACGAAGGCGGATTCGCGGCTGCGCTGATGCTCAAGGACCTGAAGCTCGCTGCCGAAGCGGCGCGGCACACCGGCGCCTATACGCCCATGGGCGGCGAAGCCGAGGAGCTATACCAGCGCTTTGTTGACCGCGGCGGCGGTCCGAAGGATTTCTCGGGAATCATCAAAATGATCGACGACAGCTGGAAAGTGCCGCAAGAATAGTTGGAGGAGAGAAGGAGAGCCCATGCGTATCGTGCCCATTGCTCTTGGTAGCGTTGCCATCGTCGCTTGCGGTGCAGCCGCGATCAGTCAGGCCAGAACTTCCCAGCCGGCGGCGCCCGTCGCTGCTGCGCCGGCCAAGGTGAGCGGCGCCCAGGCCGTTGCCATCATGAAGGCGCGCCACGATGGCATGGAATCGATGGGCAAGGATTTGAAGACTCTGAGCCGTGACCTCGACTCGGACGATCCGAATGTCGGCGAGATCCGTTCCGCGGCCGCCGACATTTACAAGAATTCGAAGGCAGCATCGGGCTGGTTCCCGGCTGGCACGGGCCCCGAGGCAGGCAAGACCGGCGCAAAAGCGGAGATTTGGCAAAACCCGCAGGATTTCGCGGTGAAACTCGCCACCTTTCAGCACTATGCCGAGCAGTTTTACAAAGCAGGAATAACGGGGGATGTCGGCGCGCTGAAAGCCAACCAGGATACGCTCGCCGGCTCATGCAAGGCGTGCCATGACAAATATCGGGCGGAGATGAACCACTGAGCTTGCCCGAGCGGCGGGCGGAGCCCGTCTGGGACCTGCCCATCCGCGTCGTCCACTGGCTGCTCGCAGCATTGATCGCGTTCAGCTGGTGGTCGGTCCACAACCACCACACCGGCTGGCACATCTGGTCGGGGTGCGCGATCCTGACTCTGCTGGTCTTCCGGTTGCTGTGGGGATTCGTCGGAAGCTCGACGGCGCGATGGGCGAGTTTCATCCGCGGTCCGGCCAGCGTCGCCGCTCATCTCCGCGGCAAGTGGAACGGCATCGGCCATACGCCGCTCGGTGCACTCAGCGTCGTCGCCATTTTTCTCGCGCTCGTCGTTCAGGTGGGGCTGGGACTGATTGCTGAAGACCAGGACGGAATTTACATGGGCCCGCTCGCCCGCCTCGTCAGCATCGACACGTCAGACAAAGCGCGCGACATCCACGAGCTGTGGTTCAATGTCATTCTGGCACTCATCGTCCTGCACGTAGCGGCGATCCTCTATTATCGATTCCGCGGACGGAAGCTGACCAAGCCGATGATCACCGGCCGCGCCGTTCTCGACCCGGGCACTCAGCCAATGCGTCCGGGAAAATGGTGGGTGGCGCTCATCTGCCTTGCCGTCGCGATTGGGGTCACGCGCTGGATCATCGCCGGAGCGCCACCTTTTAGTTCTTGATCGCAACCCGTCCGACGCCCACATCCGCCATATGCTGATCCGCACCGAACAGACACCGAACCCCGCCACGCGCAAGTTCCTCCCCGGACAGGCCGTGATGGATGTGGGTACGCGCGATTTCGCCGATCCGGAGAGTGCGAGGGCCTCGCCGCTGGCTTCGGCGCTTTTCGACAGCGGCATGGTCGAAGGCGTGTTCTTCGGCCGCGACTTCGTTTCGGTAACGGCTGCTCCCGGCATCTCGTGGAATGATATCGAGCCGCTGGTGCTCGAAACGCTGCTCGACCATTTCGTCAGCGGCGCGCCCTTGTTCACGCCGGGCACGGCCGCGGGCATCTACGTCACTGACGATTCCGACTTCGAGGAAAATCCCGAAGACGAGGACATCATCGATCAGATCAAGGAACTGATCGAAACCCGGGTCCGTCCCGCCGTCGCGCAGGACGGCGGCGACATCGTCTACAAGGGGTACAAGGACGGCCGCCTGTACCTCTCAATGCACGGCGCCTGCTCGGGCTGCCCGTCATCGACTGTGACCCTCAAGCGCGGAATAGAAAGCCTGATCAAGCATTACGTGCCGGAAGTTGAGGCCATCGAGGCGGTCTGATTTTCTTGGACTTGCGGCGTTGGGCCGCATGTGACCACTATCGCCCCCATGCTTTTGGCGTTTGACTCATCCAGCGCCGCCTGCACCGCCGCTTTGTTTGACGGCTCGGGCGAGTGCGTCGGCAAGACCGACGAATTACTCGGACGAGGCCATGCCGAGCGGCTGGTGCCGATGCTCGCCGAACTGCTTGACGGGCGCGCCGCCACCCACATCCTGGTCGGAGTCGGTCCGGGAAGCTTCACCGGAATTCGCGTCGCGATCGCCGCTGCCCAGGGACTGGCGATTGGCTGGGATGCCGCATTGTCGGGAATGTCGTCGCTAGCGCTGCTCGCTGCAGGTGCGGGTGCTCCACGGGAGGTCGCTGCGGCGATCCAAGGCGGCCATGGCGAGCTGTTCGTGCAGCAATTCGATGAACTGATGCCAACATCCGAGGTTCGCAACGCCAGTCCCTCCGATGCGGCGCGGCTGATCACGGCCCAGTTGGTCGTCGGCTCGGGCGCGAAGCAGCTGGTTGAACTGCGCGGCCGGGGCGATGCGCTCGAGCTCTGGCCGTCGGCTGCAAACGCACTGCGGATCCCTGAACCGATCCGCACTCTGCCGCCGAAGCCCGTTTATGCTCGGCTTCCAGACGCCAAGGTGCCCGAGGCGGCGTGATGGCGACCGTCGAGCGGGAGATGCGGATCGAAGTCGGGTCATTCGAGGACATCGATGCGGTAATGACCGTCATGGATGAGGCGTTCGGCAACAGGTTCGGGGAAGCCTGGACTCGCTCGCAGCTCGCAGGAATCCTGCCGATGGTCGGAGTTTCGCTGGTTCTCGCACGCTCGCGCGGACGGGAGGGAGCGATAGGCTTTTCTCTTTTCCGCACGGTCGCCGACGAAGCCGAACTCTTGCTTATCGCGGTTTTGCCCACTCATCAGCGTCGTGGAGTCGGTCAGCGCTTGCTCGATGATTTCATCGAGCGTGCCCGAAGCAGCGGAGTGGAGCGCGTCCATCTCGAAGTGCGTGATGGCAACCCGGCCGTCGGCATGTACCAGGCCGCTGGCTTCTCGCCGATTGGGAGGCGCCGCAACTATTATCATGGTTTGGACAATAGGCGTTTCGACGCGATTACTCTTGCCCATCAACTTTAGTTAGCTTCCTTAAGTTTATTTAATCTGTGCGTAACTCCGCCTGTCGTTGCGCCAGTAAAGATGCGCGCTTATTAGGCAGTCGTGCAGCCGACTGACTGCACGCCTCTGCTCGAACTCAGGAATTCTTTATGGCCGAACTTCAAAACGCCGAAGACACGCTTCTTACGTTGACTGCCGACATCGTCGCTGCCCACGTCAGCAATAATAGCGTTGCGGTCAACGACTTGCCGAACCTTATCCAGAACGTCCACTCGGCGCTGTGCGGAATTTCGGCGACCGGCGCTGCTGCCGAACCGAAGCCGGAACCGAAGGTATCGATCCGCTCCTCGATCAAGCCGGACTACATCGTCTGCCTCGAGGATGGAAAGAAACTGAAGATGCTCAAGCGGCATCTGATGACCCATTACAACATGACTCCGGACCAGTACCGGCAGAAGTGGGGCCTTTCCGCGGATTACCCGATGGTCGCTCCGAAGTATGCAGAGCAACGGCGGACGCTCGCCAAGTCGATCGGGCTCGGGACGAAGCGCCGTCGATCGCGCGGAAAATAATCACTCGCTGGACGTTGGCGGGCCGCATACTTAACTTGGCCCCATGACGCGGACGATCGATATCGAGGCACTGTGCGCCGACAAGGGCCTGCGCATCACCGAGCAGCGCAAGACGATCGCGCGCGTGCTTGGTGACAGCGAGGATCATCCCGACGTCGAAACGCTGCATGCCCGCGCCGCGGCGGTTGACCCCAACATCTCGATTGCGACGGTCTACCGCACTGTTCGGCTGTTCGAGGAGGCCGGCATCCTCGAGCGGCACGAGTTCGGCGACGGTCGCTCACGTTACGAAGCCGCGTCGGAATCGCACCACGATCATCTGATCGACGTGGAGACCGGGAACGTCATCGAATTCGTCGACGACGAGCTTGAGGCGTTCCAGAAGCGCATCGCCGAAAAGCTCGGGTTCCGTCTCGTCGACCATCGCATGGAGCTGTACGGCGTCTCGCTCGACCGCGATCGTTAGTTCCACCCCACCCCGCCCCCTACCCTCGAGGGGAGGGGGCAGGGGGAGGGGCAACGCGCGCGCGGCCGTGCGTATCGCCGGGCTGATCGTGCTGTTTGTCACCTGCGCCCCGGTTCATATCGCCACCCGGTTGCTGCTGGGGCGTTCTCCCTGGCCGCAGTGGTTCCTCGCGGCGGCGGCGTGGATCTGTGGCGTCCGTGTCCAAGTGAAGGGCCATCCGGTGTCGAGCCACACGCTACTGGTCGCCAACCACACGAGCTGGCTCGACATCCTCATACTGGGTGGATCCGTGGGCTGCGCCTTCGTCTCGAAGGACGAGCTTGGGCACCCGCTGATCCACTGGCTCGCCGACCAGAACGCAACGGTTTACGTGAAGCGCTCCAATCGGAAGGGCGCGAAGGATCAGGCGATCGCCATTGCTACCGCGCTAGAAGGCGACAAGCCCGTCGCACTTTTCCCCGAAGGGACGACCGGCCCTGGAACTCACCTGCTGCCGTTCCGCTCGACCCTGCTCGAAGCGGCGAATTTCGCCGCCAAAGAGGTGGCGATCAGGCCGGTTGCGGTCGATTACGGCGATGCGATGGCCGAGGTCGGATGGTCCGATGAACCCGGCAAAGACAATGTGTTGCGGCTGCTTGGCCGCAGTGGAAACCTGCCTGTGACGGTGAATCTGCTGGAGCCGCTGGACCGCGCCTTGAGCCGCAAGGAGCTCGCCCATGAAGCGCGCGAGGCGATTGCCGACAAGCTTGGCTTAACCTCGCAAGTCCAGTCGCCTATAGACCTCGGCGAATGACTCCCAAGACTTTCAAAATCAAAAGCTTCGGCTGCCAGATGAACGTCTATGACGGCGAGCGGATGGCCGAATTGCTGGGCGAACAGGGCATGAGCGCGGTCACCGAGGGCGGTGACGCCGATCTCGTGGTGCTGAACACCTGCCACATTCGCGAAAAGGCGGCGGAGAAGGCCTATTCGGATATCGGCCGACTTCGCCGGGAGGACGGGTCGAAGCCGCTGATCGCGCTCGCCGGCTGCGTCGCCCAGGCTGAGGGCGCGGAAGCGCGCCGGCGTTCGCCGATGATCGACATCGTCGTTGGCCCGCAGGCTTATCATCGCCTGACCGAGATGGTCACGCAGGCCTCTCACGGTGCGCGGCCGGTCGACACCGACATGCCCGCGCTCAGCAAATTCGAGGCATTCCCTCGACGACGACAGGCCAATCCGAGCGCCTTCCTGACGGTCCAGGAAGGCTGCGACAAATTCTGCACCTATTGCGTGGTCCCCTACACGCGCGGCGCCGAAATCTCGCGGCCGTGGGACGACATCGTCGCTGAGGCGCAAGCACTGGTGGATGGCGGCGCGCGAGAGATCGTCCTGATCGGGCAGAACGTGAACGCGTGGAGCCACGACGGACGCGGCCTCGCGGACCTGATCCGAGCGCTGGCGAAAATCGATGGGCTGGAGCGGATCCGCTATACGACCAGCCATCCGGCGGACATGACCGATGCGCTGATCGCCGCACACGGCGATGTCGAAAAACTGATGCCCTACCTCCATCTTCCAGTGCAGTCGGGCAGCAACCGCGTGCTCAAGGCCATGAACCGCAGCCACACGGCTGACACATATCTCCGCATATTGGAGAAAGTGCGTGCGGCGCGCCCCGATATCGCCATTTCCGGCGACTTCATCGTGGGCTTTCCCGGAGAGATGGAAGAGGATTTCGAGGCCACGCTGCAGATTGTCGATGCCGTGCGCTACGCTTCCGCCTATTCGTTCAAATATAGCGCTCGGCCGGGCACTCCGGCAGCGAGCATGGAGGGACAGATCCCGCGCGAGATCATGGACGACCGGCTCCAGCGCCTGCAGGCGAGAATCAACGCTCACCAGCTCGCATTCAACCGCTCAAAAATCGGCTGCGAGACCCAGGTGCTGGTGGAGCGCAAGGGCAAGCTGCCCGGTCAGATGATCGGCCGCTCGCCGTGGCTTCAATCGGTCCACGTCGAAACGGCTGCTGAACCGGGAAACATGCTTGACGTGACGCTCGTGTCGGCAGGCCCGAACAGCATGACCGGCGCGGTTCGTCAGAGAGACGCAGCCTGATGGCCCGGCGCGATCTCGCCGCGGTCCCCGATCGGGCAAGGCTCGAACTGGAGTTCGACGAGCCGTACCTGCTCGGGCCTTTGTTCGGGGATTACGACCGGCACCTGATCACCATCGAGCAGCGGCTCGGCGTGCACATCTCCGCGCGAGGCAATCACGTGCAGATCGAGGGCGACCCCGATGCGGCAGGCCGCGCGCGGGACGTGCTGATCGGTCTCTACAACCGGCTCGACGAAGGCCATGATGTGGATGCGGAAGCGGTCGAAGCGGTGCTCGGGATGGCGGCTCAGCCCAATCTCGACGGAATCATCCAGGAGGAAGTGACCTCCGCCCCGCGGGTGATGATCCGCACGCGCAAGAAGACCATCGTCCCACGATCCGCGACCCAGACGCCGTACATGGAGGCGCTTGCCCGAGACGAGATGATTTTCGCGCTCGGTCCGGCGGGGACCGGAAAGACTTATCTCGCCGTCGCGCAGGCGGTTTCCCAGCTGATCGCCGGCAGCGTTGACCGGCTGATCCTCTCGCGTCCCGCGGTCGAGGCGGGCGAAAGGCTAGGGTTCCTTCCCGGCGACATGAAGGAGAAGGTCGATCCTTATCTCCGCCCGCTCTACGACGCACTTTACGATATGCTTCCGACCGAGCAGGTCGAGCGCCGAATCGCCTCGGGCGAAATCGAGATTGCGCCGCTTGCCTTCATGCGCGGCCGCACGCTGAATGACGCCTTCATCATCCTCGACGAGGCGCAGAACACCACGCCCCTGCAGATGAAGATGTTCCTCACTCGCTTCGGAATGCGCAGCCGAATGGTGATTTGCGGCGACCCGCACCAGGTCGACCTTCCGGACCCCAGCAAGTCGGGCCTGGCCGATGCTGTGAGGCGGCTCGAGCGGGTGCAGGGCATCGCCGTGGTGCGCTTCAGCGCCGCCGACGTCGTCCGCCATCCGTTGGTCGGACGGATCGTCGATGCCTATGAGGGCCCGAATGCCGTTCGGGATGTTGGCGGATGAGCCTCGAAATCGCCCTCGACGCCGATGAGGAATGGGACAGTAGCAGCGGCAAGCCGTTCAATTGGGAGCCCCTCGCTCGCCGGGCAGTCACTGCGGCAATCGCCGAAAGCGCTTTCCCCGATCTTGCCGATTCGGAGCGGTCGGTCGAAATCTCGGTCACGCTGACCGGCGACGATGAGGTGCGCGCGTTGAACGCCAAGTGGCGCGGCAAGGACAAGCCGACCAACGTTCTCTCCTTCCCGATGGCTGACGAGCGTGATTTGACTCGATCAAATGTTGCGGACGCAGAACTGTTGCTGGGCGATATCATCCTCGCGCGGGGCGTCTGCGAAGCGGAGGCGGCGGAGAAAGGTGTTGGCGTCGAGGATCACGCTGCCCATCTGCTGGTCCACGGCACGCTGCACCTGCTCGGCTACGACCATCAGCGCGACGACGAAGCCGCAGAAATGGAGAACCGCGAAATTCGCGCGCTCGAGCGATTGGGGATCAGAAACCCGTACGAGGTGACTGACTGATGGCCACGCGCGGAGACGATGGCGGCCCCGGTCTGTGGCGCGGCATGCGGCACCTCATTTTCGGCGATGAGTCGGAGACGACCCTGCGCGAAGAGATCGAGGAAGCGATCGACGAGGCGGAGGAAGCGCGTCCTGTCGCGGGCGACCTGACGCCGCCCGAGCGGCAGATGATGCGCAACCTGCTCCACTTCGGTGAGCAGACCGCGGGCGACATTTGCGTTACCCGCGGCGACATCATTGCAGTGCCCTCCGACATCAGCTTCGATGACCTCGTGCGCGCCTTCGTTGAGGCGGGTCACAGCCGCCTCCCGGTTTACGGGGAGAGCCTCGACGAAGTCGTGGGCATGATCCATATCAAGGACGTGTTCGTCGCGAACGTCGACGACAGCCGCGACCGCTCTCTCGAATCGCTGATGCGAACGCCGTTGTTCGTTCCCGAATCCATGGGGGTGATCGAGCTGCTGGCGCGCATGCGCAACCAGCGCAAGCAACTGGCGATCCGCGTCGACGAGTTCGGCGGCACCGAAGGCCTGGTGACGATCGAGGACGTCGTCGAGGAGATCGTCGGCGACATCGAAGACGAGCACGACGAGCTCGAACGCGAAGGCATGCTGACGATGCTGGAGGACGGCGTCTGGGAAGCCGACGCGCGGATCGAGCTCGACGAATTGGCGCAGGCAGTCGACGCGCGCCTTACCTCCGAAGAGGACGAGATCGACACGCTCGGCGGCCTCGTTTTCCTCCTTGCCGGACACATTCCCGCGAAGGGTGAATGCGTGAACCACCCGTCGGGGTGGAAACTTGAGGCGGTCGACTCCGATCCCCGGCGGATCATCCGCGTCCGGCTGCACGCGCCGGAAGGGACCGCGCAGACAGAGTGAATCTTCCTCCCCTCGATTTCGAGGGGAGGGGGACCGCCGAAGGCGGTGGAGGGGCTTGTTTCAGATCGCGAGACCCCTCCACCATTGAATCTTCGTTCAATGGTCCCCCTCCCCTGCAAATGCAGGGGAGGATGTCAGCTCTTCGCAAATAGCTTCGCCGGGTCGGCCATCGCCTTGAACTCCAGCGCGTTGCCGGCGGGATCGAGCAGGAACATCGTCGCCTGCTCGCCGGGCTGCCCCTGGAAGCGGATGGTCGGCGCAATCACGAACTTCGTGCCGGCGTCCTCCAGCCGCTGCGCCAGCTGCTTCCACTGCTCCATCGAAAGCACCAGGCCGAAATGCGGCACCGGCACGTCCTCGCCATCGACCGGATTGGTAGCCCTGCGCTGCACCGCATCCGGCGCGAGATGGGCGACGATCTGATGACCATGAAGATCGAAGTCGACCCACTCGTCGGCGCTCCGCCCCTCCGGGCAGCCGAGCAGCTCGCCATAAAAGCGTCGCGCGGCCGCAAGATCGTCGACCGGAAAGGCGAGATGGAATGGTGGGAGGCCCATCGGTTTGCCATGTCATTGCGACCCCGAGCTTGTCGAGGGGGAAGCAATCCAGCGCTTTGTGGATTGCTTCGTCGCTGCGCTCCTCGCAATGACGGCAGCCAATGCTGTACGTCCTTTACGCATTTCTCGCCGGGGCGGCTTCCGCCTTCGCGTTTGAGCCCGTCGGGCTGTGGCCGCTGCTTCCGGTCGCATTCGCCTTCCTGTGCGAATTCACCTGTCATTCCAAAGGCGTATGGCGAGCGCTTCTCACCGGCTGGGCATTCGGCTTCGGGCAATTCGCCGTGGGGCTGAACTGGATTGCGACCGCCTTCACCTTCCAGTCGAACATGCCGGCGTGGCTCGGCTGGGTCGCCGTCGTGCTCCTGTCGATTTACCTTGCCGTCTATCCGGCACTCGCGACAGGGCTCGCCTGGCGGTTCGGGAAGGACGACCGTGTTGCTCTGGTGATGGTCCTCGGGGGCGCCTGGGCCGTGACCGAGTGGCTTCGCGGGACGATGTTCACCGGCTTCCCGTGGAATCCCGCAGCCGCCATCCTCGCGCCGACGCCGCTGCTCAAGATCGCTCCGTTGATCGGCACCTATGGTCTCTCCGGACTCGTCGTCCTGCTCGGCGGCGCGATCTGGCTGGAATATTACAGGAAATGGCTGCCCTTGGTGGTGATCGTCGCAGCCACCGCCTTCCTGTGGCTGCTCCCCGGCTCGCCGGTCCCGCCCGACCCGCTTGCAGTCCTGAACGTCCGTATCGTCCAGCCGAACATCGGGCAGGAGGACAAGTGGCGGCCCGGATTCGACCAGGAGGCTGCGCGCCGATTGGCGACTCTGTCAGGACCGCCGAGCGATCAGCCGCGCCTGTTGCTCTGGCCCGAGGCGGCGGTCACCGATCCCCTTCAGGATGCCCGCACCGAGGGCCAGCCGTTCGCGCAAGATCAGCGCGTCGCCGTTGCCTCGCTGCTCGGCCCAAGCGACCGGCTGCTGACCGGCGGGATCGCGATCCTGTCAAAGGACGGCGTTCACGTCACTGGCGCCGAAAACAGCGTGTTCGTGCTCGCCGCCGGAGGCCAGTTGCTCGGCCGCTACGACAAGGCGCATCTGGTCCCCTACGGCGAATATCTGCCGATGCGGCCGCTACTGTCGGCGATCGGCCTGTCGCGGCTCGCACCCGGCGACCTCGACTTTACCCCCGGGCCCGGTCCCCGGACACTCGATCTTGGCGGACAGTGGGGCAAGGTCGGATTCGACCTCTGCTACGAGATTATCTTTTCGGGCCACGTCGTGGACGAGAAGAACCGTCCCGGCTTTATCTTTAATCCGTCGAATGACGCATGGTTCGGGCGCTGGGGTCCGCCGCAGCATCTCGCCCAGGCGCAGCTTCGCGCGGCCGAGGAAGGCATCCCCGTGCTCCGCGCCACCCCGACGGGAATCAGCGCGGTGATCGACGGCCGCGGCAATATCGTGAAGTCGCTTCCGTGGCGCACCGCCGGCGTAATCGACGCCGTGCTTCCACCCGCCGCAAACTCGCCGCCCTTGTTTGCTCGCCTTGGCAACATCATTCCTCTCGTTTTGGCATTCCTGCTCATTTTCGGCGGCATTGTGCTGGCTCGCCGTCGCCGCTAGAGGCGGCATATAAAGCTTTCCTTATATCCCATATCCAAGGACCCGCTTTCCCTCATGCGCAGCTCCTATTTGTTCACTTCCGAATCCGTGTCCGAAGGCCATCCGGACAAGGTCGCCGACCAGATCTCCGATGCCATCGTCGACCTGTTCCTGTCGAAGGACCCGGAGGCGCGCGTCGCCTGCGAGACGATGACTACGACCAACCGTGTCGTCCTCGCCGGCGAGATTCGCGGTCAGGGGATCATGGACACGGACGGTAATTGGGCGCCCGGGGTCCGCGAGGAAATCGAGGACGCGGTCCGCGGCGTCGTCAAGCGCATCGGCTATGAGCAGGAGGGTTTCCACTGGGACCGATTCGACTTCTCGAACCATCTCCACCCGCAGTCCGCGCACATCGCTCAGGGCGTCGATGCTGCCGAAAACAAAGCAGAGGGCGCGGGCGATCAGGGAATCATGTTCGGTTACGCCTGCGACGAAACGCCGGACCTGATGCCGGCGACGCTCGACTATAGCCACAAGATCCTGATGGAGATGGCCAAGGACCGGCATTCGGGCGCCGCACCGTTCCTGGAGCCGGACGCCAAGAGCCAGGTCACTCTGCGCTTCGAGGACGGCAAGCCGGCCAAAGCGACCGCGATTGTCGTCTCGACCCAGCACAAGCCCGGCTACGACAAAGGCGAGAAGCAGGCCCAGCTCCACGCTTATGTGAAGGAAGTCGTCGCCCGGGTGATGCCGGCGCGGCTGCTCGGCAACGAGACCGTCTATCACATCAATCCGACCGGCGCGTTCGAGATTGGCGGTCCCGACGGCGATGCTGGAGTGACCGGCCGCAAGATTATCGTCGACACCTACGGCGGCGCGGCTCCGCACGGCGGCGGCGCTTTCTCCGGCAAGGACCCGACCAAGGTCGACCGCTCCGCCGCTTACGCCGCGCGCTACCTGGCGAAGAACATCGTCGCTGCCGGCCTCGCCAAGCGCTGCACGATCCAGCTCGCCTACGCGATCGGCGTGTCGGAGCCGCTGTCGCTCTATGTCGACACGCACCGCACCGGCACGGTCGACGACGCGAAGCTTGAAGAGGCGATCGGCAGGATCGAGAAGCTGGGCGGCCTGACCCCGCGCGGGATCCGCACGCACCTGCAGCTCAACCGTCCGATCTACGAGCCGACGGCCGCCTACGGCCACTTCGGCCGCGAGGCCGCCGGCGATTTCTTCCCGTGGGAGCGGGTCGACCTTGCCGACGATCTCAAGGCAGCGCTCGGTGCCGGCTCGGTCGCCGCGAAGGTCGACGCCTAAAGCCTAGCTGCGGTCGTCCACCCCGATTCCGTGGCGGAAGACGAGATCGCCGCCTTTCCAGCCGCTGTAGAGCAGGATCAGGACGACGATTCCGGACATGTAGATTCCGGTGGAATCGATGAATCCGGTGTCCCTCCACCGAAGGATCAGGTTCACCAGCTCCAGAACGACCGCGGTGACGTTGGCCAGCATGTGCTTCACGGCGTCGCTTGCGCCGCGGATGCGGTCGTCGCCGAGGAAATCGGTCAGCCCCGCGACGGCGGCCAGCGCGCCCATGACGAGGCCGACGACGAGCAGCCAGATCGATGCGG
>JBQCCG010000126.1:0-4104 GCA_051962455.1 Sphingomicrobium sp. | reverse complement strand
GTGTTCCTGCCCGGGCACCGGATCATGGTGCAGGTCCAGTCGAGCCTGTTCCCGCTCTACGACCGCAACCCGCAGACCTTCGTTCCGAACATCTTCAACGCGAAGGCGGGGGATTATCGAGCGGCGACGCAGAGCATCTATCATGGCGGCTCGACGCCAAGCGCCGTGCTTCTGCCGATCGTGCCGTAGGTCCTAGGAAAGCGCCTTGGCCTGATCCTCCGGCGTGCTCTGCATGCGATGGCCGACCGCGATCTTGAAGATCACGAACGCGACCAGGCCGAATGATGCACTCGCCACGTGGATCAGCCAGAAGGTGGTGGTCGGCAGGCTCGAGTAGAGTCCGCCGACCCATCCAACCACCGCGTTGGCGATGAAGAATGAGAGATAATAGAGGCCGATCACCGTGGCGGCGATCTGCTTCGGCGAGATCTTCGAGAACAGCGCGAGGCTGATCGGCAGGATATGCGCGAAGCCGATGCTGTTGGTGAGCTCGAACATCAATGGCCAGAACATGCTGATCTTGCCGCCGGCCGGCTGCGTCAGCGCGCCCATGAACAGGCACAAGCCGGCAGCGATCGTGAAAAAGCTGCCGATGATCATCTTGCTGATTTCGTCGGGCTCGCGGTGATGAGTCCCCCACCATTTCCAGAATGCTGCGACCACGACGAGGAACGTAAAGCTGACCGCGGAATCGATGGTGATCAGCCAGCTGCTCGGGAAGGCATAGCCGAAGAGCTCGAGATTGAAGTGCTGGTCGCCCCAGGAGAGGTAGGCATTGAAAATCTCCTGATTGGTGAGGAGCGCGATCGCCATCACCGGGATCAGGATCACCAGGTACAGCACGCATATCCAGTCGTCGCGGCTGAGCGGCTCGCGAACTGCGGGTTCGTCGCTTTGGACGGCAACGGGCTCAGGCGCGAGGTAGCGCCGTCCGGATAGATAGATGATGAGGCCGAGGACCATCACGACGCCGGCGCAGCCGAAGCCGTAGTGCCAGCCGACCTTCTGCCCCAGCGTGCCGGAGATCAGCGGAGCGACGATCACGCTGACGTTGATGAAGATATAAAAGATCTGGAAGGCCATCGCGCGCCGGAGGTCGTTGGGGCCATAAAGGGCACCGACCTGGGTCGCGATATTCCCCTTGAACGCTCCGACGCCGAGCAGCAGCGCGAGCAAAGCGAAGACGAACGCCGATTGGATCGCCATCAGGAAATGGCCGATGGCCATGAGCACGCCGCCGATGATCATGGTCTTGTCGCGGCCCAGCCATTTGTCGGCGATCATGCCGCCGAAAATCGGGGTCAGATAAACGCCCGCACTGTAGGTGCCGAAGATAGCCGACGCGAGCGGCTGGCCGGAGATGCCGTGATAGACGCGCGACTGCAGCCAATCGAGGCCGATCACCTTCTCCATCCGGCCGGGCACGAGCAGGTAATTGACCATGTAGAGGATCAGCAGCGTCTGCATGGAGTAGTAGGAGAAGCGCTCGCACGCCTCGGTGAAGCCGAGGAAACCGAGACCCTTCGGGTGACCCAGGAACGCGCGGTCTTCAGGATTGCCTTGTTCGAGGTCGGGCGTGGCTTCGGCGACGGTCATGGCTCGACTTTCTGGGTCATCGCAGCGCCAAGCGTCGGCGTCTGCCGAGGTTCCAGAGCGCGCTTCAGCGATGGGCCGAGTAGCAGCACCAGCAGCGCGCCCGCAAAGCCGATCGCGGAATCGACCGTCCAGAACGCGGCGGGGCTCATCTGGTCATAGAAGCTACCGACCCAACCCATGATCACGCTTCCGACGAACAGCGCCATGAACGAGCCGCCCATCAGCGTCGAATTGACCTTTTTGGGCGCGGCAAGCGAGATAAGCGCGAGAAGGACCGGCCAGTACCAGATGAACGCAAGGCCCATCCCGAAGAAGCAGAGGATCGGCCAGATCACGGCGACCTTCCCGTTCGCACCCACCAGAAGCGAACCGGCGACGAGAAAGAGGGCCGACACGCCGGTCAGCGCACAGCCGATGCCGATCTTTGCGACATCGCTTGGCTCCTTCCCGCGGCGCGCCTGCCACGCCCAGAGGGCGACCAGCGGAGGAACGACGACGATACTCGAGAAGCTGTCGATGGAGTTGAACCACGACGCCGGCACCGCGCCCAGCGGCGTCGCGAGACTGACATGGTCGTTGATGAACAGGATGCCGATGTTCCAGATCATCGGATAGGCAACGCTGGGCAGAATGGTCAGAGAGATTGCGACGATCAGGAAGGCAACCCGGCGGCGCTCCTCTCTCGTCAGTGGAGGAAGCTCCTCACCCGAGTCTGCTGTAGGCACAATCTTTCCGGGCAAATATCGTTGCCCTGAGAGATAGACGAGCAGCGCGAGGACCATCAGCGCCGCGGCGAGACCGAAACCGGCGTGCCAGCCGTAGATCGCTGCGACGGCGCCGCATCCAAGCGGCCCAAGCACCGCACCGACGTTGATCGCGGCCGAGAAGATCGTGAAACCGCCGGTCCTCTTCGTCTCCTCGTCCGGAGGATAGAGTTGTCCGACCTGGGCGGAGATATTGCCTTTCAGGCATCCCGATCCGATGATCAGCATCAGCAGGGCGATCAGGAAGCTCTGATCGAACGACATGGCCAGATGACCGCCGCTCATCAGCAAGGCGCCGAGCACCACCGTGTTGCGCGTGCCGAGCCAGCGGTCCGCGATGAGACCGCCGAGGACTGGCGTGAAATAGACCAGGCCGCTGTACCAGCCGTAAATCAGCGATGCGAAGGCCACGTCCGACATCGGGCCACGAAGCTCGAACAGGTGCCGCAAGGCCGAAAGCCCCGCGACGTGCTCGGCGTGGCCCGGCATCAACAGCTGCTTGGTCATGTAGAGCGCCAGGAGCGCCGTCATCCCGTAATAGGAGAAGCGCTCCCACATTTCGGTGAAGGCGAGATAGGCCAGCCCTCGCGGATGGCCGAGAAACGCGCGGCTGGGCTGATCTTCAAGCGCTATCGCTGCCGCGCTGCTCAATCCCCTTTTCCCCTCCCCGAAAGTGTTGCGATCCTATTTCTCCGGGGCCGTGTCGCTCTGCTGCGCTTCCTTGGCCTGCTGCTTCGCCTGCTGGATTTCCTTGATGAGGCAGCCTTCGCGTCCGCCCGGGCCCACCGCCGAGCAGCTGCCCGTGCCGACCGCGCCCACGTTACTCAGCGCCTGGGCCTTATTGGCCCAGGATTCGCGCTGCTGCCGCGTTCCCTGCAGCTGCTGGTTCTTGGGCAGTCGATAGCGTTCGCTCTCCGGCCGCCGGTTGCAGACGTAGATCTGGGTGTCGGTCGAGCGCGGACACGGGTCATTGCCGAAGACGGTGATTTCGCTGGTCGACTGCGCCGTGGCGGGCGCTGGAAGAGCTGCGAGGCCGCCGGCCACAGTCGCTGCTGCAGCGAGGGATATCAGCCTGATCATCACATGCGTCCTTTCAAAGGATTCCAGCGGCCCGGGCCGCCATTCGTTCCTCAAATCCGCTTCGACAGCTCGATGGCTACCCTACAGCCAGCACGGATGGCCGCAGTCAACAACGGATAGCCGGGAGCGCTCGTTGCACCCGCCTCACGAGCGGTGTTCCGGTGATCGAGCTCATCGAGCCTGAACTCCGCTATATCGCTTGCGAGCTCGGGATCGTCCTCGCCAAGCTCGGAAAGCTGCCCGCTATAATGCTTGTCGATCTCGGTCTCGATCGCGTCGGTGCAGGCGAGCGCCGCTTTCTCCGACATGAGAGCGGTCGCGGCCCCAAGCGCGAAGCCTGCCACGTTCCAGAGGGGTTGGAGCGCCGTCGGGCGAACACGCCGCTCGGCCATCAACTGGTTGAACCGGTCCAGGTGCCGCTGTTCCTGCGCGGCCATTCGGGCAATCAGCTTGGATTCGGGGCAATTGCGCCTGAGCACGGCGAGCTGGCCGGCATAGATGCGCGTTGCACCATATTCGCCGGCCTGGTCGACGCGGAGCATCGATGCGCTGTCGGCTCGGCTGTCGCCGGGGCGCCAGCTCGTCACGCGCGGCGGCCCCTCAGGCTGAGGACCAGGATCAGAGCCGCTCCGCCGAGCGACAGGATCGCGTTCCATCCCGCCAT
>JBQCCG010000125.1:0-10992 GCA_051962455.1 Sphingomicrobium sp. | reverse complement strand
CGCCAGACGATGTCGTTCAAGATCCAGAAGTTCGCGTCCTGCAGAAGCGAGCCGACGCGGTAGATGTTGTGATAGCTGCCGATGACCCAGATGGTGCCGGTGTCCTTGAGGATGCGCCGCGCCTCGGCCAGCCACTGCCGGGTGAAGTGATCGTAGGCGGCCAGGCTGTCGAACTTGTCCCAATCGTCGTCGACCGCGTCGACTCGGCTGCCCTCCGGCCGGAACAGCTCGCCGCCGAGCTGCAGATTGTAGGGCGGGTCGGCGAAAATCATGTCGACGCTCTTGTCCGGAAGACTCGCCATTTCGGCGATGCAGTCGCCCTGCAGGATCTCGTCGAACGGAAGGTCGCGCCGCGGCGCAACCGACTGGCGCAACCGTGTCCGCGGCTCCGCGATGCGGGCAATGACGTTCATGAACTTTGAGCCCCCTGAACTTGTTCGGCGAGGGTGAGTCAGCCGGGACTCGCGGTCAAGCGAGCAAGGGTTAACGGACGCTCCGGGCCCCGGTTCGTTCAAGCGGCGGAACGACACTCCGCCACAAGATATTGAGTCCCAGTGGAATCGCCGGACTCAACCTGTGGTGTGTGTGACTCCGAAGACTCGCTTTCCCGGATTTCGATCAGGCGCAGTTCGGCAAGGGTCACGCCGCGCTCGACCGCCCGCACCGGCGCGAAGCTTCGGCGATGCAAGGGCGTCAAGCCGAGTTCGTTGAGGGCCTTGAAGTGATGCGGCGTCCCGTAGCCGCGGTTCGTCTCCCAGCCGTAGCCCGGATAGTCGCGCGCATAGTCGGCCATGATGCGGTCACGCGTCACTTTGGCGACGATCGACGCGGCCCCGATCGAGCGGCACTTGGCGTCGCCGTCGACGATCGCCTTCGATGGCCGCTGCCAGCGCGGTGTCGCATTGCCGTCGACCAACACCCAGGCGGGCTCGAGACCCAGCGCCTCGACCGCGCGAGTCATCGCCAGCATCTTCGCCCAGTAGATGTTCAGCCGGTCGATCTCCTCGACCGTCGCGATGCCGACGCCCCAGGCGCTGACCTTCACCAGCTTGGCGTAGATCGCCTCCCGTTTCTCGATCGGCAGGTTTTTCGAATCGTCGATCCCGCGCGGGAATTTGTCGCGGTTGAGGATGCAAGCGCCGGCGACGACCGGGCCCGCTAGCGGCGCGCATCCCGCCTCTTCGACCCCAGCGAGCGGTTGGGGATAATCGAGCTCGAGCTTGTAGGAACAGCGCCGGGGCATGGAGTCGGACTCTTGCACCTGCATGAAGTGAATGGTCCAGACGCTAACCCGCTGATCTGTGGAAAACTAATTGGTCACGCGGAGGCGCGGAGACCCGGAGTTATCGTCATGCCGGCGAAAGCGGGGATCCGCGCTACATCAGGCACAAGATGAGGACGGATCCCGGCTCAACGCGGGGATGACGCCCTTTCTTTTACTCCCCGCGCCCCCGCGTCTCCGCGTGAACTATCCCACCCGCCACGGCGGGAAGCGGCGGTTCTCGCCGGCCTTGTAGAAGAAAATGATGTTGCCGTCGGGGTCGCGAAGCCGCGCCTCGCGCCACATCCACGGCTGGTTCCTCGGGCCGTGCTCGAAGGTGACGCCGCCACGGGCGAGCTGCTCGACCCTCGCGTCGAGGTCGTCGCATTCGAAGTAGATCGCCGTCGTCGCGACGATCTTCTCCTCGGGGTCGATCTGGACCGAGAAGGTGACGCCGCCGGCGGCCTCGAAGCGAGCGTAGCCGGTTTCGGGGCTGTCAATGATCTGCTTGAGTCCAAGACGGCGATAAAAATCGACCGAGCGCTTGTAGTCGGTCCCGGTGACCGTCACCTGATTGAGCCGGGGACCCGAGCCGACGTCGAGGCGCACGCCGGCATAGCCCAGCGGTCCATTCCCCTGCCCCAGCCCCGGCGCGTCATGAAGCGCAACGCGCACGAACTCGCGCGCCCTAGCGACGGCATCGGCGAGGCTCGATCCAGCGGCCAGGAAATAAGCGATCGCGCTCGCCAGCGTGCAGCCCGTACCGTGGGTGCTCGTCGTGTCGATCCGCTGGCCCTGCCAGCTGGTCATATTGTCTTCCTCGATCAACGCGTCGGCCAGCGCATCGCCCTCGTCGTGGCCGCCCTTGATCAGCACCGCGCAGCCGTGCTCGCCGACGAGGTGAAGCGCCGCGGCGACGGGGTCTTCCTCGGAGGTGAGACGCTTCAACTCGGGCAGATTCGGAGTGGCGATGGTCGCGACGTCCATCAGCCGCCCGAACGCGGCAATCGTCGCCTCGTCGGCGAGCGGCGCTCCGCTGGTCGAGACCATCACCGGGTCGAACACGACCGGAAGCCCGGGCTGCTCGGCCTTCAGCCGCTCCAGCCGGGCGGCGACCTGCTCGGCGGCGAACGCGCCGCCGATCATTCCGATCTTTACCGCGTCGACTCCGATATCGCCGACAACCGCTTCGATTTGTGCGAGAATCATCTCGGCAGGAACGGGATGAACATTGGTCACCCCCAGAGTGTTCTGGGCGGTTACGGCGGTAATCGCCGTCATTGCGTGCCCGCCGAGCATCGTCACCGTCTTGATGTCGGCGTGAATCCCCGCACCGCCGCCCGAGTCCGAGCCGGCGATTATCAGGATCCGAGCCGTCGGCGTCACTCTACTCGCCTTCGACCCCTGCCTTGGGGCGAAGTTGTCCATGTGCACGGGCTGATGGTTAGGCTGCCAAATACGAAAAAAGGGTTCACGCGACGGTCCGGACGGCCTCGCAAATATCGTCCACGAGCCGCTCGACCAGCGCCGGGTCGTCGCCCTCGGCCATTACCCGGATCAAAGGCTCGGTCCCCGACTTGCGGATCACGAGGCGACCTCGCCCCTCAAGCTCGGCCTCGGCGGCGGCGATGCGCTTCTGGACGCTGTCGACCTCGAGCGGCTCGCGGCCGCCGTTGAAGCGGACGTTCTTCAGTAGCTGCGGAAGCGGCTCGAACTGGCGGAGAAGCTCGCTCGCGGGGGCCTTCGCCTCGACCAGCGCGGCGAGCACCTGCAGCCCCGCGACCAGCCCGTCGCCGGTCGTCGCATGATCGGCGAGAATGATGTGCCCCGACTGCTCGCCGCCGACGTTGCAGCCGCTCCTGCGCATCTCCTCGAGCACGTAGCGATCGCCGACCTTGGTCCGGACCAGCTTGAGCCCTGCTTCGCCGAGCTTCCGTTCGAGGCCGAGGTTGGAAATGACCGTCGCAACGACGGCATCGCCCTTGAGCTCGCCGCGCTCCTGCAGCCCCAGGGCGATCAATGCCATCAGCTGGTCGCCGTCGATGATCTGGCCCTTTTCGTCGACGACGATCAGGCGGTCGGCGTCGCCGTCGAGCGCAATGCCGATGTCCGCCCCGCTCGCGACCACCGTCTCCTGAAGCAGCTGCGGCTGGGTGGAGCCGCACTCGTGGTTGATGTTGAGGCCGTCGGGCGACACCCCGATCGGCACCACCTCGGCCCCGAGCTCCCACAGGGCATCTGGGGCGACGTGATAGGCGGCGCCGTTCGCGCAATCGACCACCACCTTGAGTCCGTCGAGCCGGAGATGCTCGGGGAAGGTGTCCTTGGCGAACTGGACGTAGCGGCCGCGGGCATCGTCGATGCGCCGGGCACGCCCGATCAGCTCGGACTTGGCGAGCTTCGGCGCCTTCTCCAGCCGGCGCTCGATCGCCTGCTCGTCATCGTCGCTGAGCTTGTAGCCGTCGGGGCCGAACAGCTTGATTCCGTTATCCGCGAAGGGGTTGTGAGAGGCGGAGATCATCACGCCCAGGTCGGCGCGCATGGACCGCGTCAGCATCGCCACCGCCGGCGTCGGCATCGGCCCGAGCAGGACCACGTCCATGCCGACGCTGGTGAAGCCGGCGACCATCGCCGATTCCATCATGTATCCCGAGAGGCGCGTGTCCTTGCCGATCACCACCCGGTGCCGATACTCGCCGCGGAGGAAATGTGCCCCCGCCGCCTGCCCGACCCGAAGGGCGGTGACTGCCGTCATCGGCTCGAGGTTCGTGGTCCCGCGAATGCCGTCGGTGCCGAAGAATTTGCGCGTCATGGCCGCGCTTTAGCGCGCGCGGGCGCTCGCCGCTACTTGACCCCGTGCATCAGCTTCCTGAGCCACGGCGAGATCGCGAGCAGGATAACCCCCGCGGCCATGGTCATCTTCCCGCCCACCATGAAGGTGTGGGCGTAGCTCTCCAGCGCCAGCTGCGGGTTGGTGACTTGGCCGCCGACGGTCTGCACCGACGCCGCCTGGGCAGCCGCGCCCGCCAAATATTCGCCGATCGAGATCGACAGGAACCACACGCCCATCATCATGCCGACGACACGAGCGATCGACAGCTTGGTAATCATGCTGAGGCCCACCGGAGAGATGCACAGCTCGGCGATCGAGTGGAGGAAATAGGTCAGCACCAGCCACCAGAGCGCGACGCGGAAGTCCGCGTTCGCGGTCGATTTGCTCCATGCCAGAACGACGAAGCCGAGCCCGACGAGCAGCAAAGCGATTCCGAACTTCACCTGGATCGACGGTTCCCACCCGCGCTTCGCCAGCCACAGCCAGAACCTGCTGAGGATCGGAGCGTAGATCACGATCGTGATCGGATTGAAATTCTGAGTCTGCGGCGCCGAGACGAAGAACCCGAACAATTCCAATGTCGTATTGCTGTCGGCGAACAGCGTAAGCGATGACGCCGCTTGCTCGAACAGAGTCCAGAAAGTCACGTTGAACACCACGAGGATGATCGCCGCGAGCATCATCTGGAACTCTTGCTTGTCGCCCACTCGGTAAGACCAGATTGGAATTCCGATCACCGCTGCGAGGAAGGTCAGGAACAGCACTTTCCCGAGGAAGGGTGTGGCGACGATGTAGCCCCATAGCCCGCTGCCCGCCGCGGCTTCAGGCGTGTTCATGACGTTGCGGAAGATGAGCCAGAAAAGGGGCGCGGAGAGGATCGACAGGATGTAGATCAGCACCGCCCGGTCGGGACCGGTCCGTTGCGGAGGCTCGCCGTAGCCGGCCAGCCTGCCGCCATCGAATTGCATCAGGCAGTAGCCGATCAACATTCCGACGACGACGATCGCGAACCCTGCCCACCAGCCGAACCAGTTGGCGAAAATCGGGCACAGGATCTGTGAGCCGATCGATCCAACGTTGATGCCCATGTAGAAGATGGTGAATCCGGCGTCTCGCCGCCGGTCGCCCTGCTTGTACAAGCTGCCGACGATGGTCGAGATATTGGGCTTGAAGAAGCCGTTGCCGATGACGATCAGGCTGAGCGCGAACAGCATCAGCGTCAGATAGAATGGCGACCTCTCCGCGCCCGGATTGAAGTCCGCCTTTGCGACGGTCGACTGGACCTGGCCGGTCGGCGTCAGCAGCTGGACCGATCCGTCCGGCATTCCGTGGATTTGAAGCTTTTGTCCGTTGGCGATGAGCCACTGCTTCGTTTCCTTGGAATCGAGCAGGGATGCGCCACGCTCGATCTGAACTTCGTACCGCTGTCCGCCGATCGTCGCATAAGGCTTCGCCTGGTCGCCGCCGAAGCAAAGCAGGAAGTAACCGGCCGCCATGACCAGCGCGCCCCATTTCACGGCGCGCTTGGAGCCGAGGTAATAATCGGCGAGCCAGCCGCCGATCACCGGCGTCAGATAGACGAGGCTGAGATAACCGCCGACGATTCCGCTCGCGCGGTACTGTTCGAGCAAGAAATGCTTGACGAGATAGAGGACGAGCAGCGCCCGCATTCCGTAGAAGCCGAACCGCTCCCACATCTCAACCGAGAACAGCCGCGCCAGTTGCCGCGGATGTCCGAACCAGGTCTTCTGATCAGTGGTGTCGACGTGCGTGATGTCAGGCGAGGACGGCGCTTCCGCCCCGGGCGTATCGACCATATTTTCTCCCCTCGCGCGGCCCTCGCGCGGTCAGGCCCGACTCGTAACGGGCAAATCGGCCTTGTGAAGCACATTGTTGCAAACGCGCTCGGTCCCTAGATGCGCGGCCAATGCTGAACGATCGATCATCCGCGCTATCGCTGCTCGAAAGCCGCCGCTCCGCGAAGCCGCGAGAGCTGGTTGCTCCAAGTCCCACGCCCGAAGAGATGGAGCGCATCCTGACCATCGCGGCGCGCGTGCCCGACCATGGCAAGCTGACGCCGTGGCGGTTGATCACCGTCGCCGACGACCAGCGGGATGCCTTTGAAGTGCTTCTTCGCCAGGCGCTGGCCGAGGAAGACCCCTGCGCCCCCATCGCGAAGCACGAAAAGGAGCACGAGTTCGCCCATTATGCGGGCCAGCTCGTCGTCCTGATCTCGGCACCGATCGAAAATCACAAGATCCCGGTGTGGGAGCAGCAGCTGTCGTGCGGGGCGGTCGGAATGAACCTGCTGCTTGCCGCGCACGCGCTCGGCTATGTAGCCGGATGGGTGACCGGCTGGCGCGCCTACTCGCCCAAGGTGAACGCCGCCTTCTGCGGACCGGGCGAGCGGATCGCGGGCTTCATCTTCATCGGCCAGCCCGGGCGCGAACTGCAGGAGCGCGAACGGCCAGAGTTGTCGTCGATTTGGAAGCCGTGGGAACCGCCTGCGCTTTAGCTCCTCCCTGCGAGGCGAAGGCTTATGGGGAGGGGGACCATGCCCCTCCGTCAATCTCCGGATCAGGTCCGGAGCTTGCCACCTCCCCATTGCTGCGCAACGGGGAGGAAGTCCTTGAAATCTCTCGCGAGCCGCTGTATTACTACAGCATGACGCTACGCCCACAGCACGACAAGCCGGTTTATGTCCGCCTCCGCGAGACCATCGCCGATGCGATCCTCGCAGGCAAATATGGCGACGGCGATCCGCTTCCCTCCGTCCGTGCACTCGCGGCCGAGGAGCAGGCGAATCCGCTGACGGTCGCCAAGGCCTATCAGGGCTTCCAGGACGAGGGGCTGGTCGTCGTCAAACGCGGCGTCGGCATGTTCGTCGCTGCCGGAGCGCGGGCTCGCCTCAGCGAATCCGAGCGCAGCCGCTTTCTCAAGGAGGAATGGCCGGAAATCCGCGCGCGGATGCGCCGGCTCGGCATCAGCGCCGAGGAGCTGCTGGAGCGCGAGCGCGCCTGATCCCTTCAGCCCTCCCCCTCAATGGGGGAGGGTTGGGAGGGGGTGATTCGAGAGCCAAGCTCGATTCGGTCACCCCACCCCTGCCCTCCCCATCGAGGGGAGGGGTTCAATTCATTGCCGCTCGGCGATAGCTCCATCCCGTGCAAACCCGGGTTCTCCCCTTCACCGATGAGACCGTCGTCGAGGCCGCCCGCCTGATCAATGCGGGTGAGCCGGTCGCGATAGCGACCGAGACGGTCTACGGCCTGGCCGCCGATGCGACCAACCCCGAAGCCGTGGCCCGGATCTACGAAGCCAAGGGAAGGCCGAGTTTCAATCCCTTGATCGTACACGTCACCGGCCTCGCCGCAGCCGAACGGATTGGCGAATTCAGCACCCACGCTCGCCAGCTCGCGGACCGGCATTGGCCAGGCCCGCTGACTCTTGTCGTGCCCCTGCGCCCCGGAGCAGGCATTACATCGATCGTCACCGCCGGGCTGCCGACGATTGGTTTGAGAGTCCCGGCGCATCCAGCGATGGAGGCGTTGCTTCGGGCTACGGACCGTCCCCTCGCCGCTCCCTCCGCCAATGCGAGCGGGTCGATCAGCCCGACGCGCGCCGAACATGTGCTGAAGAGCCTCGGCGGAAGGATTCCGCTGATCATCGACGCGGGGGCGACTCAGCGCGGTCTCGAGTCGACAATCGTCGCCGTGACTGGGGAGAGGCCACGGCTGCTTCGTCCTGGTCCCGTCCAGGTGGATGCCGAACCGGCCTCGGGCGAGAAGATCGAATCCCCGGGCCAGCTTGCAAGCCATTACTCGCCGTCCAAGCCGCTGCGGCTGAACACCAGCTCGGCCAAGCCCGACGAATATCTTATCGGATTTGGCCCGATCACCGGCGATTCGACCCTCAGTGAATCCGGCGACCTCAGCGAGGCCGCCGCGCGACTGTTCGACCTGCTTCACGCTGCCGATGAATCGGCAAAACCTCAAATCGCTGTGGCGCCGGTTCCTGACGAAGGACTTGGGGCTGCGATCAACGACCGTTTGCGACGGGCCGCTGCCTAGGCCGTCGCGGCCGCGCTTTTTGCCCGATCTCGCTCAGGAAGGCTGCCCCGCAGCCTCCCTGACCTTCGATTGGAAGCTCTTGCGAAGCTTCTGCAGCTTGGGCGGGATGTGGGCGATGCAATAGGGGTTCCGCTGCCCCTCCCCGGCCCAATAATCCTGGTGATAATCCTCCGCCGGGTACCATTCGCCCTTCGGCTCGATCGTGGTCACGACACGCCCGCCATTTTCCTGATTGGCGCGACCAATCGCTTCCCACGCCGCACGCTCCTGCTCGTCGTTCTGCGGGAAAATCGCCGAGCGGTACTGCGTGCCGATGTCGTTGCCCTGGCGGTTGAGCTGGGTCGGGTCATGGATCGCGAAGAAGATGTCGAGCAGCTCGTCGTAGCTGACCTGGTCCGGGTCGAAGGTGATCCGGATCGCCTCAGCGTGGCCGGTGTCGCCGCTGCAAACCTGCTTGTAGGTCGGATTGGCGGCCGTTCCGCCGGTATAGCCGCTCTCGACCGATTTGACCCCGATGACGTCGAGGAACACGGCCTCGGTGCACCAGAAGCACCCGCCGGCGAGGACTGCGACTTGTTCGGCCATCTTACCGCTCCTGCTGATCCACGGAGCGGAGATAGGCGTCACAAATGCGGTTTGTAAGACGCCTTCAGGCTTGCGAGCTCGAGCCTTTTGCCGACCCATTCGGAAAGCTCGTCGAAGTTCAGCGGCTGGTCGAACACAATGCCCGCGCGCCGCTCGCTGTACCAGCGCACCTCGCCCTTGGCGGGACGAAGGCTTTCGACCGCGACGACGACCTTCTTGCCGACGCAATATTCCTCGATTGGCTCGACCTTGATCCCGCCGAGCGAAATGTCGTGCACGTCGACGGTGTAATAGGTCTTTCCGACGCGAACCGACGCCTTGCACGGAATCTCGAGACGCGGCGGGCGCGGACGGAAGCCGTGGCGCGGCTTTCGCCCAGCGAGCAACTCACCGAGATCGACATTCTGGTCGAATTTGAACCCGGCCGTGTCGTCGCGGATCCAGACCACCGAGGCCGGGATTCGCTCGGAGGAAAGCTCGATATTGACCTGCTCGCCAACCTCTGGCGCGCGGGTGACGATGGCCATGACGCCGCCCGCGGACAGGTTCTTGACCTTGATCAGCTGCTCGCTGCCCGAAGCATCGGTCAACTTGCCGACGCGGAGCATCGCCGAGAAGCGCTCTTCGTCGCGGCGTTCGGCTGGTCGCGGCACGCCGGTCGAGAGGGAGACGGTGGTCGACTCGAAGGCAGCGTCGCTGCTGCCGAACGTCCCAGGTCCGAACTTCCGCCGGATCAGCGATGCGAACATGCCGAAAAATGCCTCCAGTTGACGCAAATCGCGCCAAATTGGGACTTTATCGATGGTGCGGTTAAAAAGGCGTTGAGAAAGCTTGATCTGGAGCGTTGTTGCTGCCTACGCCCCACAAGGGGAGAGAAGTTCATGTCGCAGCCGCGTTTGCTGCTGATCGATGACGAACCCAGGCTGGCCGAGTTCCTGGCGAACGCGGCGAGGACCGCCGGCTTCGACCCCGTCATTACCGAGCGCGATGACGAGTTCCGCGAGGCTTTTCTCGCCAGCCGCCCCGAGATGGTGGCGCTCGACCTCGGAATGCCCGTGGATGGGGTCGAGCTTACGCGCTTTCTGTCGCAACAGGATTATCGCGGACCCGTGCTGATCGTCAGCGGTTTCGACCGGCGAGTGCTCGAATCGGCCTTCCGTCTCGGCGAAGCCCTGGGTCTCAACATGGCGGGGCCGGTCGAAAAACCGGTTCGACTCGAAGAGCTCGAGGAACTTCTCGGCAAGCTGAAGGCAACATTGGTCCCATGAACGCGCCGGCCGAACTGCAGATGCTCAACGGCCTCCAGCAGGCGCTCGGCGAACAGCATCTGCACATGGTCTATCAGCCCAAGGTTTCGCTGCGCGACGGATCGTTGAAGCAGGTCGAGGCCCTGGTCCGCTGGGAAGATCCGAAGCTGGGGCCCGTCAAGCCGTCGATGTTCGTCCCGCTGGCCGAAGAGCATGGGCTGATCGATGAGCTTACCCTGTGGGGTTTGAGGACGATATTGCGGCAGTGGCTCGATTGGCGCGAATCCGGCCTCGACACGTGCATCGCATTCAACATCTCGGCGCTGAGCCTCGAGCATCTGGACTTCCCCGATCTGGTCGAGCGCATGTGCCGCGGTCTCGACGTGCCGCTCGATCGAATCGTGCTCGAACTGACAGAGGGCGCGACCCAGCCGCTGGTGAAGCTGATGGATGCGCTGACCCGCTTTCGGATCAAGGGGATTGGGCTTGCAATCGACGATTTCGGGACGGGCTATTCGTCGCTGATGCAGCTTCGCCAACTTCCTTTCACCGAAGTGAAGATCGACCAGGCCTTCGTCGCGGACGTGCCACGCTCGCGCGACTCGCGGCTCATCGTCCAGGCCGTTACCGACCTTGCCCACGGGCTCGGCTTGTTCGCCACCGCGGAGGGCGTCGAGACCATCGACCAGCTTCGAACGGTGCGCGAGCTCGGCTGCGATCTGGTGCAGGGTTACCTCGTCTCCGAGCCGCTTGCCGCCAAGTCGCTCAAGTCCTGGGTGCAGAAATTCCGGCGCGCCTGGCCGGCGATGATTGCGGAAGAGCCATTGGCCCTATGGGACGACGTCGAAGCGGATCCCCTGAGCGAGTGGCAGATCTAGGTCGTAGTTGATCGTGTTGGTCTGCCGTCGCATGTAGGCGCGCCAGCTGTCAGAGCCGCTTTCCCGCCCACCGCCCGTCTCCTTTTCGCCACCGAAGGCTCCGCCAATCTCCGCGCCCGAT
>JBQCCG010000124.1:0-7088 GCA_051962455.1 Sphingomicrobium sp. | reverse complement strand
GACCCCGCCGAGCAGCAGGGCAGTTATCGTGATCAGCCCTCCGGCAATGTAGAGATACCAGCTGAGGAGATTGAGCCGCGGGAAGGCGAGGTCCCGAGCGCCGATCATCAGCGGAATCATGAAATTGCCCATCGTCGTGGGGATCGACGGGATCAGGAAGAACCAGACCATGATGATGCCGTGCATCGTGAACAGCCGGTTGTAGAAATCGGGGCTGCCGAGGGTCGGTCCGGGCGTGATCAGCTCGAAGCGGATCAGGGTCGCGGCAAGCCCGCCGATGAAGAAGAAGAAGGTGATCCCGGCGAAATAGAGCAGGGCGATCCGCTTGTGGTCGGTGGTCAGCAGCCAGGAGCGGATGCCGATGCTGGCGTTGAGATAATTCTGGCGTGCCGGTGCGTGCACTAGCGGCCTCCGCTCTTTTGAGGGCCGATGGATTCGATGTAGGCGACGAGCTTGGCGAGATCGTCTTCGGAAATCTGGCCGGCGAAGGTCGGCATCACCGGCTGGTACCCGGCCGCGACCTGGGCCTGCGGATCGAGGATGGAATCGCGAACGTAGCGCTCATCGGCGGTGACCACGGTTCCGTCGGAGAGGGGAACCGGGCTTCCGAACAATCCTTCCAATCTCGGCGCACGTACCGTCCCGCCGGGCTCATGGCAGCCGCTGCAGCCGTAGCTGCGGAATAATTGCTCACCTTGAGCCGCGAGCGTCTGCTGCCCGCCCTGCGCTTGCAGCCAATCGGCGAAGTCGCGCGGGTTCATGACGTAGATCCAGCCGCCCATGTGCGCGTGGTCGGTGCCGCAATATTCCGAGCAGAACAGATGGTAGCGGCCGACCTTGTCGGGGCGGAACCACATGGTTTCGTAGCGCCCAGGAACGACGTCCTGCTTGATCCTGAGTGCCGGGACGAAGAAGCTGTGAATGACGTCCTGCGATGCCATCACGAGGCGGACGTCCTGCCCGACAGGGACGTGAAGCTCGTCGATCTCGCGTTGGCCGCCCGGATGCTGCGCCTTCCACATCCACTGCTTGCCAACGATGAAGATCTGCAGCGCGTTCGGCGGCGGGTTGTACAGGTGGACGTAAAGATTGGCGCCCCAAACGGCGAGGCCGACGAATATGAGCAGCGAGGCCGTCGTCCAGCTCACCTCCCAGCGCCAGGTCTTTTCGGTCGGGACGTGGCGGACGGCTTTGCTCCCGTGCCGATACTTATTGGCGAAGAAGACGAGCAGAAAGATGACGAGACCTGCGGTCAGGCCGCCGATGACGAGAAGGCTGATGAAAAGGAAATTGACCTGGTCTGCGTAGGCGCTCGCGGTCGGCGGCCACCACGGGAAGCCGTGCACCTAGGCCGACCTGCGCCGGAGCGAAAGAAAGCCGATCATGCCGGCGATCGCGGCGATGAGCGCGAATGACGACCAGCGCACCAGGCGTATGGCGAGGATCGCGGCGGTGCTCGCGTCGGGGTCGTAGCCGAAGCACAGCAGGAGCAGCGGGTGCGACGGCGGCTTGACCTTGTCGAGCGAGGCTTCGGCGACCGCCTGCTTGATTAGCGTGGGCGGCGGGTAAAGCCCGAGCACGTAGCGCGAGATGCGGCCATCCGGAGTCGTCACCACGAACCCGGCGGGATGCGCGAACTGCTTGGTCTGGGGATCGTAGCGGTAGGGAAAGCCGATCGCCGCCGCGATCTTGCTCACCTGATCGGGCCGGGCGGTAAAGAAGCGGACGCCTTGCGCTGAACCCGTCGGCGAAAGCCTGCGCGCGTACATCGCCTGGGCGGCTGCGGCGTCGGCAGGAGTCTCACGCGGATCGATGCTAATCGCCACGAGGTCGAGATCGCGGCCGGGCACCAGCCCAGCGGCGGCAATTGCCTTGACCGCGCCGCTGAGCACCAGGCTGCAAAGATTCTGGCATCGCAAATATTCGAGGATGACAATTGCAGGCCGGTCGGCCAGAGCGCCGCGAAGCGTTTGCGGCCGGCCCGTGGAATCCGTCAATCGGACATCGAGCGGAAGCTGCGCACCGGGGTGTTGTTTGAACGCCAGATTGCGGAAGCCGCTCGGGTCGAGATTGGCGCGAACCGGAGACGTGACCAGCAGCAGTCCGAGGAACAATGCCGCGACCCTCACTTCGGAGGTCCCCAGCCTTGCTTCGCCGTCTCGCGCATCGCCTGTTCGATCGGCAATTGCGAAGAATCGAGCTCCTTTAGCTTTGCTGCCTTGTACCGCTGCAATTCCATTACCGGAGCCACCTGGAGCGTCGGTGCCGGCGGGAGCGCCCTCAGCGGTCCGCGATATTCCTGATGATCGGCGAGCGGGAAGCCGATGGTGATGAAAACCAGCACTCCGATGACCGAGAATGCTAGCAGGCAACCGAGCCAGAACGGCACCCATGGAGGAACGTCGAGCGGCTCGTACCGCGCCGGCGCTTCAGTCGGACTTGGCGGGTCTCGATCCAAACTCTTCCCCATCCGCTCCGCAAGACGAACGAACGGAACAATCGGGCTCAATCAGAGCCCGTTGCATTTCTTATCTTCGGTCAATTGCCCTAGAGCGCGTGGACGCCGAGCTCATTCTCGCGGCTGCCCGGATAGGGATCGGGTCCGCAAAACGCCTCGGCTTTCGCCCGGTCGGCGACGATGATCTGCCGACCGCGCACGCGCAGGCCGTTTTGTCCGAGGACCTGCAAGGTGCGGGACAGGGTTTCCGGCTGCATCCCGACGCGCGCCGCAAGCTGTCGCTTGGCGATCGGGATTTGCGCAACGGTTCCGGGCGGAGTGGCATCGTGAAGCCGGAGCAGGAACGCCGCCAGGCGCTGCGACGGCGAGCGGCATTTGAGATCGAGGATGATCCTCAATGCGATGCGCCAGTGACCGGCAAGCAGTCGGGCGATCGCGAGCGCGAGCTCGGGGCTGCGCCGTGCCTCGTCCCTGATCAGTTCGGAGTCGATCCGCATGATCCGGCAAGGCGTCAGCGTCTCGGCGGAAACCAGATAGGGTTCGTTGTAGAGCGGCGAACCGAGCATCAGCACATCGCCCGACGTCATCAGCATCGCCGTGCTGTGGCGGCCGCGATAGGTGCAGGCGATATCGATCATGCCGCGAAGAAGGATGTGGAGGTCCTTCGCTTGTTCGCCGGCCGCAAAGAGCGTCTCGTTCGCCGCTACGCGATCGACACGCGCCGCGCTCAGCAGCTTCTCGCGAGTGGGATCGGGAACTGACGCAAAAAGCGGAATATCGAACAAGCCGCGGCCGTTCGCCGGAGCCGCAGGTCTCATGCCAACTGCAGGAATGGTATCCATCACGCCACTAACCGTCACGCCAGAATTGACCCAAAGTCAATTAACAGCGTTAGGTGAAGTTCCATGAACGCATTCAGGTTGCGAGCCGGTCACGAAGAAGCTCGACGATATGCATCGTGCGGCGGCCGCCATGCGTCTCGATCTGCTCACGGCAGCTGAAGCCGTCGGCGACGAGGATCGTTTCCTCGTCCAGCTCGCGAACCCTCGGCAGGAGCACGCGCTCGCCGATCGCCTGGCCGACGTCGAAGGTTTCTCTCGCCATGCCGAAGGCTCCGGCCATTCCGCAGCAACCCTGCGGCGGCCTCTCCACTTCGACGCCAAGGCGGTCCAGGAGCGCCAGCTCATTATCGAAGCCGATCACCGCGTGATGGTGGCAATGAGCCTGGACGAGCGCCGAGCCGCCGGTGAGCATTTTGGGGAAGCGCTCGATCCGCTCGGCGATGAAGTCCGCGATGTAATGCACCTGCGCCGACAAGCGTTTCGCCTCGCTCCTGTCGGGGAAAAGATTGAGCAGCTCGTCCTTGAAAGCTGATGCGCACGCCGGCTCCAGGACGACGATCGGCGTACCGCGATCGATTTCCTCGCGCAGCACGTCGAAGGTCCGTTCGAACCGCTGCTTCGCCTTCTCGAGAAAGCCCCAATCGTAGAGCGGGCGACCGCAACACAAAGGCTTGGGCGGAATGACGAGTTGGAAACCCGCCCGGGCGAGAAGCTGGGTCGCGGCGATCAGCGTGCGCGGCCGAAAGTAGTTGTTGAACGTGTCGGGCCACAGAAGCAGCCGTTCCCCGCCCATCCCGCTCGTCCGCTCGCGAAACCAGCCGCAGAACGTGCGGGAGGCGAACCGCGGCAGCTGCGCGCGCCGGTCGATGCCTGCCACCCACTTGGCGAGCGGTGTCGCGGCCATCGTATTGGCAAGCGCGGGCGCATTCCGGGCGAGCTTTGCCCATCGGTCGACCAGGCCCATTGAATAAGCGGACCTCGGCCGCATTCGCGTCGCATAATGGTGCGCGCGGAACTCGGCCTTCCAGGTAGCCACGTCGACGCCGACGGGACAATCGGCCTTGCAGCCCTTGCAGGCGAGGCAGAGCGACAATGCATCCTCGACGGCATTGCTGTCCCACCCGTCGCGGATGATCTCGCCGCGAGTCATCTCGTGAAGCAGATGCGCCCGGCCGCGGGTGCAATGCTTCTCCTCCCCTGTCGCGAGATAGGAGGGGCACATCACCTCGTCGCCGACCTGGCGCCTGCGGCACTTGCCGACTCCGACGCAGCGCGTGGTGGCATGAGCGAAGCTGCCGTGGTCGTTGGGATATTTGAACCAGGTCTCCAACCGCTTCGGTTGGTACATGAGCCCTAGGCGGAGGTTGGAATCGATCGGGAACGGCTCGACGGCCTTGCCGGGATTCAGTCGGTTCTTTGGGTCCCAGATGGCCTTGAACTCTCGGAACGCCTGGACCAGCTCGTCGCCGTACATGACGCTGAGCAATTCGGCGCGGGATTGGCCGTCGCCATGCTCGCCCGATAGTGATCCGCCGTAGCTGTGCACCAGCCGGGCGGCCTCGCGCATGAACTGGCGATAGCTTTCGAGGCCCGGCTCTGAGTGGAAATCGAAATTGACGCGGCAATGGGTCACGCCGTCGCCGAAGTGGCCGTACAGTGCGGCCGTGTAGCCGTGATCGGCGAAGAGCTTTTCGAGATCGCGGAGGTAGGCGCCGAGCTTGTCCGGCGGCACGGCGCTGTCCTCCCAGCCCGGCCAATGCTCGGGCTGGCCGCGGACGAATGCAGTCGCGCCGAGCGAGGCTTCGCGCGCTTCCCAGATTCGCTGCTGTTCGTGGGGATCGGAGACGATCCGGCTCCGCGCGCCCGTCTTCGCCTTGTGGATCATGCGGCGGACGTCGGCTTCGGCCCGTTCGCGGGTCTCTCCGCCGGCCTCGATGATCAGAAAGCCGCGGCCTTCCGGGAAAGCCTTCAGTCCACCGTGGCCGGCGCCTGTCGCACGCACCGCGTCGTAGAGCTTGCCATCGAAACCTTCGATGGCCTCGGCCTTCTGCTCAAGCAGCGCAGGAATTGCATCGGCAGCGGCATAGACGTCATCAAACGACAGCAGGGCGATGGCCTTGCATTTCGGCCGCGGCACCAGCTGCAACTCGGCTTCGAGCACGATCACGCAGGTTCCTTCGGTCCCGGTAACCGAGCGAGCGACGTTGAAATCGCCGCCGGGCAGCAGGGCCGCGAGCCCTTCAAAACCCGAGACCAGCCTTGGGATTTTGGGAAAGCGCTCCTGAATCAATTTCGCGTATCGGTCCCTCAGCGCGACGAGCGAACGGTAGATGTCGCCGCGACGACCGATCTCGTCCGGGATCCGCGGCGTCGGTCCGAGTTTCAGCTGCAGCCCGTCGTAGGTCAGCGCCTGCAGTGTCGCGACATTGTCGAGCGTCCGATGCCAGCGGACCGAATGCACGCCGCAGCTGTCGTTGCCGATCATTCCCCCCAGCGTGTTCCGGCTGTGGGTCGCGGGGTCGGGTCCGAACGTCAGGCCGTGTGGCGCGGCAGCTTCGTTCAATCGGTCGAGAATGCATCCGGGCTCGACGCGGGCGATCCGCGCATGCGGATCGATCTCGACCACATGATGAAGGTGCCTGGAAAAGTCGATGCACATGGCGACGTTGCACGCCTGTCCGGCTAGGCTGGTGCCGCCGCCGCGCGAGACGATCGGGGCGTCATGCTCGCGGCAGATTCGAACCGCTTCCACCACCTCGTCGCGGGATCGCGGGTAAACCACGCCGATCGGGACCTGGCGGTAGTTGGAGGCGTCGGTCGCGTAGAGCGCTTGCCCCTGGGCATCGAACTCCACTGACGCGCCGAGCGCGCGCTCCATATCCGCCTTTAGCGCACGCGCCGCGCGGTCCGAATAGCGGTCCCATTCACGCAGCACCTGCCCGTCGGGCGCACGCGTTGCGAGCCGAGGCTCGCCGTCCATCACACCAGTTCGCGCACGGTGTCAGACGCCAGAGTCAATGCGGTCTTCATCGCCTGCGGCGTGCCCTTGGCGAGCGCTTCGGCCATGTGCATCGCTTGCTTGGCCTCGACCTTCGGCGGCATTGGCGGCTCGAACGGATCAACCACCGCCTCGATCAGGCAAGGTCCCGGGGTAGCGAGGGCTTCCTTCAGCTGCTCGCCGCAGCGAGCCGGATCCTCGATGTGAACCGCGCCGATTCCACAGCCCTCGGCGACCTTGACGAAGTCGATCGGTTCCAGTTCGCAGCCGAACTCGGGATTGCCGAGGAACACCATCTGCTCCCATTTGATCTGGCCGAGCGCGTTGTTCTTGATGACGATGATCTTCGCGTTGAGATTGTATTTCCTCAGCGTGATGAAATCGCCCATCAGCATCGCCGCCGAGCCGTCTCCGATCACCGCGACCACCTGGCGGTCCGGGTGCGCGATCGAAGCGCCGATCGCATAGGGCAGGCCGCAGGCCATGCTGGCGAGGGTGCCCGAGCAGCTGAACTGCATCGACCCTCGCATGTCGACATGGCGGGCGGTCCAGGCGGTGATTGTGCCGCTGTCGGTGATCACGATCGCATCGTCGTCGAGCAGCTTGTTGAGCTCATGGGTGACGACCTGCGGCTTCATCGGCGTCTCGAGCCGGGTGCCGCGCTCGTTCATCAGCTCGCGCCACTCGCGCATATTGTCCTGCGCCTCCTTGAGGAACTTGCTGCTCTCGTTCTTGCGAAGCAGCGGAAGCAGCTCGGAAAGCACGCGCTTGCTGTCGCCGACCAGCCCGA
>JBQCCG010000123.1:0-2027 GCA_051962455.1 Sphingomicrobium sp. | reverse complement strand
TGAGAAAGCCGGCCGGCGGGACCGGCGCCTGGGGTCTCGATTGGGCCGATGGTCGGGCGGGCTACTGGTCCGTCATACGCGTCGGACTCGGTCGGGACGACGGCTGGGCCGATACTGCTTTACGGGCACTGCGGAAAGACGGCGACTCGACGCCGCGAGCGCGAAAGCGGCGGGGTGTTGGGCGGCAACCGTCCCAATGTGACAACCCGCCGCCAAAGTGACATGCTGCAGCCGAGGGGGTGATCGTCATGAAATTCCCGAACCTTGCGCTCATCCTTGGCATTGCCTTCGCCGGAGTGGCGCATGCCGCCCCTGTTCAGGTGCCGAAAGTCGATCCGACCTATCTTCCTTACGAGAAACCGGGCGTCCTCGCGAAGATTCCAGACGGCGAGACGATCCACATCAAGTGCATGGGCAGCGGGTCGCCGACGGTGATCCTCACGGCCGGCCTGGGCGATTGGTCCGCCGCATGGCGCAAGGTGCAGCCGCAAATCGCCAAGACCACCCGAGTGTGCGCCTGGGATCGGCCTGGTTACGGTTTCAGCAGCGGAACGACCCGCCCTCAGACAGTCGCGAACACGACTGCCGCATTGGAAGCGGCTCTGAAGGTTGCGAAAATCAGCGGTCCGTACGTGGCCGTCGGCCATTCGCTCGGCGGCTATGAGAGCCTGCTGTTCAAGGACCGGAACCCGCGCGCGGTAGTCGGCATGGTGCTGGTGGATCCCAGCATTCCCGACCAACACAGCCGACTCGCCAAGGTTGCGCCCGGGTTCACCTCGACGCTCGATCACTTCATGGCCAGCAATATCGCTGTCTTCGACCGCTGCCTCGCCGGCCTGAACTCGGGCAAGCTGAAGCTCGGCTCTCCCGACCCGGACGGCTGCCTCGGCTATCCGCCCGATTACCCGCCCGAGTTGACGAGAGCGCTGGCGACGAAGGACACCAATCCGCTCCGCTTCACGGCAGGCAGATCGCTCATGGAGAATTTCAAAGCGGACGCCGAGCTGGTTGCGAATCCGAAGCGCCGCTACGGCGACATGCCCCTGGTCGTCCTCACCGCGACAATGGACCAGAAACTGCCGCCGAACGTCAGCCCGCCGTCGAAAGAACAGTTGGCTGCCTTCCACGCTGAATGGGACCGCGGGCATGACGAGATCGCGGCATTGTCGACGCGCGGCATAAACCGCCGGGTGCCCGACGCGACTCACTACATTCAGTACGATCAGCCCCAGGCCGTGATCGATGCCGTGGACGAGGTCATCGAAGCGGCGCGCCGCCGCTGACGGGCAGTCGCGTGGACGCGCGGTGGTCCATGCCCGGCGAAGCTTCAGCCGATCTGCTGCGGTTCGTCGGGATGCGGGTCGGTGACATTGTCCGGCGCCGGACGAAGCTCCTCGATCTCCTCCTCGGGCCGGTCTTCGAGGCCGATCAGCTGGTTGTCAGCCTCCTTGTTGACCATGATCAGCTCGTCGAGCTTGGCCTGCAGCGCGGCGCCGTCGCGATTCTGCGTCGCCTGAAGGATCGGCAGGAACAGCAAGGTCAGCACGTTGATCGCGAGGTTGGTGCCGTCGATCAGCAGACTATCGTGGCTCGCATAAGCGGCAACCGACCCGGCCGCGAGGACCAGGCAGAGCACCAACATCAGCGGCCGGCCGATGAACCGCGCCAGCTCCGCGGTGAAATGCCCGAACCAATTGCTCACTTCTTGGCTCCGCTCGGCAAAACGCCTGCGCGCCCGCGATGCTGCAACGGCCGTTGGCGCGCTTGCTGATGCGGCGATCGGCCAATAGGGCGGCCCGAGATGTGCGCCCGCCGCTTCCTGACAATCATTTTCGTCCTGACGCTGATCGTCGTCGGCGGCGCATTCGCGATCTATCAGTGGGGCGGAAACCTGCTCGTCAAAGAGGCGACTCCGAAGGGTCACTTTGAAGCAGCGAAGGCGGGAGGCGGGCCGGATTATACCGCTGCTTCGAGCTGGGTCGCGAAGCCGGGAATGCCGGACGATCCGTCGCAATGGCTCCCCGACG
>JBQCCG010000122.1:0-2488 GCA_051962455.1 Sphingomicrobium sp. | reverse complement strand
GGGCAGTCGTCGACCCGCCGCGCCTGCAGCACATAGTTGAACGGAAGCCCGTCGGAGATGCCCTGGGTGCTGATCCTCAAGGACCGCGGAGTGATCACGTCGATCTCGCTCTGACCGAACCCCGCAGCGCCGCAGCTATAGCTGATGACGGTCGAGCTCGGCCCGTCCTTCAGGACCTTGGCGGTGCAGATGTTGGACCGGTGCTCGAACCGCGCGAGCGCGGCAACCTCGCCGACGCACTGGCGGATCGGCGACCTTGCGCCGGGCGCGCCGCTGATCTCCCACACTCCGGCCTGCGTCTGCGACAGCGCCGACGGGTGCGAAGCGGCGATGAGCGCCAGCGCCGCTCCAGCGCCGCCCCCGGCGAGCAGGATTCTCATGGTGCGAGCCATTTCGGCGCCGTTTAGCACGGCCCGCTTAACAGCGCGAAATGACAATTCGGCGCGCGCGATCGTCAGGTCAGCTCACCCGGCTGGATCGCGAAGCTGGATGAGCAGAAGGCGCAGTCGACCCGGATCAGTCCGTCGTCGCCGACCATCGCCTCGCGCTCCTCGGCGGGGAAGCGGGCGATGACCGAACGCACATAATCGGGGTCGCACCGGCAGCCGCGGCTAAGCGAAATCGCTTCCAGCGTTCTCAGCTCGTCTTCCTCGTGGAACAGCCGCCAGATGAGGTCGTCGAGCGGCAGCTCGGGGTCGGTCAGCTCCTCGGCTTTCACCGATCCCCCGAGGATCGCGACATGCGGCCAGTCGGGATGGTCGAGCCGCGTGTGCAGGCGCTCGCGCCCCTCCTCGCCCTCCGGCAAATGCTGGAGCAGGAGCCCGCCCGCGAACCAGCGGTCGCCGCGCTTCTCGGCCGCGAGCCTCACTAGGCTCGGGATCTGCTCGGACTGCGCGAAATAGCTCTGCGCCGCCTCGCCCAAGTTCTTGCCCTCGAGCGGGACGATCCCCTGGTAGCGTTCGTTGGCGACCGGCTGGTCGAAGGTGATCGCGAGATAGCCCTTGCCGAACAGCTCTTTCAGCGACGGCTCGGCGCTCGCGCCCGCGAGCTTCTCCGGGTCGTGGCGGACATAGCCCCGCAGCTCACCGCCCAGATAGTCGCAGACCATCAGGTCGATGATCCCGCCCTCGGTCTGCGCCTGCAGCGTCAGCTGCCCCTGGGGCTCCTTCAGCAGGGAGCCGAGCAGTGCGGTCAGAGTTAGCGCCTCGGCGAGCAATTTCTCGATCGCTGGCGGGTAGCCGTGATTGGCGAGGACGGCGTCGAGCACCGGCCCGAGCCGGCCGATCCGCCCGCGCGCGTTGCGCAAGGGGATCGCGACGCCGAGCACGACGTCCGTGTTGAGCTGAACTGATTGCATGCAAGGGAAGTTAGGGAAGGCTGCGCGGAGCGACAACCAAGGGCTTATGGCAGGTTTGGGTGGAAAGCTGACATTCCGACTTGCAGCTTTTCGGCGCATCCATAAACGCTGAATCAGCGACGCTGGCACTCGGATGTAAGGAGAACGCTGGTGAGCCGTGTGGCTAGAAGGTCGATCTCGAAATCGACTACGAAGGGATTCCTGCTCTTCTTAGCATTGTGCGGAACGAACGCGATTGCGCAAACGGGAACGCCCAGTGATTTCAGTGCTTCGCTCGTCCCATCCGGACCAAATGGGCCTGAACTGGTCGGCTGGCGAGCTGTGCCGACTCCGGCTCAAATTAGCGAGGTGTTTCCAACGGACGCGACCTACAGCGGATACATGGTGTGGGAGTGCCGAATATCAGTCGATGGACGCTTGCGCGGCTGCGCTCTGCAAACGGAATGGCCCGCGAATGATCGTCGCTACACCGCTGCGGCGGAACAGCTCCTGCCGATTTTCCGTGCCGACGGTAAAGCAATCGAACTTGCTGCGCGGGAGCACAAGAAAGTCTTGTTCAGCCTTCCTGTCTATCGTGCGGGGTCCAAATCTTTCCCTTCCGGTGAATGCCCGCCACCCTTCTGCGTACCCGTACCGCCGCCGCCGAAGTTGTGATTTGAGGCGTGCCGCTGGTGGCGGGAATGGGTCGAAAGCTGCCATTAGGCTGCATCCGCTCGGTTCCGCGTCGAGTTCGTGATAGCGGCGTCAGCCATGGCATCCGCAATCGATCGCGCCTTCGAGCTGGCAAAGTCCGGCCAATATCGCAGCGTCGCTGAAATCCTTCGCCACCTGCCGCGCGAGGATCGGCCGGCGGTCGAAGAGCATCTCGCCAGGCCAGACGCCCGGCGGCAGCTGATTCTGCTCTGCAGCGACGCGTGGCTCGCCACGCCGTAGCGCTCCTCCCTGTCGCGTAGCGATGGGGAGGGGGACCATTGAACGAAGATTCAATGGTGGTGGGGTTTGGCGCCGACCCTTCCACCACGCAGTCTTTGCTGCGCGGTCCCCCTCCCCACGAGCTGACGCTCGCAGGGAGGAGCAGAGATGTGCCGCCAGCGCCTCATCTTCCGCAGCCGCGGGTGGAGAGCGAAGCTA
>JBQCCG010000121.1:0-5884 GCA_051962455.1 Sphingomicrobium sp. | reverse complement strand
GGAAGCGGCGAAAAAGGCGGACCAGCAGCAGTACAAGCAGCTGGCAAAGCAGCTCCATATTGACTGACGACAAGGCCTGGATGGCCGCCGCGATCGCGCTCGGCGAGGAGGCGCGGGGACAAAGCGCGCCCAATCCGAATGTCGGCTGTGTCATCGTCTCGGCTAGTGGCAAGATCGTCGGCAGAGGCGAGACCGCGCATGGCGGCCGTCCCCATGCCGAGGCAGTTGCGCTCCAGCAGGCGGGCAAGCGCGCGAGGGGCGCGACAATCTATGTGACGCTCGAGCCCTGCGCCCATGAGAGTCCGCGTGGTCCCGCCTGTACGGACCTGCTGATCAAGGCCAAGCCGGCGCGAGTCGTCATCGCGCTCAAGGATCCCGACCCGCGGACGTCGGGGAAGGGCATCCGCCGATTGCGCGCTGCCGGCATTGAAGTGTCGGTCGGCGCCAGCCGCGAGGCAGCGAGACGTTCGCTTTCGGGCTGGCTGACGCGGCTGGAGCTTGGGCGTCCGCGAATCACGTTGAAGCTGGCGCTGTCGATCGACGGCAAAATCGCTTTGCCATCGGGCGAATCCCGATGGATCACCGGCGAGGATGCTCGCCGGCACGTGCATCGGGTGCGGGCGCACAGCGACATGATCCTCGTCGGCCGCGGCACCTATGTCGCTGACGGGCCCAGCCTCGACGTTCGCCTGCCCGGCCTTGAGGAGCGGTCGCCGAAACGTGCGCTGCTCACTCGCGGAGACGCGGTCGACGGCTGGAAAATCCTTAGAAATCCAAATGATGTTTACAGACTTCATGACGTCAACGACCTCTTGGTCGAAGGCGGATCGAGCACCGCGACCGCGTTTCTCGCCGAAGATCTGGTCGATCGAATCCTGATCTATCGGGCCCCGATCATCGTCGGGGAAGGCAAGTCGAGCTTCGGCTATGTCGGTCTCGATGCGATCGCCGATGCCCACGGCCGCTGGAACCTTGTCGACGAGCAGCGGCTCGGCGTCGACCGCCTCGAAGTTTACGAGCGGGTGAGAGCCTAGCCCCCGGCGGTCCCGAGCTTGTCGAGGGACTGCTTTTTTCAGCCCTTCGACAGGCTCAGGCCGAACGGTTATGGGTCGAGGCCATGTTCACCGGGATTGTCACCGACGTCGGCACCGTCCGAAGCGCCGAGCAGCGCGGAGACCTGCGGCTGGTGATCGCGACCTCTTACGACATGGACACGATCGATCTCGGCGCGTCCATCGCCTGCTCCGGCGTCTGCCTGACAGTCATAGACAAGGGCGAGGACTGGTTCGCCGTGGACGTTTCCGGCGAGACCATCTCGAAGAGCGCCGCCGATCACTGGCGCGAGGGAGCGAAGCTCAACCTGGAGCGCTCGCTTCGGCTGGGCGATGAGCTCGGCGGCCACATCGTCACCGGTCACGTCGATGCAGTCGCCGATGTGGTGGACTGCCAACCAGAGGGCGACTCGACCAGGATTGGCATCAGCGCGCCAAAGGCCCTCGCGCCCATGATAGCGCCCAAGGGCTCGATCACCCTCGACGGCGTGTCCCTGACCGTCAACGAAGTGCGCGATTCCGGGGGAGACACGCACTTCACCGTGAACATCATTCCGCACACGGCCCAGCACACGACTCTGGGCGCGCTCAGGCAGGGCCGACAACTCAATGTCGAGGTGGATGTGCTCGCCCGATACATTGACCGGATGCTTGCCGCGCGATCACAATAGGAACGACGCTGTTCCCGCTTTTCATCACATTGCAATGTGATATAGCGCGCGCATGAGCACCACCCTCATCGAGCGCCTCAACGCCATCATCGAGACCGGCGAGGTCAGCCGCGCCGGGCTCGCCCGCGCCGCCGGGCTTCATCCGAACAGCCTGCGCAAGCTCGGTCAATCCGATTGGAATCCGACCGCGGACACGCTCGGCCGGCTCGAGAAGCTCATTCAGCGCGGGAATACCGAGGTCCTGGTCGGCACCGAAGCCATCATCAACGAGGCGCGCAACGGCCGAATGTTCATTCTCGTCGACGACGAGGACCGCGAGAACGAGGGCGATCTCGTCATTCCCGCGCAGATGGCCACTCCGGAATCGATCAACTTCATGGCCCGGCACGGCCGCGGGCTGATCTGCCTTGCGCTCACCAAGGACCGCGCCGACCAGCTCGGGCTGGAGCCGATGACTCGCACCAACCGCAGCCGGCTGGAAACCGCCTTCACCGTCTCAATCGAAGCGCGGGAGGGCATCTCGACCGGGATCAGCGCGGCGGACCGGGCGCGCACCATCGCGGTCGCGATCGACGCCTCGAACGGCCCGGACGCGATCGTTTCGCCGGGCCATGTCTTTCCGCTCGTCGCCCGGCCCGGGGGCGTGCTCGCCCGCGCCGGGCACACGGAAGCGGCGGTCGATGTCGCGCGGCTCGCAGGACTGAACGCCAGCGGAGTAATTTGCGAGATCATGAGCGAGGACGGCAGCATGGCCCGACTCGACGGTCTGATGGATTTCGCCCGCATGCACGGGCTCAAGATCGGCACCATCCGGGATCTCATCGCCTATCGGCTGAAGAAGGATCATCTGGTCGAGCGGGTCGCCAGCGCACCCTTCACCGCCAACAGTGGCGCGCCGTGGCAGGCGCAGGTGTTCCGCGACAAGGCCAGCGGCGAAGAGCAGCTTGCGCTGGTCCACGGCACGCTCGATCCGGACCAGCCGGTGCTGGTCAGAATGCACAGCCTCGACCTGTTTGCTGACGTGATCGGCGAATCCTGCCCTCGCTCGGGCGTTCTCCAGGGCGCGATGCGGATGATCGAGGAGGAGGGCTCGGGAGTCGTGGTGACACTGCACGCGGCCGCTCCGGGATCGCTCTCGCGGTCGATCGACATTCGGGCCGGAAAGCCGGTCGACGGCGGTGATGCGGTGCGCGGCTATGGCACCGGGGCGCAGATTCTCGCCGCACTCGGAATCCGCGACATGATCCTGCTCAGCAACGCGCATCATTCGCCGGTCGGCCTATCCGGCTACGGCCTGGCGATCGTCGAGGAACGCCCGATCCAAGCGGAGTCCTGATGTCCACCTTCCTGCTGGTTGAGGCGCGCTTCTATCCTCATCTCAATGACATGCTGCTGGACGGCGCCCGTAAGGCTATCGAGGCGGCCGGTCACAAGCATGAAACGCTGACCGTCCCGGGGGCACTCGAAGTTCCTGGGGCGATTGCGCTGGCGGCGCGAAGCGGCCGCTTTTGCGCGTTCGTCGGCCTTGGCGTGGTGATCCGCGGCGAGACCTATCATTTCGAGATCGTCTCGAACGAGAGCGCGCGGGGGCTGATGGACCTGACGCTCCAGGGCTATGCCGTGGGGAATGGCATTCTCACGGTCGAGAACGAAGAACAGGCCCGCGTCCGATGCGACCCGCGGCTTGGAAACAAGGGCGGAGGCGCCGCGGAGGCGGCGCTCGCCATGTACGAGCTGAGGGAGAAATACGCCCCCTGAACTCCCCTCCCCTTGATGGGGTGGGGGTTGGGGGTGGGGTGCGGATCGTCTACCCGCGCCCGAGTGAGCAGGTCACCCCCTCCCTTCCCTCCCCCATCGAGGGGGAGGGCTTCTGCGTCACGCCCGCACCCGCTCGCCTTCCCCGCGCTCCTGCTCGGCAATGTCGCGCTCGCCTTCGGCCCGTGGATGGTTCGGCTCGCGGACGTGGGCGCAGTCGCAGCGGGGCTGTGGCGGCTGGCGCTCGCGTTGCCCGTGCTGTGGTTTGTCGCGCACGGGGCGAAGCAGGAAGCGCATTGGCCGCGCCGCGCATTGCTGATCACGGTCGCCGTCGCCGCCGTGTTCTACGCGCTCGACTTGGCCGCGTGGAACGCGGACATTCGCATGACCAAGCTCGGCAACGCGACCCTGTTCGGCAACTCGGGCAGCTTCGTTTTCGTCATCTACGGCCTGATCCTCGCGCACCGCGCTCCATCGCTGAGGCAGGCAGCAGCGCTGGTGCTCGCCTTGGCAGGCGCCGCCTTACTGATGAGCAGCAGCTACGAGCTCAGCCCGAAGAACTTCAGCGGCGATCTGCTGACCCTTGTCGCCGGTCTGTTCTATGGCGGCTATCTCATCTTCGTCGAACGCGGGCGGACCGAGCTCAAGCCGCTGCCCTTGCTGATCCTCGCTACCACTTTTTCCATTCCAATCCTTCTGCTGATCAGCTTCGGACTCGGCGAGCGAATCTGGCCACATAATTGGACGCCGCTGATCATCTTCGCACTGTCGAGCCAGGTGATCGGGCAGGGGCTGCTGGTCTATTCGATCGGCACATTCCCGCCGCTCGTGGTCGGGCTCGCGCTGCTTACCCAACCGGTGATCTCGGCGACAATCGGGTGGTTTGCCTATGGCGAGAGCCTTTCTTCAGCCGACGTGATTGGAGCAATCGGGATCGCCGCCGCGCTGGTGATCGTGCGTCTTCCGGAGAAGGGGTTGCGAAGGATTGCCGAGCAGCCCAGTTCAGCGTGATGGATTCGCTTACCCCACTCGAACGGCTGCGGCGCGAGCTGGCGCTCGCGGTGGGTGAGAATGCAGTGTTCGACGGCTGGAGCCGCGCCGCGGTGGACAGCGCCGCCGGGCGGCTCGGCATCGATCCGGTCCAGGCGCGGCTAGCCATGCCCAAGACCCAGGCGGGCCTGATCGACGTCTACGTGGGTGAGGTCGACCGCGCTCTCGAAGCCTATTTCACGCCGAAGCGGTTGAGCGGGATGAAGATCCGGGAGAAGATTCGCGCCCTCATCTGGCGGAGGCTCGAGGTGATGGGCCCGGCGCGGGAGGCGGTGCGGCGCGCCCTCGCGATTCTCGCGATGCCGCAGAACGTCCCGCTCGCGCTCAGGATCGGCTGGCGGACCGCCGACCTCATGTGGCGGATCGCCGGCGACACGAGCACCGATTTCAACCACTACACCAAGCGGATGACTCTCGGCGCGGTCTACGGATCGACCCTGCTGGTCTGGCTCGACGATGAAAGCGAAGGCTGGAGCGAGACCGCGGCCTTCCTTGACCGCCGAATCGATGATGTAATGCGGTTCGAGAAGTTCAAGGCGGAATGGCGCGGCTCATCCGACCAGCGGCTGAGCCTTTCCCGCTTCCTTGGTCGACTGCGCTATCCCCCTCGTTGAGCAACGCTTGACATCCCCGACATGCCGCTAATGCTGCCCCCGTCTTCAGCGGGGATTGCGACATGCGTGCAGCGCTTCTGGCTCTGCTTTTGATGACTTCGGGCGCGGCTTCGGCGGATACCCAGCAGGCGGCCTCGAGCTCGACTAACGACCCGTACATCTGGCTCGAGGATGTGTCCGGGCAGCGCTCGATGGACTGGGTCAACAGCCATAATGCGAAGACCCAGGCGGTGCTCGAGAAGGATCCGCGATACCCGCAATATTATGACGAGGCGCTGGCGATTGCGCAGGCGCAGGACCGGATTCCGACCGGATTCTTCCTGTGGGGGCAGATCTACAACTTTTGGCAGGACGCGGATCACGTCCGCGGGATCCTTCGCCGGAGTACTCGCGCCTCCTATGAGTCGGGCAAGCCGGAATGGACCGTCGTCCTCGATCTCGACGCGCTCGCCAAAGCGGAGAAGGCCAACTGGGTCTATAAGGGCATGGATTGTGCGCGCCCGGCGGAGCGCCGCTGCCTGATCAGCTTGTCGGACGGTGGCGAGGACGCGGTCACCATCCGTGAGTTCGATCTCGCGACCGGCAAATTTGTGCCCAAGGGTTTCGTGCTTCCCAAGGGGAAGCAGCGGGTGAGCTGGCTCGACGAGAACACGCTGCTGGTCAGCCGCGAGTGGCGCAAGGGGGAACTCGGCCGCACCGGCTATCCCTATATCGTCAAGCGGCTGAAGCGCGGACAGCCGCT
>JBQCCG010000120.1:0-3707 GCA_051962455.1 Sphingomicrobium sp. | reverse complement strand
AACACGATCACCCTCGTCTATTTCAACAATCCCGGCTGGGCCAAGCGCAGCCTGCCCATGCGTCAGCTCCGCACCGTGTCGGGCAAGCTGGAACAATATGGCGACGAGTGGCAGATCATCCACCCGGAGGTGAGCGAACCCGGAAAAGGCGCGCAACCAGCCGTTCGCGAGCCGGTCTATCCGCTGACCGAGGGATTGACCAACCGCCGGCTCGGCGAACTGGTGCGCGAGGCGTTCGAGCGCGCGCCCGAGCTTCCCGAGTGGATAGAGCCGGGTCTGCTCTCGCGTGAGTCATGGAGCGACTGGCGTGCCTCGCTCGCGCTGGTCCCTCGCGAACCAGGCCCCGAGGCTGCGCGCAAGCGGCTAGCCTATGACGAGATTTTCGCCAACCAGCTTGCGCTGCTGCTGCTGCGCCGGTCACAACGGCGGCATCGCACGACGCCGCTGCCGGGCACCGGCGAGCTGACGGCGAAGCTGAAGCTTCCATACGAGCTGACCGGTGCGCAGCGGCGGGTGATCGACGAGATCCGCGGCGACATGGCGCAGACCCCGCCGATGCTTCGGCTGCTCCAAGGCGATGTCGGTTCGGGCAAGACATTGGTCGCGGTCCAAGCGATGCTCGCCGCCGTCGAATCCGGCGCGCAGGCGGCGCTGCTGGCCCCGACCGAAATTCTCGCACGACAGCATCATGCGACCTTGCTCAACCAGCTCGACAGCATCGGAGTGCGGGTCGCGATCCTCACGGGCCGTGAGAAAGGCAGGGCGCGCGACAGCGTGCTCATGGGTCTCGCCGACGGCTCAATCGATATCCTCGTCGGCACGCACGCGATCTTCCAGGAGAAGGTCGCGTACAGGAAGCTCGGGCTCGCCGTCATCGACGAGCAGCACCGGTTCGGAGTCTCGCAGCGGCTGCTGCTTGCGTCCAAGGCGGAGCACCCGCCGCACCTGCTGGTGATGACCGCGACACCAATCCCGCGGACGCTGACGCTGACCCAATATGGCGAGATGGACGTCAGCCGGATCGACGAGATGCCGCCGGGAAGGACTCCGGTCGAAACTCGGGTGATCAGCGAGGGAAAGCTCCCCGATGTGGTCGATGGCCTTGGACGGCACATCGCTGCGGGCGGGCAGGCCTATTGGGTGTGCCCGCTGGTGGAGGAAAGCGAGAAAAGCGACGCCGCGGCGGCCGAGGAGCGGGCGCGGGTGCTCAAGCTGCGCTTCGGCGAGGACAAGGTCGGGCTGGTCCATGGGCGAATGAAGGGGCCCGACAAGGACGTCGTCATGGCCCGCTTCGCCTCGGGCGAGCTGGCGGTGCTGGTCGCGACCACGGTGATCGAAGTCGGAGTCGATGTGCCCAATGCGACCCTGATGATCGTCGAGGGCGCGGAGCGGTTCGGACTTGCCCAGCTCCACCAGCTGCGCGGCCGCGTGGGCCGTGGCTCGGGAAAGAGCACTTGCCTGCTGATCCGCAGCCAGAACCTTACCGAAGTGGGCCGAGCCCGGCTCTCTTTGATGCGCGAGACGAATGACGGTTTCCGCATCGCCGAGGAGGACCTGCGCCTCCGAGGCCCCGGCGAGATCCTCGGCACCCGCCAGTCGGGCGAGGAGGCGTTCCGCGCCGCGACGCCGGAAGATGTCGCCCAGTTCGCGCCGATCGCGCAAAGCGACGCGCTCCTCCTGCTCGACCGGGACGGCGGCCTGTCCGGCCCGCGCGGGCAGGCTGCGCGCGTGTGCCTCTACCTGTTCGAACGCGACCAGGCGGTGGACTTAATCCGGAGTGGCTGACTCGACGGCCGGAACCTTGAGGCAATTCTCAAAATGCTCTCGCGGTTCCTTCATGTTTCGGTCGACGAATGCTGGGTCGAGTGGCAGTCGCATCAATTCCAACCGCGAGAGCAGGAACCTCGATTCCCGCGCGGTCGTGTCATTGTCGAGGCCCAGCGATTCGATGGCCTGGAGCGTCGCCAGCTTCTCCGAAGTTTCGATCGGGCCGCCGATAGCGGGCAGCGCGCGCAAGTTTCCCAGATCGGTCAGTTCCTTGTCTGCAAGCCGCTGCAAATCCGGTACCATTTCGTAAGCGATTCGATACTGGAACATCCGGTCGTGCGGCATGTGCGAGGAGATGTCCGATGCTGTCGCGGATTCTCGAGCAAGCGAGTCCCAGGTGCGCTTCGGGAGCCAAAGGGAATCGATTAGCTTTCGGCTTTGCGCCCGATCCCCGCGCTCGACAGCACCGCGCAATTCGTCCAGCCGGGACGAAACGCAATCGTGCATTGCCAGCCTTGTATAGGCCTGCGGTCCGTTCCCTCTCGTCAGCTCATTGTCCATGTCGGCGAGGGCGGCATTCACCTTGCGGTGCCAATCGATCGATTGGACGGCCTGTTCGGCGAGTAGCGCGGTGAGCACGCCGAGCACGATGATGCCCCATTCCTTGAGCAGCTCGCGCCAATTGGCGACCAGCTTCGGCTTGTGCACTTCCATCGGCAGCCCCCACGAGCGCTATTTGATTAATAGCGCGTGCCTCTTCTTGCCCAGGCTGAGCTTCAGCGGCTCGTCCCGCCCCGTCAGCACCAGTGCCGGATCGCTCACCGTGACATCGTCGAGCCGCACTGCGCCTTCCGCGATCTTGCGCTTCGCTTCCTTGTTCGACGGCGTGAACCCCAGCGCCGTCAGCGCATGGGCGATGTTCGTGCCATCGCCGAGCGAGAGGGTCGGCAGGTCCTCGCCGGCGCCGCCTCCGCTGAATGTCTCGGCAGCGGTACGCGCGGCACCCTCGGCAGCCTTGCGGCCGTGAAGCATCGCTGTCGCCTCGGTCGCGAGCACGACCTTCGCCTCGTTGACCTCAGCGCCCTCGAGGCTGTCGAACTTGCCGATATCCTCCAGCGACAAGTCAGTGAACAGCTTCAGGAATCTCCCGACATCCGCGTCCGCCGTATTCCGCCAGAACTGCCAGTAATCGTAGGGACTCAGGAGCTTCTCATCCAGCCACACCGCGCCCTGCGCTGTCTTACCCATCTTCGCGCCGTCCGCGGTCGTGATCAGCGGCGTCGTCACGCCGAACAGTTCGGTCCCGTCGGTCCGACGGCCGAGTTCAATCCCATTGACGATGTTGCCCCACTGGTCCGATCCGCCGAACTGCGCCCGGCAGCCGACCCGCCGCGATAGCTCCAGGAAGTCGTAGGCCTGGAGGATCATGTAGTTGAACTCGAGGAAGGTCAGCGGCTGCTCGCGATCGAGCCTCAGCTTCACGCTATCGAAGGTCAGCATCCGGTTAATCGTGAAATGCTTCCCGACCTCGCGCAGGAACTGGATATATTCGAGCCGGTCGAGCCAATCGGCATTGTTGACCATGATCGCGTCGCTCGGACCGTCGCCGAAGGTCAGGAACCGCTCGAAGACGCGGCGGATGCCGGCGATGTTCGCGTCGATCTGCTCGTGGGTGAGGAGCTGGCGGCTCTCGTCCTTGCCGCTCGGGTCGCCGACCTTGGTGGTGCCGCCGCCCATTAGCACGATCGGCCTGTGCCCCGACTGCTGCAATCGGCGGAGCATCATGATCTGGACGAGGCTGCCGACGTGCAGGCTCGACGCGGTCGCGTCGAAGCCGATGTAAGCGGAGACAATCTCCTTCGTCGCCAGCGCGTCGAACGCCGCCGCGTCGGTCAGCTGGTGGATGTAGCCGCGCTCGTCGAGCAGCTTCAGCAAGGATG
>JBQCCG010000119.1:0-3824 GCA_051962455.1 Sphingomicrobium sp. | reverse complement strand
AGATGCGCGCAGGGAAGTTGCTCCTCGAGATTACGGCTTATTATCTGGTCATCGGGATCGCGATCTTTGTCGCGGTCAAGATCTGGCCCGATCTTCGCAATTATCTTCCGATCGGCGGGGTCGAGCAGCTGATTTCGCAGCCGACCAAGAATCCGCTCGCCGCAAGCGAAGCGGTGCGCGCTGCGCACGTCACCAACTTCGGACAGAGCGTCTTCTGGCTGGTCGTCGCGATCATCGCGGCAATCCTCGTGTCGCTGCCGATCAGCTGGACCTACATGGCGGTGCGTGGCGGCACCGACTACGACCAATCGCTGGTCGATACGATCATCGTCCTGCCTATGGTCGTGACCGGAATCGTGATCATTGTGCAGAACTCGCTCGCGCTGGCCTTCTCGCTCGCGGGGATCGCGGGCGCGGTGCGGTTTCGAAACTCGCTCAAAAGCTCGGGCGACGCCCTGTTCATCCTTCTGGCGGTGGGTGTCGGGCTGTCCGCCGGAATCGGCGCAATCGAGCTCGCCGCAGTGATCAGCATTGCGTTCAACTATTGCTTCGCGACGCTGTGGATCACCGAATATGGCGAGCGCGAAGGCATGAAGCGCTTCCTCGCCGACTATGACGGAGTGGATCGCGCCACGGTCGTTGTGGTCGAGGAGACGATCGAGAAGAAAAAGAAGCCTAGCTGACGCAGCTCTTGAATAGTCGGCCGCTGTCGAGGTCGGCGAAAAAGCCCTGGATGAAGCTCGCGGCCTTGGCCTGCTCGCGTGGCTCCAGGCCGGGAATGCTCGCAAACACTCCGGTGAATTCCGCGCGCCGAGGCGAAAGCTGCGCCGCGATCGCGCGCGCCTGCTCCTGATGCGCGCAATAGCCGCGATAATCGCGCTCGCGCACGCTGGAGATCGACAGCTGCTCGGGCGGGATGGCGTAAGGCGCGTCGACCAGGCCTGAGTAATCGAAGTCATAAGGCACCGGCAGGAGCGGCGAGCCGGGTGCGGCGCTCATCAGGCGGGCATTATGACAGCACTCGCTTCCCTTTGGCGCGGCTCGCATGTCCCAGTCATGGTTGGCGATCATGTCCTCGAAAATGGCGAAGCGGGCGCCGGCTTCAGGGTCGATTTGCGCCAGCGGAACCAGCGAACCCATATGCGCCTGCTTCATTCCGTTGCGTTTCGCGACCTCGCTGAAATCCTCGATGAAGAAGCTGATGCGCGAGATGTACGGCTTGCCATTCTCATCGACATAGTCGACGTTGGCGAGCCGCGCCCGGAAGCTCTGTGGCGTCATCAAATTGTAGAGGCGGTAGGCCGCATATTCGAGCAGGATCTTCTGCTGGAAATCCGGGGACCGCTTGCAAAAGACGGTGAGCTTCAGATGCTTCTGATGCGCGAACAATGAGCCCGGCGGCGGTGGCTGTGTGAACGTGACGCGAACCGGAGGAAACTCGCAGGTATCCTTCCTCAGGCGGGTGATCCCGCGCGGTGTGAGCGTGATTGGGTAAGTCACGCCGTCGGCGGTCAAGGTGGCAGGGCGAGCGGTCGCCGAGCGGTTGGAGGCAAGCGACGACATCGGACCCTGGATGATCACGTGGATCGGCGTGTCGCTGGCGAACAGCGGCGTCGCCGGCTTCGGCTCCTTTGCCGGCGCCGCAGTGCAAAGCGCCAGCGCTGCGGCCGCGCAAAGCCATGTCCTCATCATTCGCCCCCTCCTTCGATTTACGGTGATCGCGTGGTGGTGTGCGGAATCATCCGGTTGCCGACGATCTCGAGCCAGGTCAGCGGCCCGCCATAGAAGCGTGAAATGCCCGTATCGATGCGCGCCAGTCGGCCATTGCCGGTGATTTCAATCCCTCTGAGGCTCGGCGTGTGGGCGATCACCAGCCGCTGGGCGCCATAAGCGGCTAGGACTGCATCCAGCTCCTGGTCGGGCGTCAAAGCCGGGAGCGGGGGCTTCGCGGCGGCGCGCTCCGCCTGCGCGTCGGCGTCAGTCGTCACCAAACCCCGGTACCACAGCGGCCCGAGCGGGTCGGTGAGCACCGAGGAGGGGCTGTCGTCGGCCGCCGCCATGGCCTTCGCGACGCTCTGGTTGATCGAGTCGATCGGCTGCTTCGAATATTCGGCGCTGATCCCGCCATGCGCGAACAAGGTTCCGCCGATCCTCAGGATCGCCGGGTTGTGCATCGCCCATTGCCCGAGATCGCCTGAGGGCTGCCATGCCAATTCATGCTCTACCCAGCCGAGCGGGTGCTCGGCCATCCATTTGTCGCGCGCCTGTTCGGGCGTGCTCGCCGGGTCCTGGCTTTTGTAGAAGGCCTCCACCCGCGCCCTGTTCGCCTCGTATACGCGGTCACGCCGATCGGCCGATTGCCGGTCGACGAAGGCCGCATATTCACCCGGCGTCGTGTAGCGATTGTCGCCCAGCAAATTCATCGCCTCGTGGTTGCCGAGGATCACAAAAACCTGCCCGCCCTTTCGCGGCGCTTCCTTCTGCAGTTGCTGCAGGCTGCGGATGATCTTGAGCGAGTCCGGTTCCCGATCCGTGACGTCGCCCATCTGGACGAGGACCGTCTTGCCGGCGCCCCAATGGCCCTTGGCGTCCATGATGCCGGCTGCGCGAGCGATCTCCTGCCAGGCGGAAAAGTCTCCGTGGAGGTCGCCAACCGCGATGATCCGCTGCGGCGGCGCGGCGCTGAATGCCGGAGCGGCCATGAGCGAAGCGATCAACGCGGCAATGAGCAACGCGAGCCGTCGAACCAAAGCAATTGCTCCCCCGAACGACGCTCTCAGTGTCGCACCGCGCGCGCTCAACGGCAATGCCGTTAATCAGCCGTTCGGCAAACATCGACCAACATGCAATTGCTGTCGACCGGATTTGCTTGAAGTCCCTTCGGGCATCCACGATATATCGATGGTAGCGAACGGGCCCTTCGCCCGCGCGAGAGGAGAAGAAATGGCCATTTGGCAAGACCCGCGCACCACGACCGACAGGGGTGGGAGCGTGAACACCGCGACAGTAGGCGTACCGCGCGCTGCCCGCGATGTCGGCCTGCGGTCCTACATGCTTTCGGTCTACAACTATATGGCGTCGGGCGTTCTGCTGACCGGCATCATTGCGATGCTGTTCGCCCCCTACGCCGGACAGGTGCTGATCAGCGCCAACGGGCGGGGAATGAGCGGCCTAGGCTGGCTCATCACATTGTCGCCGCTCGCGATCGTGTTCGCGATGAGCTTTGGCATGAACCGGATGCGGACATCGACGCTGCAGATCCTGTTCTGGGCGTTCGCAGCGCTCATGGGCCTGTCGATGTCGACGCTGTTCCTTGCTTACACTGGCGCGTCGATCGCTCAGACCTTCTTCGCCACCGCGGCCGCCTATCTCGGGCTCAGCCTCTGGGGCTATACGACCAAGCGCGATCTCAGCGGCATCGGAACGTTCCTGATCATGGGCGTGGTCGGGCTGATCGTCGCGATGTTGATCAACATGTTCCTGCAGTTGAGCGCGATGGCGCTGGCGATCAGTGCGATCGGAGTGCTGCTGTTCGCGGGCCTCACCGCCTACGACACGCAGCGGATCAAGAGCATGTATTTCTACGTCCAGGGCAGCGAGCTGGCCGGCAAGACGGTCATCATGGGCGCGCTGCAGCTCTATCTGGACTTCATCAACATGTTCCAGTTCCTGCTCTATTTCATGGGCAACCGCCGCTAAGCCGGCACGCAGAGCAGATTAAAAAGAGAGGGCCGGTGGAGCGATCCGCCGGCCCTTTTCTTGTGTGTCAGGCAGGCTCGGTGTGCGGCTGCGGTGGCCTCAGGCCCATTTCCTCGATCATGCGC
>JBQCCG010000118.1:0-2192 GCA_051962455.1 Sphingomicrobium sp. | reverse complement strand
GGCACACCCCTCACCCTTCCGCCGCTGCGCGGCTCCTTCCCTCTCCCCGTTCGGGGCGAGGGGCTCATGGTGCGATCTCCCGCGGCTTCCCGGCCTCGTCCAGCGCGACCAAGGTGAACTCGCCTTCGGCGACGACAGTCTCTTCATCGCCGTCGCGCTTTCGGCCGATCGCTTCGGCCTTTAGGCGGAGCGAGGTGCGGCCCTCGCTCAGTAAATCGACATAGACGCTGAGCTCGTCGCCGACCGCCATCGCGCCGGGGAACTTGATCGCGTCCGCCGCCACCAGCAGCGCCTTCCCGCGCGTTCGCTGCGAAACGAAGGAGCCGCAGGCGAGGCCCATCTGGCCCATCAGCCAGCCGCCGAAGACGCCGCCGTAGGGATTGGTGTCGGCCGGCATGGCCGTCACGCGAATGAGTGGCGTGCGATCCACTTCAGCGGACTTTGGCGGACCTGATCTCGGCGAAGTAGCATTCCTGGTTTAGATAGGAGCACTCCATCGCCACGACGACCTCGCCCGTTGGCATCACCACCGGCACTGCGCCGCCCGAGCCGTGGTTGATCCCGTCGATGGTGATCGGGAGGACGCCGCGCTTCGGGCTGACGATCCAGCCGAGCACGGGTACCCGCTCGAGGCTCAGGCGATTTTCTTCATCGACCACCTGTTGCAGCACGAACGTGTCGGGCGCGGCCGGAAATGGATGAGCGCTCGCTTCCATGATCCGCTCGATCTCTCCAGCGCAAAGCTTTTCGGTCTTGCCGTCTTTGAAGCGCGCGATCTCGAGCTTCTCACCGGACCCGTCCGCATCTTCGGAGAGATGTTCGATCGAGGCGACCGGGTAATAAGCGCCGCTCAATGTCTTCACGAACATGGCCGCACTCCTAGGCGAGCATCCCCAGCGGGTTTTCGACAAGCCGCTTGAACGCTTGCATCAGCTTGGCGCCGTCGGCGCCGTCGATGGCGCGGTGGTCGAAGCTTCCGGTTGCGCTCATCACCGTCGCGATCTGCAGGCTGTCGTTGATGACGTACGGCCGCTTCTCGCCCGCGCCGATCGCCATGATCATGCCCTGCGGCGGGTTGATGACCGCTTCGAACTGCTTGATCCCGAACATGCCCATGTTGCTGAGCGAGGCGGTGCCGCCCTGATATTGCTGCGGCTGGAGCTTGCCGTCGCGGGCGAGCCCGGCGAGCTCCTTCATCTCTGTCGAGATGGCGGAAACGCTCTTGCTGTCGGCGCCGACGATGATCGGCGTGATGAGGCCCGCCGGGATCGAGACCGCGACCGAAATGTCGGCGCGCTTGTACTGAAGCATCTGGTCGCCGGCGAAGGCCACATTGCATTCGGGCACCTCGATCAGCGACTGGGCGAGCGCCTTGATCAGCAAGTCGTTGACGCTGAGCTTGATTTCGCGGCTGGCGAGGCCGGCGTTGAGCTCGCCGCGAAGCTTCAGGAGCGCGTCGAGCTGGATGTCGACCGTTAGGTAGATGTGCGGGACCTGCTGCTTCGCCTCGGTGAGGCGGCGGGCGATGGTCTTGCGGATGTTCGAAAGCTTGACCGCTTCGTGCGGGATCGCCTCTTCCATCGGGCCGGGCATGACGAGATGCGTGCCAACCGCCGGAGCCGGTGCGCCGGGCGTGGCTGCCGGAGCTGCCGACGGCGCTTTGCCGGCCGCGGCGTCGATGTCGGCGCGGACGATGCGTCCGCCGGGGCCGGTGCCCTGGATGTTCGAGAGATCGATGCCCTGCGCCTGAGCGAGCTTGCGCGCGAGCGGTGAGGCTTTGACGCGATCACCCTCCGCTCGAGGGGCGGCTGCGGGTTGCGGCGGGCTGGGCGGTGTTTCGACCGGGGCCTGCGGCGGGGGACTCTTCGGAGTCGCGTCCGCTTTCGGCTCGGGAGCGGGCTTCGGAGGAGCGGCACCGGCGGTGTCAGCCTTCGGAGCGGCGGCTGCGGCCTTCGATGCGTCTTCGCCCTCGCCGGCGAGAATCGCGATCGGGGCGCCGACCTTCACGCCTTCGCTGCCCTCGGGCACGAGGATTTTGGCGACGGTACCTTCGTCGACCGCCTCGAACTCCATCGTCGCTTTGTCAGTCTCGATCTCGGCGAGGATGTCGCCCGACGCGACCTTGTCGCCCTCCTTCACCAGCCATTTGGCGAGCGTCCCCTCCTCCATCGTCGGCGACAAAGCGGGCATCT
>JBQCCG010000117.1:0-8394 GCA_051962455.1 Sphingomicrobium sp. | reverse complement strand
TGAAGTTTTGAAATTGCTCGTGCTCCGGCGTAGGCCGGAGCCCAGCCCAAAAGAAGGAAACCTGGAACCCGGCCTTCGCCGGGGAACAGTCTGCATTTGGAGCCTGAAATGACGACTGAGGAACTCATCGACCGCTCGACGGTCAACGACACCCGCAAGGCTGAGCTGCTCTCGACCCCCGTCGAGCATATCGACATCACCAAGTTCGACGCGCGGCCCATCATCGACGCGATGGGGCATATGAGCTTCACCAGCCGGGATCTCGCCCGCGCGACCAATATCTACAATATGATGCTCGAGGATCAGAGCTGCTCGATCATCCTGGTCGTCGCCGGCTCGACCTCGGCCGCCGGCTGCATGGACCTCTATGCCGAGCTCGTTAAGTCCAACATGGTCGACGCGATCGTCGCCACGGGCGCCACGATCGTCGACATGGATTTCTTCGAAGCGCTTGGTCACAAGCACTACCAGGCCAATGAAATCCCTGACGATGATACGCTGCGGTCGCTCTATATCGATCGCATCTACGACACCTACATCGACGAGGAGCAGCTGCAGGACTGCGACCACACGATCGGCCTGATCGCCGACAACCTCGAGCCTCGCCCCTACTCTTCCCGCGCCTTCATCCGCGAGATGGGCAAGTGGCTGAGCGAGGGTAATGCGAAGAAGCCCGGCAGCCTCGTCCAGCTCGCCTATGAGAATGACGTGCCGATCTTCTGCCCGGCGTTCACCGACAGCTCGGCCGGTTTCGGGCTCGTCAAGCACCAGGTCGACGCGATGAAGCGCGGCGGCCATTACATGACGCTCGACAGCATCGCCGACTTCCGCGAGCTCACCGAGATCAAGATCAAGGCGGGCACGACGGGCCTCCTGATGATCGGTGGAGGCGTTCCCAAGAACTTCACGCAAGACACTGTCGTTTGCGCGGAAATCCTGGGCCACGACGATGTCGAGGTGCACAAGTACGCGGTCCAGATCACTGTCGCCGACGTGCGCGACGGCGCCTGCTCCTCCTCGACGCTCCAGGAAGCCGCGAGCTGGGGCAAGGTCTCGACCGCAATGGAGCAGATGGTGTTCGCTGAGGCGACCAGCGTGCTCCCGCTGCTCGCCAGCGACGCGTGGCACCGCGGCGCCTGGCGCAACCGGGAGAAGCGGCGCTTCGCCAAGCTGTTCGACTGATCAGGCCGGGGCGGCCGTTTCGAACGACGGCGGCTGGACGCGCCGCCGCGCCGGCTCTTTCAGCATCATTACGCCGACGGCACCCGTTATCAGCGCGGCGGTCATATAGAAGGCGGGGGCCATCGCATTGCCGGTCCAGTTGATCAGCAGCTGTTCGACGAACTGAGCGCTTCCCCCGAAGGTCGCGATCGAGAGCGCGTAGACCGTGCCCATTGCACCGGCCCGGACGCGTGCCGGGAGGGATTCAGTGAACAAGGTGATAGCCGCGGCCGAATAGAGCGCGAGCAAAGCGGCCATCAGCGCGGTCATCGACAGCAGCGCGAGTCCGGTCCGAAAACGAACGATCATCAGGAACGACGGGATCGCCAGAAGGATCAGCAGAAACATCGGCGCCATGATGATCCGCTTGCGTCCGTAGCGGTCGGACAACCAGCCCGACAGCAAGTCGAAAGTGACGCTGGTCACACCCAGGACGAGAGTCGCGCCGAATGCGGTATTGACCTGCATTCCCAGTGATTTCTGCGCGAATGTTGTCAGATAATCGAGCGTGTAGTTGCTAATCGTTCCGCCAGCGAGGAGCAGCAGGCCCGCGAGGGCGACGAGCGGTACGGGCCTCGCTCCAGCATGGGTCCCAACGTGATCTTCGTTAGTGAGAGTCTCGGCCAGCGAGCGGCGAATCGCGAGGGCGAACGGGACGATCATCGCGCCCAGGAGAAAGGCGACGCGCCAGCCCCATCCGACCAAAGCTTCGGCGCTGAGGGTCGACGAAAGGAGAAGGCCCACCGCTCCAGCGGCGACCACCGCCGAATCCTGCGTCGCATATTGCAAAGAAACATAAAGACCTCGGCGGTGAGGCGGCGCGGCTTCGAGCAGGAATGCGGTGTTCGGGCCGACTTCGCCGCCAAGCGCGAAGCCCTGCATCATCCGGAAGAAAACCGCGAGCAGCGGCGCGGCGATCCCGATCGACGCGTATGAGGGCGTGGCGGCGATGCCGACGAGTGCAATGCCCATCAAACTGAACGTGAGGAGCATTGCCGGACGACGCCCCTTCCGGTCGGCCATTCGCCCGATGATGATCCCGCCCAGCGGCCGCGTCGCGAACCCGACCCCGAATGTCGCAAGCGACAGCAGCAGCCTGGTGTTCCCGCCGCCTGGAAACAGCGCCTCGCCGATCTGCGCGGCGAAGAAGGAGTAGGTCAGGAAATCGTAGAATTCGAGGCCGTTGCCCGCGACGACGGCCGAGATCTGTCTGCGGGACAGCACCGGTCTGCCCGCGATTGCGGCACTCGGCTCCATCGCCCTGCCCTCTTGCCCGCTTGTGCTCCCGCCGCTGTTGTATCGAAATCGGTTGAGCCGCGCCAATTTCCGTCGCAGCTTGCGGCAGAACCTGCGGGGGAGGCTTCTCAATGCACAGTCCGCTGCTCGCGCCGATCGTAGCGCTGGTCGCCTGGACCTTGATCGTCCAGATTTGGATGTACGCGACACGGCTCCCGGCGATGCGCCGCAAGGGGATCAGCCTCAAAGGCCGGGTCGGCTCAAAGGGCGGCGACCTCGACGGGGTCCTGGATCCGCAAGTTCAATGGAAAGCCCACAATTACAATCATCTGCTGGAGCAGCCGACGATCTTCTATGCGATTGTGATCGCGCTGATCCTCATGGGCTTCGATGCGCCGATCAACGTCTATCTCGCATGGGGCTATGTGGCTTTTCGAATCCTCCACAGCCTCGTGCAGGCGACGGTCAATTTGGTCATGTACCGCTTCCTGCTGTTCATCGCTGGAAGCCTGTGCCTGCTAGGGCTCACCACCCACGCGGCGATCTTCCTCATCCACCACGGGTGAAGCAGGCCGCCAGCTCGACATGAGTCGACCAGCGGAACTGTCCCACGGGCTCGACCCACGCGAGCGAATAGCCGCCGTCGACGAGAAGCTTGGCGTCGCGCGCGAAGGTTGCCGCGTTGCAGCTGACGTAGGCGATGCGCTGCACGGCTGACGCAGCAAGCGCCGCCACTTGCTCCTCGGCCCCGGCGCGAGGCGGATCGAGGACGACCCCGTCGAAGCGCTTGAGCTCTTTGGTGTCGAGCGGGCTTCGATACAGATCGCGGTGCTCAACCTTCATGTTCGGAGCCGCCCGCTTGAGCGCCGATGCGACATCGCGCGAGGCCTCGCCGGCGTAGATGGCCGTGGTTGCCAACGCGAAGGTTCCGAGGCCCGCAAAGAGATCGGCAACTTTGCCGTTGCCCGCAAGCGCTTCCTCGACCGCTGCAACCAATGCAGCCTCGCCATCCTCGGTCGCCTGGAGGAACGCGCCGGGAGGGAATGCGACGCGGGTCCCCGATAACGTGACCGTCGCCGGCTGGGGCTCGTAGATCGCCTCCGGGCCAAGCCCGCGATCGACGCTGAGCCGAGCCAGTCCATAAGCGTCGGCGAACGACGTCAGCATCTCGATGTCGGCCAGCCTGCCTGCCGGAACGCCCTTGAGCAGCACGTCGGCGCCCCAGTCGACCAATGTCAGCTGGACTTCCACGGCGCGATTGGGCCGCAGCAAACCGGCAAGCACGTTGCGCAGCGGTTCGACCAGCGCGAACAACTCGGGCCTCAGGATATGGCACTCGAGCATGTCGACGATCCGGTGCGACATGGCCGCGTTGAAGCCGACGAGCACGTTCCGGCCGGCCTGGAGCGCCTTGAGCGTGGCACGGCGTCGGCTGTTCGGCGGCGACAGGTGCGGCGGGCGAATTTCGGTCTCGAGCCTGTGCTGCGCAAGCGCCGTTTCGATCCGCGACACGAGATAGCCCCGGTACGCCTCGTCGTCGGCATGCTGGAGCTGGCAGCCACCGCACTCCGGGTAGTGCCGGCAGGGCGGCTGCTGGTGATGCGGGCCGAACGCCAACGCGCCATCGTCGAGCACGGCGTCCCCCGGAACTCCGAACGGAACGTGGCGACCGCTCGGGGTCACGCCGTCGCCGCGAGCGGCAATCCGGACGATCGGCTCGTTCATTCGAGGCAGTCGAGCGCCTGAGGAATAGTGTCGGCGAGGTCGTCGGCGATCATGTGAGGGCCGGCTAGTTCGGCCGCCCGGCCATGCAGCCAGACTCCCGCGCAGGCCGCCCCGAAGGCGGGCATGCCGCGCGCGCGCAAGGCCGCGATCACTCCCGAAAGCACGTCCCCCGTGCCCGCGCTCGCAAGCCAGCCGGGTGCTGGCGGACGGAACCCCAGGCGGCCGTCTGGCGAAGCGACAAGCGTATCCGCTCCCTTGAGGACGACTACCGCGCCACTCAACCGAGCAGCCGCGAGCGCCTGCTCGGGCCGCGTCCCCGGCAGCTCACCGAACAGCTTGCGAAACTCGCCCTCGTGCGGCGTGATCACCGCATCCTGCCCCCGCAGACGTTCGGGATCGCCCATGTGTGTGATCGCATCGGCATCGATGACCTTCGGCGCTTTCGACGTCAGCGCCAGCGTCAGCAGCTGCGGGATGTCGCCCATTCCCGGGCCGACGAGCAGGCATCCGATGCGCGGATCATTCACCTCTGCGGTGTCGGTCTGAACGATCGCCGACGGGAGGTTGGCAATCGGAGCGGACGTGCTGACGCGCACATAGCCTGCGCCGGTCCGGGCCGCAGCCGTCGCTGCAAGCGCGATCGCGCCCGGCATTTTGCCGGCCAACGCGTGGACCAGCCCGCGAGTATATTTCTGAAGTCCTGGCCCAACCGAAGGCAGTTGCGGCGGCGCGATCTCGTGCCAGCTCGTCTCCGCGTCGATACCGATCTCGGCCAGGACGAGGCGCCCACAGCGATACATGGACGGATAGAGCAGGTGCGCCGGTTTCAGCGCTCCAAAGATCACCGTGAGGTCGAATGAAGGGATTTGGCTGAGCTCGGCTCCGCTGTTCGTTTCGACGCCGCTCGGCAGGTCGCAGGCGATCTTCGCAACCGCCGCATCGGTTAGCCGCGAAAGCTGCTTGCAAGCATCGGCTTCGAGGCCGCGCTTGAGACCGGTTCCGAACAGAGCATCGATTAGCAGCGGCGCGCTTTCGGTTTCGCCGGTCAATGCCTCGACATCCCCGAGCCATTCGGATCGCGCCCATTTGGCGGCATCGCTCTTCGGTTCGCTTAGCGCCGCGACGCGGACCTTCACCCCTCGCGCCTCGAGCTGGCGCGCCGCCACATAGCCATCGCCGCCGTTATTGCCCGGACCGCACAGGACCAGCGCCGGCATGGGTCCGACGAAGCGATAGGTGGCCTCCGCGAGCGCGCGCCCCGCCCGCTCCATCAGCTGCTCGACGCTGGTGCCGCCGTCGATGGTTCGTTGCTCGGCCGCGCGCATCGCTTCTGCCGTGAGGATCGGGCGCCCGGTCATGGGCTGCACCTAGCGCAGGAACGTAGCCAGGCGCCACCATTCGCGCGGCACTGCGATCGCCGCCTCATCCCTGGCTTGCTCATTCTCAAACAAGGCGAAGCAGGTCGCGCCCGAGCCGGACATGCGGACGATGGTCGCGCCGGGCCGGGTTCCCAGCCAGGCAAGCACCGCTCCGATCTGGGGAGCGAGCGAAATAGCGGCGGGCTCGAGGTCGTTGCGTCCCGCACGCCAGTCGCCAAGCGGACCGCGATCTGCGCCGTCCCAGCGGGCGAATACATCCGCAGTCGATAGCGCCACGCGCGGGTTCACGAGCAGAACCGGAGTTCCGGACAGGTCCGACAAATCGATTGGCGTCAGTCTGTCCCCCGCTCCTTCGCCGCGCATCGGCAGGCTGAGCAGGCACGCGGGCACATCGCTACCGAGCGTCGGCGCGACTTTCTGCGCATGTGCGGGATCGATCTTCCACAACGACGTCAGCAGTCTAAGCGTCGCCCCAGCGTCGGCCGACCCGCCACCGAGACCCGATGCGACTGGAAGATGTTTTTCAAGTTTGAATGATGTCTGTTGCGTCACGCCGCTTGCCGTTGCCAATGCATGCCACGCCAACTCGACTAGGTTCTCACGTTCCGGCGACAAAGCTCCGGCGAACTCTCCCTCGATCGCCAGCGACATGCAGCTATGCTCTGCTTCGATACTGTCTGCTTCAACCCGATCGCCGTCCGTGCAGAATGCAAACACCGTTTCGATGGCGTGCCGTCCATCGGGCAGCTTGCCGCGCACGTGGAGCGCGAGATTGAGCTTCGCCGGCGCGATCTCGCGGATGGAGTGGCTCAAGGCGCCGCGTTCGCCGTTGTCAGCCCGTTCGCGAGCTTGGCCTTGACCCGCGCTGCAATGTCATCCTCGGCCGTGACGAGCGCGGCCCGCCAGGCGAATCGCGCCTCAAGGTGCCGTCCCGACCGGTACAGCGCATCGCCGAGATGCTCCTGGATCTCGGCCTGCCCGGGGTCCTTTTCGGCCGCTTCCTGCAGAGTTGCAATGGCCTCACCAACCTTGCCTCGCTTGAACTGAGCCCAGCCAAGCGAATCGGTGATCGACGCATCGTCGGGCGCGAGCTCGCTCGCCTTGGCGATCATCGCCTCTGCAGCGTCGAGATTTTCGCCATGTTCGAGCTCGGCATAACCGAGAAAGTTGAGAAGCAACGGCTGGTCCGGCTCGAGCGCAAGGGCCTCCTGGAGCGCAGCCTTGGTCTCCGGCCAGCGCTTGGCTTCCTCGAGCGCGCCCGCCCTCAGCAGCAGGAACCTCCACAAGTCGCTCTTCAAGTTCTGCGCCTTGGCGAGTGCGATTGCGCGGCCGTACGCGTCGGCAGCGGCATCGTGCCGCTTCATCGCCTCCAGAACGTCGCCGAGCCTGGAGAAATCGCTGACGTCGGCGTTCGGCGCCATCGCTGCGCTTGCAGCCAGCTGGTACGCTTCGTCGAACCGCTTGGCATCCCTGAGGATCCGTGACTGGACGTCCCGAACCCCGGCGATCATCGCATCATTTTGGGGTACCGATCGAAGCAGAGCGAGCGCTTCGTCGGTGCGCTGCTGGTCCGCCAGGAGGAGCGCCAGCAGTGCCGTCGTGCTGCTGTCCTGAGGGTCGAGATAGCGGGCAACCTGGATGAGACCGATCGGCGGGGTCGAGCGCTGCATGCGTGCGAGGTCGATCGAGAAGACGGTCAACACCTCCCCGAGCGCGTCGGGCAGACTGTCGATCGCCTCACCGCTCAGCTTCCCGGCCATGATCCGCTGCCGGGCCGCGACTTCGCCCTCGCCCATGCCGTCGATGATCATCAGCGCCCGCGCGCGGTCGCCGGCGGCGAGGAAGCCGTCGGCGAAGGCAAGCCGGAGCCGCTGCTCGCGCGCTCCCGCGGACCCGACTGCTCGCCGGGCGTAAGGCTCGGCATCGGCCGCGCGCTTCAGCTTGAGGAGGATGAGCGCATGTTCCTCATCCATCAGCGGCGCCAGCACGCCGCCCGCAGATACCTGATCGAGGCCGGCGAGCGCCTGGGCGGCATTGCCGCGATCAGCCGCCATCCAGGCGTTGACCAGCGGTACGAGGAAGCTGAGGTCGCCCGTTGCTCCAGGAACGGTGAGCCACGACTGTGCCCGCTCGGGGTGACCGGTCTTGATTTCGTTCGCGGCAAGCAGCAGCCGGGCGTCGGTCGACAGCTTATCTGCCGGAATGGTCCGCGCCAGCCTGAGGGCGAGGTCCATCTTCCCCGCGCCGATGGCTTCCTCAAGGCCCTTTTTCGCAAGGTCGATCTGACCGGGCTCGGCTGCGGCGAGCGACGCAAACAATTGCGCCGCCTCTGCGTGATCGCCGTTCATCTCCGCGGCGCGCGCCTGGATATAGACCCTCGTCGGGTCGGGAATGTTGACGCTCGGAGACGCCAGCGCCGGCGCCGAGCCGAGCGCGACAGACGCCAGGGCAGCGCCGGCCAGCCACTTACATGTTCGGGTAATTGGGCCCTCCACCGCCTTCGGGAGTGACCCAGTTGATATTCTGAGTTGGGTCCTTGATGTCGCAGGTCTTGCAGTGGACGCAGTTCTGCGCGTTGATCTGGAGCCTGGGTTCACCGCTCTCGCCATCGACAAATTCATAGACGCCTGCCGGGCAATAACGCTGCTCGGGACCGGCATAGACCGGCAGGTTGATAGCAGTGGGTATGTCGGCGTCCTTGAGCGTCAGATGAACCGGCTGGTCTTCCTCGTGATTGGTGTTGGAGATGAACACCGAGGATAAGCGATCGAAGGTCAGTGCTCCGTCGGGCTTCGGATAGTCGATCGGAGCGGCGCCTTCTTTCCGCCTGAGA
>JBQCCG010000116.1:0-4726 GCA_051962455.1 Sphingomicrobium sp. | reverse complement strand
CGGCCCAGGCGATCATCGCCGCGTTATCGGTGCATAGCCAGGCGGGAGGCACGCTGAATCCGCGGCCATTCTCGTTGGCGAGCGCTGCAAGCGCGGTCCGGATCGCCTGATTGGCGGCAACACCCCCGGCAACTACCAAAGTGGGCGCATCGCTTCTCTCGAGCGCGAGCCGGGTGCGATCGACCAGGCAATCGACGACCGCCCGTTGAAAACTCGCGGCGACGTTCTCGCGCTTGAATTCGCCCGAGGCGACCGCACGCTGCACCGCGCTTTTGAGACCGGCAAAGGAGAAGTGCGGCTCGCCCGAGCCGACCAGCGGCCGCCGAAGCGGGACCGCGGCCGAATCGCCGCCCTTCGCCAGCTCCTCGATTGCGGGTCCGCCTGGATAGGAGAGGCCGAGCAGCTTGGCCGCCTTGTCGAACGCTTCGCCTGAGGCATCGTCAATGGTCGTCGCGAGACGCCGATAATCGCCCAGGCCGCGCACCTCGAGCAGCTGACAGTGACCGCCAGAGACGAGCAGCAGCAGATAGGGGAAGCCGAGATGGGGATCGGCGAGGCGCGGGCTGAGCGCATGACCCTCGAGATGGTTGACTGCGACCAGCGGCTTGCCCGCGGCGAGGGCCAGCCCCTTCCCGGCGAGCAGCGCGACCATCACCCCGCCGATCAGGCCCGGACCCGCGGTCGCGGCGATCGCGTCGACCTCGCGGATCGACATCTTGGCGTCATCGAGCACCTTGCGGATGAGGTCCGGCAGGATCTCGACGTGCGCTCGTGCGGCGATCTCCGGCACCACCCCACCATAGGGCTGGTGCGCCTGAGTCTGGCCGACGACGGCCTGCGCCAGGATGCGCCGGTCTCCGCTGACCAGCGCCGCCGCGCTATCGTCACAGCTACTCTCAAGACCAAGGATGACTGTCATTTCGCGTCCGGCCCTTTGCCTCATCCTCCGAAGATGCACTAGGGGTGGGGAATGCAGGGACTTCGTCTCGGGACTCGCGGCTCCGCATTGGCGCTGGCGCAGGCGCGGAAGGTCGCGGCGGCGATCGAGACCGCGCAGCGCTGGCCCGACGGCTGGGTTCAGATCGTCGAGATCAAAACCACCGGGGACAAGGTCCAGGACCGTCCGCTGGCGGAGATCGGCGGCAAGGCGCTGTGGACCAAGGAGCTTGATCGGGCGCTGCTGGAAGGTGAAGTCGATTTCTGCGTCCATTCGATGAAGGACGTGGAGAATCTTCGGCCGCCAGAGATCCACATTGCCGCCGTGCGGCCGCGCGGCGACGTTCGGGACAGGATCGTCGGGGCGGCGTCGGTCGACGCACTCAACAAGGGCGCGGTCGTTGGCACTTCATCGCCGCGGCGCAAGGCACAATTGTTGCGGCTTCGGCCTGACCTCAAGATTGTGACGATCCGCGGCAACGTGGACACGCGCTTGAAGAAGGTAGAATCCGGCGAGGTCGATGCCACCCTGCTCTCGGCAGCGGGCCTGAAGCGGCTCGACATCGATGCCGGCACCGCAATCCCGACTGAGGTCATGCTTCCCGCCCCCGGTCAGGCGGTGATCGGGATGGAATGCCGCACCAATGATACGAAGACCCAGAGCGTTCTCACGACCGTCAATAACCAGATCACCTACGACTGCGTAATGGCCGAGCGGGCCTTCACCCGTGCGCTCGGCGCGACCTGCCACTCGCCCGTAGCCGCCTTCTGCGCGTTCGAGGACGGCGATTTGAGGTTGCGCGGTCAGCTTTACAGCGAGGACGGCAGCGAGATGATCGAGGAGCGAGCAGTGTTCGACTGCGGCGACGATCAGCCGCCCGAACAGCTCGCCCGCTCGCTGCTGGCCAAGGCCCCCGAATCGATCCGGAGATTGTTCGGCGCCTGACATGACACGCGTGCTGGTCCTGCGCCCGGAGCCCGGAGCCAGCGCGACGGTGGAGCGTGCGCGGCGACTGGGGCTGGATGCTATTGCCGTGCCGTTGTTCGAGATCGAGCCGGTCGACTGGGACACCCCCGATCCCTTGGAGTTTGACGGGCTGCTGCTGACCAGCGCCAATGCTGTCCGGTTCGGTGGCGAGCAAATGAAGGATCTGCTCGGGCTCAGCGCCTACGCGGTCGGCGAGGCGACCGCAGAGGCCGCGCGGAATGCCGGATTTGAGGTTGCGGTCAGCGGTGATTCCGGCGTCGATGCGCTGCTCGCCTCGCTTCCACAGCGCCTGAGGCTCCTTCATCCATGCGGAGCCGACCGGCGTCGGCCTGAGCAGCCGCGCCAGGAGGTCGTGCCGGTGATTGTCTATCGTTCGAAGGCAATCGAAGCGCCGGACCTGTCGGTCTCAGCGAATAGTCTTGCGCTGATCCATTCCCCCCGCGCCGCCGCCCGGTTCGCGGAGCTCGTCCATGATCCGGGCTCGATCGTGATAGCCGCAATTAGCACCGCCGCAGCCGACGCCGCTGGAACAGGATGGGCGAGTATCCATGTAGCAAAGAGACCCACTGATGACGCCCTGCTGGCTCTCGCCGTCAGCCTGTGTAACAAGCCGGGGCCGAAATGAACGCAACCCGCGGAATGGGATGGGGCGCGCGGCTCCTTGTGGCATTGGTGCTGATCCTCTGCGGCGCCGCCGCGGCGGTGTGGGCGCTCGCGCACTACGAGCCGGCAGCGCGCTTCCTCGGCGTTGCTCCGCCACCGCCGAAGCCCGTCATGCTGACACCCAAGCCGGTCGTCATGAACCCGGCCCCACCTCAGCAGAGCGCCCCCGCGCCGGCGGCGGAAAGCGCGCAAATCGCCTCACTCGAGAACCGCGTAGCGCAAGTTGAGAGCGCGACGCAGCGGGCGGAGGGCTTTGCCGGTCGCGCCGATGCGCTGGTCGTCGCTTTTGCTGCGAGGCGCGCGATCGACCGCGGGGTTGCGCTCGGCTTTCTCGAGCCTCTGCTCATCGACCGCTTCGGAGCGCAGCACCAGGCCGCGGTGGCGACGATCATCACCGAATCGCGCCAGCCGGTGCGGCTCGCCGACCTCATCACTCAATATCAGACGCTCGGCCCCGACCTTCGCCGCGGCGGACCCCAGGACAGCTGGTGGACGAACGTGAAGCGCGAGCTCGGTTCGCTGGTCGAAGTCCATCGCGCGGAACGCCCGGCGGCCAACCCCGAAGCCCGCTACAATCGCGCGCTCCAGCAGCTGTCTTCGGGCGATGTCGACCAGGCGCTCGCCGAAACGATGCGACTTCCAGGCGCCTCACGAGCCGGGGACTGGATCGACAAGGCGCGGCGCTACGTCGCTGCCCAGCGTGCGCTCGACGAAATCGAGACCGCGGCGCTGCTGACCCGCCCGAACCCGACGAGCTAGGCTCAAGCGCTGGTTCAGGGTCATTTGGCTAAGCAATTCCAATCATTCTGCGAGTATGGGGGCGAGTAGAAGCCATGACGTCAATTTGGGAGCGGATCGGACTGGGCCTGACCGTCATCGCCGGCGCATCCGTGATCGCTTCGGCCGCGAGCGAAAAGGCCGTCCCCAAGCATGCCCGTGCTCCGGCTGCTGGCATCCGGGCAGCGCCCCGCGCACCCCAATATATCCGTGAGCAGATCAGCCAGTTCGGCAGCGGTTTCGACGGACGCGTCGGGATTGCGGTCAAGTCGATCGATGACGGTTGGGAAGCGGGCTGGAAGGATCACGAGCTTTATCCGCAGCAGAGCGTCAGCAAATTGTGGGTGGCGATCACCGCGCTCGATGCGGTCGACCAGGGCAAGGTGTCGCTCGACGATCCGGTGACGCTGACCAAGGCCGACCTCACCCTTTTCCACCAGCCGATCGCCGACGAAGTCCTGAAGACCGGCAGCTACACGACTACGCTCGCCGATCTGATGACGAGAGAGATCACGCAAAGCGACAATACCGCGAACGACCGGCTGATGCGTGCCGTGGGCGGCCCGCAGGCGGTTCGAGCGATGATCGAACGCAAGCATCTCGGCGCCATTCGCTTCGCCAATGGCGAGCGGTCGATGCAGAACCGGATCGCCGGAGTCACCTGGTCGCAGGAATATTCGATCGGCGGCAAATTCTTCCAGGTCCGCGATGCCCTGCCGATGAATGTGCGGCAGGCCGCATTCGACCGCTACGTCGCGAGTCCCTACGACGGTGCAGCGCCCAGCGCAGTGGTGAGCGCCCTTGCCAGGCTGAAGCGCGGCGCGCTCCTCTCGGCGAAGTCGACGGCATACTTGCTCGACATCATGTCTCATACGCGCACCGGACCGAACCGGCTGAGGGGCGGACTGCAGCCGGGCTGGACGCTCAACCACAAGACCGGCACCGGCCAGGAGCTCGGCGGAGCACAGGCCGGCTATAACGACATCGGCATCCTGACGGCTCCCGACGGCAGGAGCTACGCCGTCGCAGTGATGATCAAGCTCACCTCGACTCCGCTGCCGGTCCGCATGACGTTGATGAACAATGTCGTGCGCTCGGTCATCGCTCAGCACGACATGCAATATGCGCCCGTTGGAAAGCAGTGATCTAAACCCCGCGGATCGGCTGCGCGCCACCGCCGGAGTCCAACGCGTGCCCACGCGCGAGCTGGAATTGTTCATCGTCCGAAACTTTCTCGATCCCGAGACCTGCGCGGCGCTGATCGACCGAATCGATTCCGAGCGGCGGCCGTCGGAAATCGTCGACGACATCGGAATTGCGAACTTCCGCACGAGCGAAACCTGCGATCTCGACTGGCGCGAT
>JBQCCG010000115.1:0-2682 GCA_051962455.1 Sphingomicrobium sp. | reverse complement strand
GCTCTCACCGCCCCAAGCCCCGCGCCGCCAATCGCGCGCGCGCCCCCGGCGAGCCCGCCGCCGACGGCAAGCGTTCCGACCGCGGCGGCGGTGGTTCCGATCGCCGCGCCGGCGCCGAGCTGCGGCGCGCCGGCGACCAGGCCCGAAGCGATGCCCGGCCCGAAAATGCCGAGGCCGAGCAAGGCGAGGCTGGCAAGCACCAGGCTCATCGAGCCCATGAGGTCCGGCTGCTGGCCCGCCGCGGCGGCCTTGAACTCGGAAAAGAAGCCCGAGCCGATTCCGACGATGACGGCGAGCACCATCACCTTGATTCCGGACGAGACGACATTGCCGAGCACCCGCTCTGCAAGGAAGCTGGTCCGGTTCCACAGGGCGAAGGGCACGAGCACGAAGCCGGCCAAAGTGGTCAGCTTGAACTCGATGATGGTGATGAAGAGCTGAATCGCGAGAATGAAGAAAGCGAGGATCACGAACAGCCAGGCAGTCATCAGCACCGCGATCGTCAGGAAATTCTCGAAGAAGGCGATGGGCCCCATCAACAGGCTGACCTGGTCGAGCAACGGCTTGGCCGCCTCAAAGCCGGTCGAGGCGATGAACCCCGGCTTCAGCAGCTGGTCGGCGCTGACCCCTCCCCCGCCCGCGGTGATCCCCGCTTCGGCAAACGACCTGAAGACGATGTCGGCGAGCGTCGAGAAGCTGCCGATGATCAGGGCGAAGGCGCCGACGTAGAGGATCTTCTTCAACAGGCGGCCGATGACGTCGTCCTCGCCGCCCATTGCCCAGAACAGGCCGGCGAGCGTGATGTCGATCCCGACCAGGGTCGTGGTCAGAAAGGCGACGTCGCCCCGAAGCAGCCCGAAGCCGCTGTCGATATAGTGGATGAAGGCCGCCATGAAGCGGTCGATGACGTTCAAGCCGCCCATCGGGAGGTGCTTTCACTCTAGACCGAAAGGTAGACCGCGGGGCTTCCCGGAGGGGGAGCTGAGAAGCCCCGCGGCGGGCGGCTGCGGCAGGGAAGCGGCCGCGCCGCCCGATCGAAGGCTACTGGCCCGAGCTCCCAGCCCCATCGAGGAAGCGCCGCGTCGCCGCCCGCCCGTTCTCCTCCGCCTGGACGCGCCGCGCACGCTCGAGCGCGGATGCTCGGAACTCCGACGCCATCAGGTTCTGGAGCTGCAGCTCCTGCTTGACGCTGAGCGCGAGCAATTGATTGGCTGCCTGGCTGACTGCAAGCGCGCCCACCGACCCCTGGCTGGCCGCGGCGAGCTCCTGGAGCGTTCCGGCGTCGGATTTGACATTCTCGGCGACCTGCGCCTGGACCGTTATGCTCTGCCTGTACGCGTCCGTAACCGCATCGAGTTGCGCTCGCGCCTGAGCCACGCGTTGATCGCCGGTCAGTGCCTTGCTGAGCACGCCGGGGAACAGGTTTTTGATCTGCTGGTCGAGTCCCTGGACCTTGAACTGGATCCCCCGAGCCTCGCCCATCAGCTGGTCGATCTGGCTCATCGCCGAGGTGATCTTCTGGAGTTGCGGAAAGTCGATCGTCTTCAGGTTCGTCGCCATGTTCTTAAGCATCGATGCTTCATTCTGGAGCGACTTCACCTGGTTGTTGATCTGCTCGAGCGCGCGCGCTGCCTGCAGCAAATTCTGCGCGTAATTGGTTGGATCGAACACCGGCAGCGCAGCGGCCGCGGGTTGCAGCGGCAGGATGACACAGGCACCGATCACGGTGACGCTCATCGCCATTGCGGCAAGCGCGGCGGGAATCCTCTTCATTCTACGTCTCCTTGGTTGAGGGATTGCGGGAACTGGTCGAGCAAATCGGCGGCCCAGCCGAGGCCGCGCGCGGCGAGGAAGCGACCGAGGAAATCCTCTTCGCCACCTTCGTCCAGCAGTCGGTCGATGAGCTGCCGGGATGCCGGATCCGATGCGCCGCAAAGAGCCAGCGCGATGCGTCCGAGCGCGAGCCCGAACAGGCGGTTGCCGCGCGCAGATTGGAGATAATAATCGCGCTTCGGGGTCGCCCGGGCGATCAGTCCGATCTGCCGTGGATTGAGCCCGAAGCTCTCGTAAGCAGCCCGCGCCTGCGGCTCGATCGCATGATCGTTGGGAAGGAAGATTCGCTGCGGACAGCTCTCGATCACCGCCGGCGCGATGCTGCTCGCGGAAACGTCGGCGAGCGACTGCGTGGCGAAGACCACCGCGACATTCTTCTTGCGAAGGACCTTCAGCCATTCGCGGATCCGCGCGGCAAACAAAGCATTGTCGAGGAACAGCCAGGCTTCGTCCAGGAGGAGCAGGGTCGGGCTGCCGTCGAACCGCTGCTCAAGGCGGTGGAACAGGTAGGAAAGCACCGGCGCCACGACGCCCGGCCGGCTCATCAGGGTCTCGGTCTCGAAGCAATGCACTTGCGCCAGCGCCAGCCGGTCGTCCGCGGCGTCGAGCAGCGACCCCAACGGCCCTTCCAGCGTATAGGGCTGGAGCGCGGACCGAACCGCGTTGGACTGAAGCAGCAGCGACAGGCCGGTCAGAGTCCGCTCCTCCGGCGGCGCCGAGGCAAGGCTCAGCAGCGCCGACCAGATCATGTCCTTGATCTCGGGGGTGATGGTGACCCTCTCATGCTCGAGCAGGGCCGTCAGCCATTCGGCGGCCCAGCTGCGCTCCGCCGCCTCGTGGATTCGCCGC
>JBQCCG010000114.1:0-2929 GCA_051962455.1 Sphingomicrobium sp. | reverse complement strand
AGCATGATCCTCGCCGCGCTGGGGGAGTGAGGCGCTAGACTTAAGCAGCCGTGCTCGCCCGAAATTAGCGCGCTGTCACCTTACTCCGGCAGTGATCTCAGCGACATGTGGATAACTGACGGTTGTTGCTGGACACTGTCTCGTTTTGTTCTCATTTGGGGTTCCCCCATTGTTCCAGGGAGAACCGGCATGAACGCGATTGAGCTGGATTTCTTAGCCGTGGGCGAAGAGACCAAGAGCGGCGACGCGATTGTCTTGCGCTACGGCACTGTGGACGACTGGAGCGTCATGATCGTCGATGGTGGCGACCTGGACGCCGGTTCGAGAATCATCGATCACATCGACTATCATTTCGGCCGCTCGATGCCGATCACGCATGCGGTGTGCACCCATTGTGATCAGGATCACGTGTCAGGCTTACGTCCTGTTCTGGAAACCGGTCGAGTTCAGAACCTTTGGGTACACCAACCGTGGAAGCACGCTTGGGAACTCAACCCATTGTTTAAGGGGAACTGGACTGATGAGAACCTTGCCCACCACCTAAAGCGGGAGTCGTTTCCGCTTGTGGGAGAGCTATGCGACCTCGCCGAGCGAGTTGGAACTGCTCTGAACGAGCCCCTCGCCGGAAACGTAATTGGTCCATTCACAGTGCTCGCTCCAAGTGGGCCAAGACTGGCGGAATTGATCGTTCAAATGGACCAGACACCTGCACAGATGATTGAAGGGGCTGTCGCCAAGGTGTTCAGAAAAGCGAAGCAGGCGATTTACTCGGTCTTCGAGACATGGTCGATTGAGACGCTCCAGGATCCCGGGCCTAATGGAACGAGCGTCCCCAATGAGAGCAGCGTGGTTCTCTATTCGCCGATCGGGGGAGGCGTAGTTCTCACGGGAGATGCCGGAGTGGGAGCTTTGCAGGACGCTATCGGGAATTCGATTGCGCTGAGTCAGCCGATCATCCGACCGGCATTCGTGCAAATCCCGCATCACGGATCGAGACATAATGTTTCGCCTGCCGTTCTCGATCAGCTGCTGGGTCCGAAGTTTGACTCGGAGGTCGTGCCATTTTGCATGGCTTACGCGTCAGTGGCGGCCAAAAGCGAGATGCCGCGTCGCCAAGTTGAGAATGCATTCCGTCGTAGGGGGTACAATACGCAGTCAACGAAGGGCCGGCAGCTGACTTGGAAACACGGATTCCCCGATCGGCCCTTGTGGAGCTATGGCTTGCAGCCAGGGCCTTTCCATAGCTTCGTTGAAGCTTAGGTAGATCTGATCGGGTGGGGTGCCTTGCCGGTTTCGCGAGCAAGGACGTCAGTCACAAGGTTGTGGGCCATTTGCCTAGCCGCGGCCGCCGTGATTTGGCTCGCTAGCAATGACCCGCCGGCTAAGAGCAATGCGGGGCTCAATCTGAACGGAGAGGCCGTCGCGATGGACCCGGCATAAGCAGCGGGTACCGTGACGATGGCGAGGACCGCGTAAAGGGAGGCCGTATCGCGCCATGCGCAATATCGGAAATTGCATTGCTGAACGGTCGGATGGTCGCGGTGCTCGTCGTAGACTCTGTAGAAGATTCTTTGCTGCTCTGCGCCAGAAAGTTCTGCCAAGTCAGCTGAGTTCGAGATTCTCGTTAGATCGAAGCGGTCGCCGGATCGCTGCGAAAATGCTCGCGAACCCGGCAAGCGGTCTCGGAGTCTCAAGAACACCACGAACTCCTTGAAGGATCGTGGGACGATATCCTGCGCAAGGGCGCAAATCAGCGCGAGTACAGCCGTGTCTCGGAGAGCTCTTAGATCAAGGAACGTTCCGCTTGAGCCCTTGTAGATGAGCCCTGCCAGCGCGGAGTAAACCGCAACAGCGGGCACCAAAAAGATCGTAACGATGCGAGCCTTAAAGCCCACTCGCGCCCTCAGGCATCAATAGCCTCTTCATCCACCGCGGCAGCGCTGCGCTGGATGAAGTCGAAGCGCTTGGCGGGATCGCGGCCCATCAGCTCCTCGACCAGGTCCTTCACCGGCTGCCGGTCCTCGTAGGCGGCGGGGAGCGTGATCTTGATCATCGAGCGCGAGCCCGGGTCCATGGTCGTCTCGCGAAGCTGCTGCGGGTTCATCTCGCCGAGGCCCTTGAAGCGCGATACCTCGACCTTCTTGCCCTTGAACTCTGTGGCTTCGAGCTCGGCGCGATGCGCGTCGTCGCGGGCGTAGAGCGTCCTGGCGCCGCTGGTCAGTCGGTAAAGCGGCGGCTGGGCGAGGAACAAATGGCCGCGGCGGACCAGCTCGGGCATTTCCTGGAAGAAGAAGGTCATCAGCAGAGTCGCGATGTGGGCGCCGTCGACGTCGGCGTCGGTCATGATGATCACCCGCTCGTAGCGCAGCGCCTCCTCGCTGAACCTGTCGCGGGTGCCGCAGCCGAGCGCCTGCTGAAGGTCGGCGATTTCGCTGTTGGCGCGGATCTTGTCGGCGGAGGCCGACGCGACGTTGAGGATCTTGCCGCGGATGGGGAGGATCGCCTGAGTCTTGCGGTCTCGCGCCTGCTTGGCCGAGCCGCCGGCGCTGTCGCCCTCGACGATGAACAGCTCGGTACCGGCCGGATCGTCGTTGGCGCAATCGGTGAGCTTGCCGGGCAGGCGGAGCTTGCGGGCGGAGGTCGCGGTCTTGCGCTGGACCTCGCGCTCGGCGCGGCGCTTCAGCCGCTCCTCCATGCGGTCCATGATCGCGCCCAAGAGCGCCCTGCCCCGGTCCATATTGTCTGCGAGATAATGGTCGAAATGGTCGCGGACGGCGGCCTCGACGAACCGCGCCGCCTCGAGGCTGGTGAGGCGGTCCTTGGTCTGGCTCTGGAAATGCGGGTTGCGGATGAAGACACTGAGCATCAGCTCGACGCCGTTCATCACGTCATCGGCGGTGATGTCCTTGGCCTTCTTGTTGCCGATGAG
>JBQCCG010000113.1:0-8270 GCA_051962455.1 Sphingomicrobium sp. | reverse complement strand
GGGGGCGCTCGACCTCCTGGCCGCGCGGGGGGGCGCCGGGGAGACCTACTTGGGCGGCGGCCGAAAGGAGCGCCGCAAAATCGTTGTGGTGCGGCTATTTGGCGGGGTGCTCGACGAACTGTCGCCGGCGAACCGCCCGCGCGAGGAGCTGATAGAGTTCGTCACCGACCGCCCGGGTCATGACGCGCGCTACGCCATCGACGCGACGAAGCTGGAAAATGAGCTCGGCTGGCGAGCGCTCGAGAATTTCGACACCGGCATCGAGAAGACAGTCCGCTGGTATCTCGACAACGATTGGTGGTGGAGGCCCTTGCGTGAACGCTACGCTGGCCAGCGTCTCGGGCTGCTGAAGACTGCGAAAGCCTAGTGGCTGCGCGCCTGCTCGTTACCGGCCGAGAGGGACAGGTCGCCCGCTCACTGGTCGAGCGGGCACGTGGCAGCGACGTCGAGATTGTGCCGCTCGGCCGGTCGAAACTCGATCTGACGGCGCCGGAGGAAACGATCATTTCAGCGATCGCGGCCGCACGCCCCGACGGGGTGGTCTCGGCCGCAGCCTATACGCAGGTGGACAAGGCGGAAAGCGAGCCGGAGTTCGCCTTTGCGGTCAACGAAGCCGGCGCGAGGGCAGTCGCCCGTGCGGCACACAAGCTCCGCGTGCCGCTAATCCATCTCTCCACGGATTATGTGTTCAATGGGACAAAGGAGGGCGCGTACGTCGAAGGCGATCCGCCGGAGCCGACGGGGGTCTATGGGGCCTCGAAGCTTGCGGGAGAGCAAGCGGTGCTCGCCGAACATGAGAACAGCGTCATCCTGCGCACGGCCTGGGTCTACAGTCCGTTCGGGAGCAACTTCGTCAAAACCATGCTGCGGCTCGCCGGAGACCGCAAGGAGATCACTGTTGTCTCCGATCAGCGCGGCAATCCGACGAGTGCGCTCGATATCGCCGACGGCGTTCTCACGATCGCGGCAAATCTCCTCGCCGGAAGCGATCCAGCGCAACGCGGAATCTTCCACATGACGGCGACCGGCGATGCGAGCTGGGCGGAATTTGCCGAAGCGATCTTCGCCGCTTCGGCAGACGCCGGAGGACCAACGGCATTCGTCAGGCCCATCACGACCGCCGATTATCCGACCCCAGCCAAGCGTCCGGCAAATTCGCGCCTCGATTGCGCAAAGCTGGAGCGCGTCCACTGCGTGCGCCTGCCGAGCTGGCGCTCGTCGCTGCCGCAACTCGTCAACCGGCTCGTGAGCCAATCCATTCAATCGAAAGTGTCACAGGAATGAAGGGCATCATCCTCGCCGGCGGGAGCGGCACCCGGCTCTATCCCATGACGCTGACCGTCTCGAAGCAGCTGCTGCCGGTCTATGACAAGCCGCTAGTCTATTATCCGCTGACCACGCTCATGCTCGCGGGCATTCGCGACGTGCTCGTCATCACGACCCCTCACGATTGCGCCCTCTTTCAGCAGCAGCTGGGCGACGGATCGCAATGGGGAATGAACATTTCCTACGCGGTCCAGCCCGAGCCGAAGGGCCTCGCTCAGGCGTTCACCATCGGTGCGGATTTCGTCGCCGGCGGCCCGTCCTGCCTCGTGCTCGGCGACAACATCTTCTTCGGTCACGGCCTGACGGAGGTGCTTTCGCGGGCCCGGGAGCGTCAGTCCGGAGCGACGGTCTTCGCCTACCAGGTGGCCGACCCCGAGCGATACGGCGTGGTCGAGTTCGATTCGAACATGCGCGCCATCAGCATCGAGGAGAAGCCCTCCGCGCCGAAATCGAACTGGGCCGTCACGGGGCTCTACTTCTACGACGAGCAAGTCGTCGACATCGCCGCGAACATCCAGCCTTCGGCGCGCGGCGAGCTGGAGATCACCGACGTCAATCGCGCCTATCTGGAGAAGGGGCAGCTCCAGGTCGAGCTGATGGGCCGCGGCTATGCATGGCTCGACACCGGAACGCCCGATAGCCTGCTCGAAGCGGCCGAGTTCGTCGGCACGGTGCAGCGGCGCCAGGGCATGAAGATCGCCTGCCCCGAAGAGATCGCGTGGCGCAGCGGCTTCATCGACAGTACCGGCTTCGATCGCGCGATCGCCCGCAATGGCAAGGGCGACTACGCGAACTATCTGAGGCGCTTACAGGACGAGGGTTGATCGAAAAAATTGGCTGGGGCGGCAGGAGCCCTATCCCAGTTTTTTCACCCAAGCTGTTTCAAGGGCTTATACCGATTGAGCTGCCATTTTGTAGCAGTCCTCTGTAGCAAAGATACATCTTCCGAACTGACCGCCCGCTTAGATCCAAACGTCGTCGCCCAGGTAAGCAGGACCACCCAGATCGCCGTTGATAGCACGCCTTAGCTCACTGAGGTCGTCTGCATCACGAGCGGGCTTGGGGCGCTTGGTCCCGACTGGCGCAAAAAAGCGGTCCAAGTCGCTGCCGGGCTGATCAGCAGCGACTGCAAAGTCGAAGGCGAGCTCAATAACGTCCACGGCGGACGCGTAATAGCTATGCCGTACAAAGCGACCGTCCCTCGGCCGAATGGCAATGGAAGTCCCGGAAATGCCTAGGTTCGTTGGACCACTGATAAGCTGAAAGTCGATTCCGTTCGCGCGGGCGGCGATCACCGCATCGACGTGTGCCATCGACTTCGTGTAAGCAGTCCGCCAAACGTTCCCAGTAGGACTGTAGGCCTCCCAGCCGCGACGCCGGAGCGCATTTCCTAGATCTTCCAAGGTTTCGATTCGCTCACCGGCGCCCGGGCTTCGGTCTACGAACCAGCTCCCATCCGAGTTTGTGCGGAACTCAGACTCTCTGCACAGGAGCGTGTTCGCGCAGTCCCAGTTGAGATGTTCGACCCGGTCAACTTCGGCCACCTTTAGGCAACGTTTCTTCGGCATTTCGACGATGACGCGATCACCTGGACGCAAGTCGGCGCGATGACAGTTCACCGGATAAGTTCTGTCGGCCCGCGCGAACCGGACGTGCGCTATACGATAGGTCATTCGTCTCCCCAGAGCTTACCGGCAAGGCCGCCGGTCAGGACTTGTCCGGCTCGTCGCCCCTCACCTTCGCAACTCGCCACGACAGGAACGGAGTACCCGTAATTTGCGGCATATTGCTCATATAGGCTTGCTGGTCGAATGAGCGCGTGCCTCCAGGCGGTATGGTGGCCGACAAAAAGACGTGCGGGTCGAGGCCTATCGACGTACATCCCTGCGGGGGTACCTTGGTGCCTGCCGGACAGTCGAAAAGCTCCGCCCGTAGCTCGATGTCGCTCGCGGTATAGGGCGATGCATTTTGGACTTCGCCAGTGATCTTTAGCCCGTCGCCGAACTCGGCCGGAATGTAATCGACTTGCGAGAAATGGAGCTGTTCCGGCGAAATCCGGCTGTACGCCAGCGCCGTTTCGCGTTCCCCTTGCTCAATAATCAGGAAAATGGCGATGCCGCCAAGTACGATCAAACCCAGGAGCGTATATCGAAACCCCGGAAAGTGGATCGCGAAGAAAAGAGTCATCCCCAAGCCGAGCAACGCAACAAGCCAGATCATGAGTCCCCCAGAAGCTTCGCCTTCTTGAATGCCAATTTCAGTGACGGCGGCCAAGTTATTCGACGCTTGTTAAACCCAAGTTAGCATTGCCATCCGCCGCGGCCGGATGCCGCTCATTCAAATAAAAGCCAGCAGGTTCGATGGCGAATGGTTGCGAACTTGGCTGGGGCGGCAGGATTCGAACCTGCGAATGCCGGTACCAAAAGCCAGCTAGCCACCAAACGGCCGCGATCCAGGCCATCCGAGAACCGCAGAAATCTGCGGATTTCTCGACCCTAGACCATCATTCAATAAGAGCCAAGAAAATCCTGACATAAATCCTGACATTTTTCGGCCGAGCTTCATAACATCCGGGGTTCAGGCCTAAGCCATCAGCTGGCGGCGCCGCAATGTCAGTCGACGAGAGACAGCCATGTCAGAGCCTGATTGGATGACGAGGGCCAGGTCAGCGGCGTCAGCCTTGCGTGCGACTACAGTCGGTGAAGCTGGCGCGCGGCACTCGGTCTACGTGATCCTTCTGCACGACCCGAGACGAAATGGGAGATGGGGCCTCTATGTTGGTCAGACATCGAGGGACCCTGACTGGCGTTTCGACCAGCACAAGTCCGGCTACAAGGCGAGCCGTGCAGTGAGGCGTTTCGGGGTTTGCTTGCTTCCCGAACTCGTTGAGCACCTGAACCCGATGCACGACTGGGAATCTCTCGAACTGGAAGCCGCGCTCGCGGACGCATTCCGGGCTTGCGGCGTCCCGTGGGTCGAGGGAGGACACTGACCAGCGCAATGTCTCAAGAGCATGCCGGCCCAGCGGCGAAATGAATCAGAAAAGCGCGCGGGAGTTCAGCCATGCGTCAACCTCGGAGCGCCTGAACCGCGGACAGCTCCGAAATTTGCTGAGGCCGCTTCCAAGCTCATATTCTCTCGGGAAAGCCGGCGGGCGCCTTTTGCGAAGACGGTCGATCTGCCGTCGGGAGAGGCGGGCGAGATCCGCGAATTCCTCGACGGTGATGAACTCGGACGAAGCCGGGCAGCGCGAGCGGTCATCCATTCTGATCGCTCGCTTCCCGGCACCAGCGGATGAATCCCTTGTCGCCCTCGAGGAACGTCGTCAGGATTGCCGGGACCAGCTCCGTCACCGGCTCATCGCTACCATAGGTCGCTGCGTAGAGAGCCGCATAATCGGCCAGCGACTGATTGAGCGACGGCGAAATGCTGATCGTCAGCTTGACCGGAGTCCGCTCGGGCAGCCTCGCAAGTCTCAAGTTCGCCATCATCCTCTCCAGGGCGCTAAAACGAGGTCCTTGTTGACCAGCGCGCGCACCGGCCATCCGGGCCTGACCGTGATCGTCGGCTGGATGTCGAGATTGCGGGAAGTGATCTGGTCCCCCGCATGCGCGACATTCTCCTGAGTGGATTCGCGGAGCGCGCGGACCAGATCGCTGCCGCTTCCGCCGAAGCTCAGCTGGGTTCCGACGCCGAGCAATGTCGACATGCCGATCCCTTTGAGGAGCTGCCAGGTGTGGGAATCGACCCCGTCGGTCACTCCGGAATAGCCCGAGGCGTCCGTGGCCGGCATATGGTCGAGCTCGACCGACGATCCGTCGGGCAGGACGATCCGGGTCCAGATGAGCAGCGCACGCCGCTGGCCGAAAGCGACGACCGAATCATATTTCCCGATGAGCCTGGCACCCTGCGGCACGAGAATGTACCGTCCGGTCGCGCTGTCCCGGACATTTTGGGTGACCTGCGCAACCACCATGCCCGGAAGGTCCGAGTTGAGGCCGGTGATCAGGCTCGCCGGAATGACCGTGCCCGCGCTGAGCGTCCAGGGCGAAGGCGGTGCGACGATCCGGTGCGAGCTCACCGGACCGCCCTCCCCTTCGGCGAATTCGATCTTGTGCTGCTTGCCGGCAGGCACGGCATTGGTGGCGGACTCGACGGCAGGCGGCTGAGCTGAAGGTCCGGAGACGCCTCCCGCGATGCTCGTGGGGGGGTTCGGTTCTCCGGCTCCAAGCTGGACCATCAGGCCGGCGGTTCGCGCGGCCTCACGAGCCGCCATGGCCCGCTCGCGCTCGGCCTGTGCGGCGGATTGCCGTCCCGACAGGCCGTCTGGGGCCGCTGACGACCCGGAAACCGGCTGCTCCCGGCCTCGCTCATGATCGAGAATGGCACGTCCGAGATCGCCCGGCAGCGGGGGGCCGAGCCGCGGCACGTCGCCATAGTTTTTGGGCAGGTTGGCGAGCGCGTCGGGAGTGCCGGTCGACTGCCGCTCGTCCGCGCTGTCGATCGGAGATTCCGCCTTTCGGAAGCTTGGCGGCTGGAGCGCAAGCCAGGAGAGCGTGACGAGCGATGCCGCGACGGCCCCGGTGATCCCGACGATGAGCCCGCGCCGGAAGCGGACGGCGGGCCGCGGACGCGCTCGAAGGACGAGCGTCTCGGGATCCTCCTTCGCCGTTTGCCCGGACGAAGGGTCGATGACGCCGCTCACGCCGGCCTCGCCGAGCGGCGGCGGCCGCCATCGCGGAAGATCCGGACGATCTGTTGGTGCTTGCCGCCGAGCCGCAGTTCCGCCGCCGTGAACAGCCGGTCCACGACATAATAATGACCTTTGATGCGATAGTTGACGAGCTCCGCTTTGCCGTCGGCGCCGGTCACGAACAAAGGCGGCGCCTCGCCGTCGCCCAGATTGGCGGGAAACTCGATGAAGGTCTGATGACCGTCGTCGAATACTCGGATCGGCCGCCACGTCACCTTGTCGCCGTCGATCCGATAGTCGAAGTTCAGGGTCTCGACCGCGACCGCGGGTGCGACCGGGGGCTCAGGAGCCTTCGCCGCACTCGACCCGACCGCGATCATGCTGTCCTGCGGATAGGTCCAGGAGATTGTCGCCATGGCGGTCCTGGGGGTGCTGACCGCCTCGACATGATAGATGCGCCGGTCGGTCGCGATGACGAGAGTGGTGCGAAGGCCCGGCGCCACAGGCTTGACCAGAATATGCGAGCGCTTCGTCACTCCGCTGCCGCTCGACGTGTCGCCGATGACCCACCGCGCCGTGTCGCCCGCCGCGACCGAGGTCAACGTCTCGCCGGGTTGAAGGGCAATGTCGCTGATCTGCTCCGGCGCCGCATAAAGCCGGTAGAGTGAGCCTTCGCTCCATGGATAGAGCTGCGCCGAGCCGACATAATAGCCAGGGTCGGGTTCGTGCATCGCCGAGCGGTTGGCATCGGCGACCCGGACGATCGGTGCCGGCTTCGGCGCCTTGCCGGAGCGGCGCGGCGCGAGAATGGCCGGCTGCTCGGCCAGCATGCTCGCGGCGAGGATCCCGGAATTGGGAACAGCCGGGGCAGCCGGAGAGGAAGTGAAGACGAGCGCGCCGGCGGCGGATGCGAGCGCCAGGATCGAACAAGGGGTCATTGGGCGTTCCTCGTTGCTGGAGAATTGGGAATGGTCGCCTGGGCCGGTCCCGGATCGAGCGGAGATCCGGCCGGGAAATTGGCCGCCGGCGGTGGGGATTGCGGCTGGGCCGCGCCGGACGCGGGGGCGGGCTCGATCTCCCGGCTCCAGTCGATCGCATCGACATAAAGCCCGAGCGGGTTCTTGCGGAGCGTCTCGACGCTCGCCGGCGGACGGGTCACTACCGAGAGGATCGCGGTCCAGTGGCTGATGCCGGCGAGATTGCCGCGATCATATTCGCTCTCGGTCCATTTCACCTGGAATGACCGGTCGGAGGCGCGCACGATGCTCGTCACCTGGACCGAGACCGTGCGATTGCCGGCCTCGCCGAACGGATTGGCGGCGCGCGCATAATCGCTGAGGAAGCGGGCGCCGCGCCCGGTCACGAAATCATAGGCCGAAAGCCAGTTGGCCCGCATCAGCACCGGGTCCAATGAGACCGATCGGACATTGCCGATGAACTTTCCGAGGAACCACGCGATCTCAGGATCGGTCGGCCGATAGTCTCTGTCCGCGGGCGCAACCGCCTGCGGTTCACCGAGCCGATCGACCGCGACCACATAAGGAACGACGCGGCTCTGCAGTGACTGCCACACGAGGCCGCCGGAAAGGCCGGTCGAGAGGACGAGACCGCCGAGCGCCATCAGCCGCCAGTTCTTCGCCTGCACCCGCGCACTGCCGATCCTGTCGTCCCAGACCTGGGCGGCGCGCTGATAGGGCGTGACCGGTTCTCCCGTCCGCCCGTAGCGCTGGACTGAGCGCCTGAACTTCATGGCTATTCCTCTCTTTCCTTGATGTCGGGATTGGCCGCGGCCCCGCTCCCATCGCCTTCGCGAATAGCCTGAACGGCGCTCTGGCGATGATGACGGGCGCTTTGCTCGGCGCGCAGCCGCCGCGCCCAGTCGGGCGCGCCGCTCGAGCCCCCGTAGTCAGCACTCGCGTCCACTGCCGACCGCGATGAGCCGGCGAAGAGCGCCTCCCGCTGGCCGCGCTCCGCGGCGGCGGCGAGGCCGCCGGCATTGGCCATCCGGTCCTTGATCGTTCCGCCGCCGGCGCTGGCGAGCCCGCTCAGGCCCGCGCCGACGCTCGAGCTTCCGGACGTCTCCTGCCCGAGCTTGTAAGCCGTCGACGCGGCGGCGCCCATCGACGTTCCAGCCCTCACCGCCCCAAGCCCCGCGCCGCCGATCGCGCGCGCGCCCCCGGCGGCGAGCCCGCCGCCGACGGCAAGCGTTCCGACTGCGGCGGCGGTGGTTCCGATCGCCGCGCCGGCGCCG
>JBQCCG010000112.1:0-2505 GCA_051962455.1 Sphingomicrobium sp. | reverse complement strand
CCGACTGCGGTCCCGCGGGGATCAACTGCACTGGACCTGGCGAAGTTCCGCCGAGCCGTCTCGAAGGTCATTCGGACGCGACCGTGCTCCGCTATAGCGTGGCCGGCGAATACCGCCCGATACCGGACCTTACCTTCGCGCTGAATGCAAAGGCCCAATACGCCTGGAAACCGGTGTTGAGCTTCGAGGAATTCGCGGCCGGCAATTACACCGCAGGCCGCGGCTACGACCCCGGCGCTCTGCTCGGCGACAGCGGCGTTGGGACCCAAGCCGAGATCCGTTTCGGCAGCCGGGTCCAGACCAGCGCCAGCAAGCCTGCCGCCGAATATTATCTCTTCTGGGATCACGCCGAGGTTCGGCACCACGACAGTCCCATCATCAACACGTTGAGAGATCATCTCGACTCGATCGGCGGCGGCGCGCGGGTCAGTTGGGACCGCTTCGTGCTCGATGCCGCGCTCGCCGTCCCGCTGGCCCGTCTCGATCCGATCCGCGACAAGAAGCCGCCGGTCCGTTTCCTGATCTCTCTCACAACTCGCCTGTGGCCATGGAAGTACTGATGTCATGTCGCATGCTCTGTACCCCGCGTACCGACTGAATCGGCACAAGCTCCTCGTTTCCTGCGCGACGCTCGCGATCACCGTCGCACTGACTCCAAGTCGCGCCTGGGCTCAGGCCTTCCAGGGAACACCGACCACGGCATCCGGCACGATCACCTACAGCCGGTCGACCCCCGGCACCGAAACCGTGACCGTCGGCAGCTCGACAGCGACGATCAACTGGGCGCCGAGCGACACGTCCGGTACCGGCAACATCAACTTCCTGCCGCTCGGCAACACGGCCACCTACCAGGCGGCCTCAGGCATCGCAGATTTTACGGTACTCAACCGCGTCATGCCGACCGACGCCACGCGCGAAATCGAGCTCAACGGATCGCTTCTGAGCAAGCTATCGGACGGGACCACGGGCGGAAACGTCTGGTTCTACAGCCCCGGCGGAATCCTTGTCGGATCGAAGGCGACCATTGACGTCGGCGGCCTGCTTCTCAGCAGCATCGATCTTCCCGGCGGCTTCACGACCAACAGCACCGGCTTCTCCGCGAGCTTCAGAGAAACCCAGACCAGCGCCGGGCCGATCCAGGTCATGCCGGGCGCGATGATCAACGCGCAGAGCAGCTATGTGGCGCTCGTCGCGCCTCGGATCGAGCAGGGCGGCAATGTCCAGGTCAACGGCTCGGCGGCCTATGTCGCCGCGAACCAGGCCTCGCTCACCTTCAACAGCGGATTGTTCGACATCTCGATTCCAGATGGTGGAGGCACGGCGGACCCGAACGGTATCGTTCACACCGGCACGACCGGCGGCCCGGCGAATAGCACGCCAACCGACAACCACGGCATTTACATGATGGTTCTGCCGAGGAACCAGGCATTGACCATGTTGCTGGACGGCAACATTGGTTTTGACGCAGCGACCAGCGCAAGTGTGATCAACGGCCAGATTTATCTTACCGGCGCTTCCACCACCGCCGGCGGGACTTCGGGACTGACCATCGGATCCCAATCGGCAACGAACGTCACGTCCCCTGTGATTGCCAGCATGGACGGTTCGATCCTGGTCGAGGCGGCCACCGGCGACACGACCTTCTCGGGCGATCTCAACATTACCAACGATGCGACGTCTGGTCTCGGCGGCACGCAGCTCCTCGCCAACAATGGCCACAAGCTCACGGTCAACGGCAATGCACTGCTCGACGGCGGCGATCATGTCGATCTGTCGGCGTCGGGGCAGGGCGGCATCACCGTCACCGGTACGCTCGACGCGGACCCCGGAAGCGGCCCGGTCACGTTGTCCGACGGCGAGGGGACCGGCACCGTCAGCGCGGATACGCTCGACATGTTCGGTTCGACCGTCACGCTCAACGGCAGTCCGACCGTCAACAATCTCTATCTCGGCGTCAACGGCGATTTCACGATTGGCGACCTCTCCGTTCCAGGCGATCTTTTCATCAGCGCGGGCGGCAATCTGACCACGACCGGCACTCTGACCAGCGGCAATGGTCTTACCCTCGCCGCGAACAACGGGAACTTGTCGGTCCAGAATGCGACCGTTACCGGAGCCGATGGTCTTGCGAGCTTCTATGCAAGCGGTCTCGCCAGCTTCACGGGAACGGTAAACGCCCCCGACATTTACGTAACTTCGTCGGATATCAACATAGCCAGCGGCGCCTCGCTCGGCGTCGAGGGTGCGACCAACCTCGTGGCATTCATCGCGATGTCGAACCAGCCGGTGTACATCGGCGCCGGCCTGACTCCCCCGACGGGCGCTTACGTCCTCAACGAGGCCGGCAGCATCAAGGCGCGGGAAGTGATGGTGACTTCCGAGTCATCGGCTGACGCCGCATCGCCGGACATCATCATCGGCGACGTGAAGATCGACGGCAGCCAGACCGCCGGCGGCGGTGTCGGCGACGTGATCGTCGACAGCCCCGGCGGATCGATCAAGGTC
>JBQCCG010000111.1:0-8100 GCA_051962455.1 Sphingomicrobium sp. | reverse complement strand
GTCGAGCTCGCCAAGTCGAACATCCTGCTGATCGGCCCGACGGGCTGCGGCAAGACTTTGCTGGCGCAGACTCTCGCGCGCATCCTCGATGTTCCATTCACCATGGCCGACGCGACGACGCTGACCGAAGCGGGTTACGTCGGCGAGGATGTCGAGAACATCATCCTGAAGCTGCTCCAGGCGTCTGACTACAATGTCGAGAAGGCGCAGCGCGGCATCGTCTACATCGACGAAATCGACAAGATCAGCCGCAAGTCGGACAATCCGTCGATTACCCGCGATGTTTCTGGCGAGGGCGTCCAGCAGGCGCTCCTGAAGCTGATGGAAGGCACCACCGCCTCGGTCCCGCCGCAGGGCGGCCGCAAGCATCCGCAGCAAGAGTTCCTGCAGGTCGACACCACCAACATCCTGTTCATATGCGGCGGCGCCTTCGCGGGCCTCGAGAAGATCATCTCCGACCGGATGCAGGGCAAGTCGATGGGCTTCGGCGCCCATGTCGCCGCCCCCGACGAGCGCAAGACGGGTGAGATCCTGCAGCATTGCGAGCCCGAGGACCTGCTGAAGTTCGGCCTCATACCGGAATTCGTCGGCCGGCTGCCGGTGATCGCGACCCTGCTCGATCTCGACGAGACCGCTCTCGTCAAAATCCTCGTCGAGCCCAAGAACGCCTTGGTCAAACAATACGCCAAGCTGTTCGACATGGAGGATGTCCAGCTCGAATTCACCGACGATGCGCTTCATTCGATTGCGGTGAAAGCGATCGAGCGAAAGACAGGCGCTCGCGGTTTGCGATCGATCCTCGAGGGTATCCTTCTCGATACGATGTTCGACCTGCCGTCGATGGACGGGGTCGACGAGGTCCACATCGACAAGGACGTTGTCGAAGGCCGCAAGGATCCCGTCCGGGTCTATGCCGCCAAGGACAAGGCCGGCGACGCCGCGTAGGCGAACAGCCTTTCTTTAAGTCTCAACTTTTTTAGGCCGCGGCTACTTCAGGCCGCGGACTGCCGCCATCAGCTGGGTACCGAACCGCTCCATCAGGTGCGCGTCGCGGCCGTCGTGATCGTCGAGGAATTTGACGCCATCGGCCGTCGGCTGAACCGTCAGATAGGTCATGTAGACCGGGATCGGCTTGGGCAGGTCGACCTCTTTCTCGACCTTCGGATTGTCGCCTTGCGGGACCACCCCGTCGAACAGGAATTTGGCGACGCGCTTGTAATCCTCGAGCCGGACGCAGCCGTTGCTGATCCATAGCTCATTCTTCGCGAAATGGTCCTTCTCAGGCGAATCGTGGAGATAGATGCCGAAATAGTTGGGCAGCATGAACTTCATCATGCCCATCGAATTGGCGGGGCTGGGCAAGCGCCGGAGTCGGACGTCCTCACGCCCGTCGACGACCGCCTGCCAGTCGACCGTGCTCGGATCGATCAGCTTCGCATTGTCGCTATAGTCGGTCATCACCTGATATTCGCGGATCGTGAGATAGCTGATTCCCTGTTTCAGGATTCGCGGTCCGACGAGGTTCCTGACCAGCTCGGGCGGCACGTTCCAATAAGGATTGACGCTCGCATATCTGATGTAGGCCGCCATCATCGGGGTCGGCGTCTCCGCCTTGCCGACGATCACCTTCATCTCGTCGACCTTCTTGCCGTTGTTCCACATCGACAGCCGCGCATCGCCCGCGTCGACCAGCAGATATTTGCGCTGCTCATCCGGGGCAGGGAGGCGCCGGGCGCGCTCCATGTTGATGATGATCAGCTGCTCGTAATATTGTGCGCCGCGGTTGAGCGCTTCGATCGTCCCGGTGCCGGCAATGCCGTCCGCCTTGAGATCGTGGACGTCCTGAAATTCCTTTACCGCAGCGGCAAGACCGGCGTCATATTTGTCGCCGCCCGACAGTCCCAGGCGAGTGCGCAACGCAGCGACACGGTCGCCGCTCATGCCCGTCTTGAGCGTGGGTCCTTCGGGGATCGGCAGCTGCGGCAGGCTTCCCCAGCGCTGCTGATATTTGATCAGGCCACGGCGGAGGTCCGTGTAGATCGGGTTGACCGAGGTAAAGAGATCGACCGGTGCGCCGCTCCAGGCGGCGTTGGTCATGTCGGCCATCGGTCCGCTGTCGTGCACCGCCTTGGGGACGAGAGCCTCGTCGATGTAAATCATGTCCACGCCCTGCTCGATGGGGGGCGGAAGATCGATCGGCTCGAGCGCGCCGGACTTGCTGCTCGGCGCGGCGCGCGATTGCTGCTGCTGCTCCTCCTCGGGAGCCTGGGGCTGAGCCATCCAGGGTTCTGCGACCGGCGCGTGCTGAGCCATCCAGGGTTCTGCGACGGGAGCGCGCTGGACCGGTGCGGGTGGAGGGGCCGCAGGTGGCATCGGCAAAGCCGGCCCGTATTGCGCGAATGCGGAGACGGGCAGCGTCAGCGCGCTGAGCGCGAGCAAGGAATGGCGAATGGTCACGGCACCATTGATAACCAACGAAACTGAACGATTACAGAATCAGCCGTTCGGTTCGACTCGAATTACTCACCTTCCAGCGGAAGCGTGTCCTCTTCAGCGGTCGGCGAACCGAGCTTTTCAGCCATTTCCTCGACTTCTTCATCGCTCGGCGGCGACGGAAGCTGTTCGCCTGGAGCGAGCGCATCGTCGGGAATGCCGGGCCCGGTTCCGGCGATGGTCTCGTTGATCGGCTCCTCGTTCGGGCCGGTGCTGATCTTCTCGCGGTCCTCAGGCATCGCGCGCCTCCTGTCGTCACGCCGCTAGAGCGGCCCAGGGCCGCCGAATGTTCCCCTTCGCGCGGCTTTGTTGCGCGGGCGAAGGGGGCAGCCCATATATTCGCGCATGACTCGCTTTCTTCCGATCCTCCCCCTTCGCGACATTGTCGTTTTTCCTCATCGCATCGTGCCGTTGTTTGTCGGGCGCGAGAAATCGGTTGCGGCGCTTGAAGCTGCGATGGCCGCCGACAAGGAGCTGTTCCTGGTCGCGCAGCTGGATCCGGGTGAGGACGATCCCGACCGAGACGCGCTCTACGATCTCGGTGTGGTCGCCACTGCGATGCAGCTGCTGAAGCTGCCCGACGGCACGGTCCGCGTGTTGGTTGAAGGCGCAAAGCGTGCGCGCCTCGTCGATCTGGTCTCGCGCGATGGCTACATGGCCGCCGAGATCGAGGAGATAGAGGAAGAGGAGGGCGCCGGCGGGCCGGAGGCCCAGGCATTGATGCGCTCGGTCATCGACCAGTTCGATAATTACGCCAAGCTCAACAAGAGACTGCCGCCCGAAACCGGCATCCAATTGGGCGAGATCGAGGAACCCTCGGCGCTGGCCGACGCGGTCGCATCGAACCTGTCGATCAAGGTAGCTGACAAGCAGGCGTTGCTCGGCGAGCTCAACCCCGCGCGCCGACTGGAGATGGTGTTCGCCTTCATGGAGGGCGAACTCGGCGTTCTCCAAGTCGAGAAGAAGATCCGCAGCCGCGTCAAGCGCCAGATGGAGAAGACTCAGCGGGAATATTATTTGAACGAGCAGCTGAAGGCGATTCAGCGCGAGCTCGGCAACGAAGGCGAGGAGGGCGGCGACGAGCTGCAGGAGCTCGCCGAAAAGATTCGCAAGACTCGTCTGTCCAAGGAAGCGCGCACTCGCGCCAATGCCGAGCTCAAGAAGCTGAAGGCGATGGCGCCGATGTCCGCCGAAGCAACCGTCGCCCGCAATTACCTCGACGTGCTGCTTGGGCTTCCCTGGGGCAAGAAATCCCGACTGAAGAAGGACATCGCTGAGGCGCAGAATATCCTCGACGAGGACCATTACGGGCTCGAAAAGGTCAAGGACCGGATCGTCGAGTATCTCGCCGTTCAAGCTCGGACGAACAAGCTCAAGGGGCCGATCCTCTGCCTGGTGGGTCCGCCGGGCGTCGGCAAGACGTCGCTCGGGCGGTCAATCGCTCGGGCTACGGGCCGCGAGTTCGTTCGCCAATCGCTTGGCGGCGTTCGTGACGAGGCCGAAATTCGCGGCCACCGGCGTACCTACATCGGCTCGCTGCCCGGCAAGATCATCTCCAACATAAAGAAGGCGGGAACCTCGAACCCGCTCTTCCTGCTCGACGAAATCGACAAGCTTGGACAGGATTTCCGTGGCGATCCATCGTCGGCGCTGCTCGAGGTTCTCGATCCCGAGCAGAACAACAAGTTCCAGGACCATTATCTGGAGCTCGATTACGACCTTAGCGACGTGATGTTCGTGACTACTGCCAACTCGCTCGACATGCCGCAGCCATTGATGGACCGAATGGAGATTATTCGGCTCGAGGGCTATACCGAGGACGAGAAAGTCCAGATTGCCAAGCGCCACCTGATCCCCAAGCAGATGGACGCTCATGGACTGAAGCCGGATGAGCTGGTCTTCTCCGACGAGGCGCTGCTGGCGATCATTCGTCATTACACCCGCGAAGCCGGAGTGCGGACGTTTGAGCGGGAGCTGGCAAAGATCGCGCGCAAGTCGCTTCGTCAAATTCTCGAAAACAAGGCGACCAAAGTCGAGCTGACCCCCGCGGCCGTCGGCGATTTCCTTGGGGTGCGGAAATTCCGCTACGGATCGGGCGAGGAGGAGGATCAGATCGGTGCCGTCACCGGCCTGGCCTGGACCGAGGTTGGCGGCGAGCTTCTGACGATCGAGGCGGTCACGGTCCCCGGAAAAGGCCAGATCAAGACGACGGGCAAGCTTGGCGAAGTGATGCAGGAGTCGATCCAGGCGGCAATGAGCTTCGTGAAGGCCCGCGCTCCGGCCTATGGGGTCAAGCCATCGATTTTTGCGCGCAAGGACATCCACGTTCACTTGCCCGAGGGCGCCGTCCCCAAGGACGGTCCGTCCGCCGGCATCGGAATGGTGACGGCGATCATCTCGACGCTGAGCGGAATCGCGGTCCGCCGCGACATCGCCATGACGGGCGAGGTGACCCTTCGCGGCCGGGTGCTCCCGATCGGCGGCCTCAAGGAAAAGCTGCTCGCGGCGCTGCGCGGCGGAATGCGGACCGTCCTCATCCCCGCCGAAAACGAGAAGGACATCGCCGAGCTTCCGATGAGCGTGAAGGAGGGCCTCGAGATCGTTCCGGTGACGCATGTCGATGAGGTGCTCGCCAGGGCGCTGGTCGAACCGGTGCAGCCGATCGAATGGACCGAGGACGACGAACACGCGCCCGAACCGCCGGTGCATCCGACCGCGTCCGAATCTGGTACAGCGGTTCGCCACTAGACTCGGGCGCCGAGTCTTGCCTTAAGGGCTGCTTGTCGGCGCGTGCGAGTCTTGCCGCCGGTGAGGGAGAGCTGGGGCATGAACAAGCAGGAACTGATCGGTCATGTAGCGGACCGTTCGGGGCTCAGCCGCAACGACGCGATGCGCGCCGTTGAGACGATGCTCGAGGTGACCACGTCGGCGCTGAAGCGCGGCGACGAGGTGCGCCTGGTCGGCTTTGGCAATTTCTCGGTGACTCGCCGCAAGGCGTCGACCGGCCGCAATCCGCGCACCGGGGAACCGATGCAGATCAAGGCGAGCTCGCAGCCCAAGTTCCGGCCGGGCAAGGTCCTGAAGGACGCCGTTCAGTAGGTCGCCGATTCGACCGACAGTTCTTACGGCAGCAATTCGTAGCTGACACTGACGTCGGCGGAAATTTCCTGCGGCTGCGGCTTCATATCGATTTGCACCGGCGGTGGTGGAGGCGGCGGCGGAGGGGGAACCCCCATTACCGGAATGGCCTGCATGTCCGCTGGCATGAGGTACGACCCATATCTGACGTTCAGCACCCGACCGAGGTGACCGCCGGCGGCACTGGCAAGGACCTGCGCCTGCGCGCGGGCATCATTGACCGCGCGGGTCATCGCCTCGGATCGCACGCTCGCAACGTTCCGAAGCTCGAAGCTTAGCAGACGCGCATCGCTAGCGCCGAGACGGCTCGCGAGACCAACCGCGGTCCCAGCCTTCACCACGCTCCCTGTACGCACGTCTGCCTGTGAAGAGGCAAGATAGCCGACGACGGCGCATTCGTCTTCAACAAGGGCCCCTTGACCCGGCCCTTTCTTGCAGTTGGGATCGCGCACCTCGATCACAAGTAAATCGCTGTTCGTGATCTCCGCGTCGGGACCAAGGAAGCCTCTCAGGCCGGCTTCGACCCGCTTCTGCGAATCGACCATCGCTCGGGTTGCGTCGTCCGGAGTCTTGCCTTCGCCGCGCAGCCAATAGTGAATGTTTGCGGTGTCGGGCGGCACGCTCAATTTTCCGTGTCCCGTCACATCAATCGTGTGCGGGGCGACGATGTTCGTCTGACCCAGGGCCGGCGATGCCAGCAAAGCGGTCATTGCAAAGATGATGATACGCATCCGGATTTCTCCCCCTGCACGGTTCCGAGCAGTGCGGAGGCTAACTGCGACAGCAATTCTGAGCAATGCCGGGCGCTGCTATGGACAGGCTGAGGGAGCGCCACTATCTGCCGCGTCCGACCGGAGCGGGCGCGTAGCTCAGCGGTAGAGCACACCCTTCACACGGGTGGGGTCACAGGTTCAATCCCTGTCGCGCCCACCATCCCTAGGCGGACGTTCCGGGGGGATAGCTGAGCATGGCGACCGGCGCAGCCGTCCTGGGCGCTGCGGCCGCTTAACTCTCCAGATAGCTTGGCTGGAAGCTGGCGACGCGCCGCATCTCGTCCCAGTCGGCGAATTCGATATCGCGGCCCTTCCGCCGGATGAGCCCCTGCCGCTCCATGTCGGCCAGTACCCGGTTCACGTTGACTGAGGTCTGGCCAGTGATGTCGGCAATCTGCTGTTGTGTGAACGGATTCGCGAGATGATCATCGGCCGCGTGCATGCGCACTGCGGTTTCGCACAGCAAATGCGCGACGCGGGCAGTCGAATCACGGCGCCCGCAATTGACCAGCCATTCGTAGCCGATTGCCTGATCCCGCTGCAGCAAGCGCCAGAAGAAGTGCTGCAGCTCGGGATTGGAATCGACCAGCGGAACGAAGTCTCTGGCCTTCCCGACGAGCACTTCGCTTCGGACGATCGCCTGGATTCCGTATTGCGCCGCGCCATCGATGGGCAGGATGCCCTCGCCTGGGAAGCGAAGCGCCACGATCTGCTTCCGGCCGGTCGTGTCCGATTTGAACTTGGACAGGATGCCGGAGCGAACGAACATGACTTCGTCGCGCGGCCCTCCGGGTTCGCGGAAGGGTCGCCTTGGGTCGACGTGAATCACGCGGTGCGGCATCCGATCCAGCAAATCCGCCAGGCGCGGCTCGAGGCCCGCGGAAATGAGCGTTTCTCGCAGAGACACACTTTCGGTGGGCGACCTTGAGCGCCGAGTAGCCATGCGGTCTCTCCCCACGACCGACGATGCTCCGACGCGGTGCCGGGCGCAAGAGATTTTATACTATGCGTTGTATGACAACGAGTTATCAAAAGATTAACGCATTTTCCGCAAGCAATTCACGCACTTGCTCGCGTCGACCGGGGGCGCGGCGAATCGCAGAGCAGGTCTCTCAAAAGCCTGTCGCTTGCCTTCCCAAGCCTCGAACCTTAAGTGGCGCGGGCGCCGAAGGAAACTACCGGGAGAGGGTGGGACACCAAGGCGTTCATGGCGATCGTAGCTCAGCTGGTTAGAGCATCGGTTTGTGGTACCGAGGGTCGGGGGTTCAAGTCCCCTCGATCGCCCCATTTCCTTGAATTGTAACCGGAAATTTTGATAGCAATGACTACGCCCTGGGGCTTGCCCGATTTTGACGCGCACGAAGACATCCATTTTTTCACCGATGAGAAGTGCGGGCTCAAGGCCATCATCGCGATCCATTCGACCCACCTCGGACCTGCCGCCGGCGGGGCTCGCTTCTGGCACTACGCCAAAGGTGAGGAAGCGCTGACCGACGCCCTGCGGCTGTCGCGCGGAATGAGCTACAAGAATGCGATGGCCGGGCTGCCGCTCGGGGGCGGCAAGTCGGTCCTGCTTGCCGACGAAAATCGCACCAAGAGCCCGGACATGCTCCACGCCTTCGGGAAGGCGGTGGAGAGTCTTGGTGGGCGCTACATCACGGCGGAGGATGTCGGAATCAACGTCGCCGACATGATC
>JBQCCG010000110.1:0-2115 GCA_051962455.1 Sphingomicrobium sp. | reverse complement strand
GATCAGAGCGTGTAAATTCAACCCGTGGCTCTATTGGGCAACGATCGTCGCTTCAACGACATGCGGGACAACCCTCGCCGACTTCGCGGATCGGTCCCTCGGCATTGGGTATCCGGGTGGCTCGATCCTGCTGCTCAGCTGTGTCCTTCTGTCTCTATTTGCCTGGTACAAGACCGTCGGCACGGTTGACGTGAATACGGTCACCGAGCCTCGCGAGGAAACCTTCTACTGGATCACGATCACCTTTTCGCAGACGCTCGGCACCGCGCTCGGCGATTGGGCGGCGGACACGGGCGGGCTCGGTTTCGGCGGCGGCGCATTGGTTTTCGGCGCCGCGCTGCTGGTAGTCGTGGCCGCTTATTATTGGACGCGCGTGTCGCACGTGCTCTTGTTCTGGGTCGCTTTCATCCTGACGCGCCCGCTCGGCGCGACGCTGGGCGACCTGTTCGACAAGCCGGTGGCGGAAGGCGGGCTGGCGTTCAGCCGGCCGCTCGCCTCCGCAGTCCTTGCCGGGTTCATCGTGATCTGCCTGCTGACTTTGCCGCAACGCGCGGCGGGGTCCGAAACCACGCACTGATCAAGTCTGATCTAGAAACCGATCGGCACGCGCGACGTTAGCGGCTCCATGTCTTGGTTCCGGCAGCTCATCGGCCCCGATCAGGGCGCGGATACGCAACAGCTCTGCGTGCGCGCGGTTTTGCTCTTCGTCTTCGGCATAATCTGCATCCGCATCGCGGGCCGGCGGACCTTCGCCCAATATTCGCCGCTCGACATCATCGTCGCGCTGATCGTGGGTTCGAACATCAGCCGGATCATGACCGGCAAGGCGGATGTGATCCCATCCGGATCGGCAACCTTGGTGCTGGTCCTCCTCCACCGGCTGCTCGCAATGGGGGCCATGCGTTGGGGCGCGATGGCTTGGCTCGTGAAATCCCGGCCGGTACGGTTGGTGACGGATGGCGAAGTCGACCCTCATGCCCTGAGACGCGCCAATCTCAGCACCGATGATCTCCACGAAGCGCTCCGCCTTGAGCAGGTCGACGACCCGGCTGATGTGCGCATTGCGACGCTGGAAGGAAGCGGCAAGGTCAGCGTGGTGCCGAACAAACATTAGCCCAGCCTCTCTTTAACTTACGTAATTTTTTTCGCGCTTGCCGCATCCCTTTCGCCATCGTCACGTTCCGCCCGCGAATGCTGCCACCCACGGCGTCGCAGGGACGGAAAGCTATGATCGATCGCTTCTTCACCGCAATCGCCACCCGTCTCTCCGGCTGGGTCGGTGATACGATAGCCTTCATCCTGGCGCTCGCCGTGGTGGCAGCTTGGGCGGTGACGGGCCCGATCTTCCATTATTCCGATACCTGGCAGCTGATCATCAATACCGGCACGACCATCGTCACCTTCCTGATGGTCTTCCTGATCCAGAATGCGCAGAACCGCGATGCTGCCGCGATGCAGGCGAAGCTCGACGAGATCATCCGCGCGATAGAGCCCGCACGCGGCCAGTTCATCGGCCTCGAGCATCGCACCGACAGCGAGATCCAGCAAATTCGAACCGCGCTTGAAGCGGAGTGTGCCGAAGAAGACCCCAATGCAGCCAAGCCGCGCCGGGGCACCGAACTCGAACGGCTGCTCCGACGCCGCTAGCGGCCCCGCCCCTCATGCGCCATGACAGCGCATGGCTCGCAGGATTCTCGGCGCGATATTGGCCGGCGGACAATCGACCCGCTTCGGCAGCGACAAGGCTTTGGCGCTGCTCGACGGACGCCCGCTGATCGACCATGCGGCGGCGACGCTCGCGCCCTATGCCGAAGAGCTGGTGGTCTGCGGCCGGTCCGATCCACGCTGGACATGCCTGCCCGACCGGCCCGCACCCGGAATGGGGCCGCTGGGCGGGCTCGCCGCCGCCTTGCTGCATGCCCGGCAAAAAGGATTCGGTGGCGTTCTCAGCACCGGCTGCGACATGCCCTTGCTGCCCGGCGCGCTGATCGAGACGCTGATCGGCGACGGCCCCGCGGTGGTCGAAGGCCAGCAACTGATCGGCTATTGGCCCACAGAGCTGGCGCCCGTCCTGCTCGACCATCTCGGCCGCTGCGCGCGGCGGTCAATCCGGGA
>JBQCCG010000109.1:0-4999 GCA_051962455.1 Sphingomicrobium sp. | reverse complement strand
GACACCAGGCGATCCTCCACGGCTGCACGATCGCGGACGACTGCCTGATCGGAATGGGCGCGCGGATCCTCAATGGCGCGATGATTGCGCCCGAGTGCATCGTAGGCGCGGGCGCACTGGTCACCGAGGGCAAACGTTTCGACCGCGGCGGCCTGAACATCGGCGTCCCGGCCAGGGTGGTGCGGCAGGTCACGGACGAGGAGCGCCAGCTCCTCCGCGCCTCTGCGGCGCATTATGCCGAAAAGGCGGCACGATATGCAGCGGAACTGCGAGAGGCTTGAGGACGGAAGGCAAGGCTTGTTCCGGATGCCTTGATTACCCGTCACCCGGCTCCATATCGCTCTTATGACTGGACAATCTCAGTTCAGACGGCCTCAGCTGCATCCCGGCAGCAGCACGGCACGACTCTAGCGCCTCGGGGGCCGGCCCTCTGCGGTCCGGTTGCGTCCGGGGCATCCCCAATGAGCAGCGCATCGCTTCGAAGCGGCGCATCTTCTTCATTCAAGTAGCGAGCGATTGCACAAGCATTCGCTCGCACGGAGTAGAGTCAGTGAGTTACCATTATCCGCACCACGTCGGGAAAGTCTTCCCGCAACGGCGCACGGCCAGCGAACGGGTGGCAGACCTGGTGAGCCGCTATCCTGGCGTTACCGAAGCCGAAGCACAGGAGATCGTCACGTTCATGCGAACCGGCCGCCACCTGGAGATCGGTCTGCTCACCGCCAATGACAACATCCGGTCGAACCTCGACGCGTTCATGGAAGACCACAAGAAACACTTCCAGGTGAAGTGGTGGGAAGGAGCCGCCGTGACGACCGGCATCGCCGCCCTGCTGGTCCTGTTCTGGCTGGGCTGGAAGGCTTTCGCCTAACTCGCGGGAGCTCCCATCAATACACCCGCGGCTTGGGCGGGATGGTCTGGATGTCGTCGGTCAGCGTGAAGTCGTGCACCGGGCGATAGTCCATCCTGACCTCGCCGCCCTTGCCGCCCCAGCCGTCGAACCAGGCGACGGTGTGCTTCATCCAGTTCTTGTCGTCGCGCTTGGGATAATCTTCCTGCATGTGCGCGCCGCGGCTTTCCTTGCGGTTGTCGGCGCAATGCATCGTCACCACCGCCTGGGCGAGGAGATTGTCGAGCTCGAGGGTCTCGACGAGGTCGCTGTTCCAAATGAGGCTTCGGTCGGTGACATGGACGTCAGCCATGCGGTGGTAGATCTTGTCGATCTTGGCGATCCCTTCGCCAAGCGTCCGGTCGGTTCGGAACACCGCGCAGTCGGACTGCATCGTACGCTGCATGTCGAGTCGGATTTCCGCGGTCGGGCTTCCGCCTTCGGCATGCCGGAAGGTATCGAGGCGGCTGAGCGCGAGCTCCGCCGCATCCTTGGGTAGCGGCTCGGGCAGAGCGTTCTTCTTGACGATCTCGCCGAGGCGAATGCCCGCGGCGCGGCCGAACACCACCAGGTCGATCAAGCTGTTGGAGCCCAGGCGGTTCGCGCCGTGGACGCTGACGCACGCTGCTTCGCCGACCGCGAACAGGCCGGGCACCACCGAATCCGGGTTGCCATCCTTCAGCGTGACGACCTCGCCATGATAGTTCGTCGGGATTCCACCCATCGTGTAGTGGACCGTCGGCGCGACCGGGATCGGCTGACGCGTCAGGTCGACGCCGGCGAAGGTCTTGGCGGTTTCGGTGATACCCGGCAGCCGCTCGTGCAAAATCTTGGGGTCGATATGGTCGAGGTGAAGGAAGATATGATCCTTGTGCTCGCCAACCCCCCGGCCCTCGCGGATTTCCATCGCTTCCGCGCGTGACACGACGTCGCGGCTGGCGAGGTCCTTGGCGTGCGGGGCATAGCGCTCCATGAAGCGCTCGCCCTCGGAGTTGGTCAGGTAGCCGCCTTCGCCGCGCGCGCCTTCCGTGATCAGCACGCCAGCGCCGTAGATCCCCGTCGGATGGAACTGAACGAACTCCATGTCCTGCAGCGGCAGGCCGGCGCGGAGCACCATCGCATTGCCGTCGCCGGTGCAGGTGTGCGCCGAAGTCGCGGTGAAATAGACCCGACCGTAGCCTCCGGTCGCGAGCACCACCGCCTGCGCGCGGAAGCGGTGGATCGACCCGTCGTCGAGATTGAGCGCGACCACTCCACGGCATGCGCCGTCCTGCATGATGAGATCGATTGCAAAATATTCAACGAAGAAGTCGGCGTCGTGCTTCAGACTTTGCGAGTAGAGCGTGTGAAGCATGGCGTGCCCGGTTCGGTCGGCGGCGGCGCAGGTGCGTTGCGCGGGCGGCCCCTGCCCCATGTCCTGGGTCATTCCGCCGAAGGCCCGCTGGTAGATGCGGCCGTCTTCGGTGCGGCTGAACGGCAGGCCCATATGCTCGAGCTCGATGACCGCGGCGGGCGCTTCGCGGCACATATATTCGATCGCGTCCTGGTCGCCGAGCCAGTCGGAGCCCTTGACCGTATCGTACATGTGCCATTGCCAGTGGTCGGGGCCCATGTTGCCGAGGCTCGCGGCGATTCCGCCCTGCGCCGCGACGGTATGGCTTCGGGTCGGAAAGACCTTGGTGACGCAGGCGGTCTTCAGGCCGTGCTCGGCAGCGCCCATCGTCGCCCGGAGGCCGGAGCCGCCGGCGCCGACGACAACAACATCATAAGTATGATCGACGATCGGATAGGCGCTCACCCGATCGCTCCGAACGCGATCCGCGCCAGCGCGAACAAGGCGATTGCGCCGCCCGCGACGGCGAGGAACAGCAGCAAAGTGCTGATGACGAATCGGCTGCCCTCCTCATGCACATAATCGTCGACGCTGACCTTCACCCCATCGAGCGCGTGACGAAAGCCGACGATCACCAGCAGCGCCATCGGAATGAATCCCGTCGGCGCATGGAGCCACTCGACGAGCGTCCGCTGGTCGAGCTTGGGCAGCAGAAGCAGCGACGCGATCAGCCAGACGCCGAGGAGCAGCAGCGCGATGCTGGTCACCCGCTCCGTGATCCAATGCTCGCCGCCCTCGCGCGCGGAGCCGGTGCCGCGCGCCTTGCCCAGCGGCGTGGCGCTGTCGCCCAAGCTCATTTCGCCACTCCCAGCAGGTAAATCCACAGCGCCGCGGTCAGCAGCACCGAGCCGACGATCGTCAGGACCGCGAACGTCTTGTTGACCCCGAGCTCGAACGCCGCGCCGGTATCCATCGTCAGGTGCCGAATCCCCGAGAGCAGATGCTGGAAGAAGCTCCACGTGATTCCGACGAGGACGATGATCCCGATGGGGCTCTGGGCGGCCTTGACGAAGCCGCCATAGGCATCCGTGCCGTTGCCGATCGCGAACAGCCACCAGGTGAGGATGCCGAGGCCGGCAAAGCTCAGGGCGATCCCGGTCGCGCGGTGAAGGATCGAGACGACCATGTGCGGTCCCCACCGCCAGATCGTCAGGTGCGGAGAAAGTGGTCGGGGTCGGGCGCTTGCCATGGTGCCGCCGCTTAGGGCGCGGCCCGCGATCAGGCAAGTTTCGAGCGCGCTCGCCCCCCCCTAACCCGCCCTTAACCATTATCGGCGCAAGAGCATCTGCCGAACGGCCGAAGAATTTGACGGAGAGCGGACGAATGACTGGCGAGACTGGACAGCTGCAGCACCTGACCGACAAGCAGGTGAAGGAGCGGCTTGAGTCCTACAACGGCGACGGTTCTCTCGGCCGCGACCTCCAGCTTCTGCGGGAGAAAGTGGGCGACCTGATTGAGGCCGAGGTCCGAGATCAATTCGGCAACGAGGCCGCGAAAATCGTCAAGACTCATTACGCCGGCACGGTCGACGCCAGCTGGATCCAGAACGTCGCCGAATATGGCCGCCGGATTTTCCGTGAGAAGACGTCGGTTCCGCAATATATCGCCGCCCGCGACCAGCTGAAAACGCGGGTGATCGCCGGCATGTTCGAGCGATTCGAAGATAAGAGCGACACCCTCCAGGAGTGCGTCGCCGCGTTCCAGCGGCTTACGACAATCGAGACCGACATCATTCTCGCCCAGGTTGCGCTCTTGGAAGCGATCGACGCTGCCGACACGCGTGGCCGCGAGAATGATGATTTCGAACGCCGAGTCTCCGACCTCGTCCGCGCCAGCACCGACCAGTCGAAGGCGCTCAGCGAACGCACCCGTTCGACCGCCGCCTCGGCGCGCGGGATGCTCGGCAAGACCAGCGAAGTCGCCGCCGCCGCAGAGCAGTCGGCGGTCGCCATGCGCGAAGCGGCCCAGACCGCAGCGGGCCTGATCCGGGCGATCGAGGACGCTCGTTCCGAAGTCGAGGTCGCCGCCGACGTCGCGACCCGCGCCGGCGATCAGGCGAGCCAGGCGGTGAAGGTCAGTCAGGCGCTGTCGGCTCACGTCGAAGCGATCGAATCCATTTTGAGCCTGATCCGGGATATCGCCGGCCAGACGAACCTGCTGGCGCTCAACGCCACCATCGAGGCGGCGCGCGCGGGCGATGCCGGCCGCGGCTTCGCGGTAGTCGCTCAGGAGGTGAAAAGCCTGGCGTCGCAGACCGCTCGCGCGACCGACGACATCACCGCCAAGATCACCGCGATCCAGCAGGCGACCAAGCAGACCGTCGAGGCGAACGGATCGATTCAGGGGACGGTCGAGGAAGTGCAGACCTCGGCCGACCGAATCCGCGAAGCCATGGAGCTCCAGGCGCAGACGGTCACGATGATCACTGCCGCGGTGGACGAGACCGCGCTTGCCGCCGACTCGATGAGCTCGACCATCGCGGCAATCCGCTCCGATACGGAAAACGTCGCCAAGGACATCGACCAGGTCGAGCAAGGCTTCGGCCGCTTCTCCGAGCAGATCGCCAACTTCACCTCGACCGCCAAGGCCTTCGTCAACGGCATGGCGGCTTAATCCTCCCCGGAACGGGGAGGTGGCAGCCAAAGGCTGACGGAGGGGTGGTGACCGCCCCACACAAAAAAAAAACCCTTTATACCAAACCCACAAAACTAAGAAGG
>JBQCCG010000108.1:0-18570 GCA_051962455.1 Sphingomicrobium sp. | reverse complement strand
CCACGTCCACGCTCACGGACAACCTCAAAGTCCTAAACGAGACGACGCTGGCATACGGCAACTTCGGGCACGCGCTGGAAAACCTTACCTTTAATCAGAAAATGGGCGGAATGCTCACCAACATGCTGGGCGACAAGGTCGGCGACCCCGGCGAGGTGTTCAACCAACTCATCCGCGCCTTTGAAATCCGTGGCTCGGCGATGGACCACCACCGCTATCAGGGTGAGGCGTCGAAGCTATTTCAGGCGATGGTGGCCACTCACGGCACGGTAAACCCGGAGCAATTCCTCGGCTTCGTCCAGCAAGCCAACCCCGCCGTCCGCAACTTCTCTGAGCGCTACCTCACGCGCATCGCGCCGTCGCTGATTCAGGAATTTGGCGGCGAACGGGCGGGCACGATGCAAACCGCGTTCCTCAACCAAATCCTCGGCCGCGTCGGCGTCGGCGGGAAGAAAATCACGGATGAGTGGGTGCGGCTCGGGCTCGTGCCGAAGGTGGGCACCGGCGGCAACCTCAGCAAATCCGGATGGACGGCCGGCTCACTTCGCGGGACCGACCTGGCCATGCGCGACCCGCTTCAATGGACGGAGCAAGTGCTCATCCCCGCGCTCAAGGCGCACGGCGTCAACACCGACGACCGCAACGCCATGCTGCTCCAAAGCAAAAAGCTGTTCGGCCGGGAGACGGCGGCACGGCTCGCCAGCACATTGCTCGACCCGGTCCAGCGCGGCCGGTTGCACAAGGACGAGGCGCTTTTCAGCAAGGCGCTCGGGCCGGACCAAGCCTATGCGATGGCGCTGCGCAATGACCCCAAGATGGCGCTCGCCGCGACGGCCGCTTCGCTCAAGAATCTGGAAACGGTCATCGGCAAGGCGATAACGCCGCAAACCATCACCGCGCTCACGAAGCTGGCGGGTGCAATCAACTGGCTCGCCGGAGCCTTCGACCGGCATCCGATGTGGGCCAAGGGCATGGCGGCGCTCATGGGGCTGGGCGCGATTGCCGCCACTTTCAAGGTGTTCGGCGTGGCCCTCGGCTTCGTGATGAGTCCGCTCAAGGTGTTCGGCAAGGCGATGTTTTGGGTGGGCGGCCTCGCGGTCCGTGCGGCGCCGTTGCTTCTCAACGGCCTCTTGCGGCTGGCCCCGGTGGTCATGGAGGGCATGGCCGGTGCGTTCGCGCTTCTCTCCAACCCCATCGGCTGGGCCATCATCCTAGGCGGCGTGGTGCTTGCCCTCGCTTATTACTTCCGCGGCCCGCTGATGAAGGCGTGGACGCGCGGCTGGGCGGCCCTCAAGAATTGGGCGCTGAGTTTCGATTGGAAGGGGCTGGGCTGGAAAATCGCCGACTCCCTCACCTTCGGGCTCGCCACCAAACTCCGCGACGTCATGAGCAACCCGGTCGGCGCGCGGCTCAACATCAACAAAGAGCAAACGCGGCTCTTGGCGGGTGCCCGCGCCAGCGGTGGCCCGGTGCGCCGCGGCGGCCTCTATCTGGTCGGTGAGAGGGGGCCGGAACTGTTCCGGGCCAACGACAACGGCCGCATCGTCCCCAACCACCACATTGCGGCGATGCGCCGCCACAACGGTGGGCCGTATGGGCGGTCCGGCGGCGTGCACATTCAAAACCTCAACATCAACGGCGCGCGGGATCCTCAGGAGACGGCGCGGGAGGTCCGGCGCGAATTGAACCGGCTGGCGAGTGCGCAATCGGGGCTGTTGAGCGACTAGGGCTCAGAGGTCGGCTATTGGCGGTGCCCATATCGCGAGCCCGGCGGCCCCAATCGACAGATTAGCTTCTTTGAGGAAGCGGCGGTCCACGAACGTCCTTTGAGATTCGCCGCGCCCCACAATCACATGGCGCGATTGCCGCACGCACGCGTCGTTGAGTCCCCGTTGCAGTGCATTGTGGGACTGTTTCGTGAAGGATTTGATGACCTCCGCATTGTGTGCGCCAATGAAGAGCCGAGACGGTCCGATGGCAAGCAAGACGAACGAGCCGTTGTGGCCCAATCCATCACTGATCAGGATTGGCATATCGCCGGTCAAAAAGCCGAAGGCTCCATCAACTTCGTGAACCGCCCACCGCATTTCATTAAACACCGGCCCGATCTTTTGGCTGTCGGAGAGGCCCTGAATTAGCCCCACGACCATGTTCGGTCCGTAAGGGCCCGTCGCCTCCAACCACCCCTCGAAGGTCGGAGGGTCATTGGGGCCACGGAGCCCGTCATATTTCGCCTTCAAATCGGGATGGAGAGTCCCTTCCTCATAGGCGCGGACCTTTTCCACGAGATATTTCACGCGCTCCGGCGAGCGATGCATCAACGACATCAGGAACCGCGACCAAGCGCTGCGCAGATCATTATCAACTGGCTTCGCGCCGTGCGCTTCAAGATAGGCAAGCGCGTCCGCCGCGAGCGTGTCCAGCTTTTGCATGAACAGGAGTTCAAGGGCCTGTCTCTCGACCGGGTCCGCTTTGCTCGTGTTGGCGTAGAGTTCGGGCAAATAGCCCGTAGCGGCCGGATGCTTTTGCTTCACCACGAGGTTTTCGTGCGGTCGCCGATACTCGGTCACCTTGCCCTCCGCATCGGCCCACCGCTGCATGAAAAATTCGGGAAGGTAGTGGTGCTTCTTCGGAACTGACATGCTGCGATCACACTCTAACTTGGCACCCGATTCGCACCGGATGACCACCGGACGCAACGGAGCGGCGGCGGACGGTCCGTTATCGCCAAGAGGGTCGGCGTCAACGGTTGATCCGGTCGTTTGACCGTTGGCGCCGACCGACGCGAAGGCAAGCGAGCCGGAAACGGGGCAGCAACCCCGCTCCGGCTCTAACCACACACGCTTTATGGGAGCGGGCATGGCCGTTGAAGCAATACACCCGGGGGGCCGGGCGAAACAATCAAACGCCTCAGCCTTCGGCCGGATTGCGGCCGCGATTGACGAGGCGGACCGCGTCGGCGGCGAGCGGATCGGCGGCCCCACGACCGGAGAACTCTATGACCTAGGGCGCTTGGAGCGGCGCCTTTACCGGCTCCGGCCGGTCACCGCGGCCGATTGGCAATGGCTCGCGCGACGGCTGGCCCGGGCATTGGAGAACGGCTGGGGCAGGGAGGCGGCCGCGCCGCTACTGAGGCTTGCAATGTAGGATTTGTTGAGCGACGAGCGGCTTGGCAGCGTGCCGATGAACGGGGGCGGGTGCGGCTCGGCGCACCCGTTCTCATGTGCGCACTAGGCGCTCACGACACCAAAGTTCTATTCTCCGTCCTTCCCGCCACGCCTCGGCCAACTTCAACGCCGTGCTGTCGTCGGCCGCCTCAAACTCATGCGGAGGTCCAGCAAAGTGACCAGCGTCGTCTAGGAAATAGAGTCGGTATTGTTGAAGTGGAGCGTCATCGCCCTCGTGATCATATACGCGCACTTGAACCCCGCCCTTGCGTTGGCGAGGGAAATGCCAAAGTTCGCGCCAAATGCAATAACTTAGGTGGGCGGGCGGTCCTCTGCCTGTAGCTTGGCGATGTCCGCTTCGCCTTCGTCAATGACTTACTGGATAATCGCTTTCATGCGCGGATCGTAGGCAAGGTCCAGAACCTTGCGGAGTTGCTTCACCCGGGCGCGCATTCGGGCGATCACATCTTCGTTCATGCGCGGCGGGATAGCGGCCGATAGGCGTGAGGCAAGTTGACGCGCATCAATCCTTTGCGCTTAGCCGTCGATTCTCTTCAGCCGCTCCCGCATGAGGGTGGAGTTGCGAATTTCGCATATTTGAATGTGCTGCGCTTAGCATTCTTGCTAAGTTGAGAACGTTCGGCCGGGACGGTGGCGGAGCATCGGTTTGGACCCGCGCTCCCCTTGGACCCAAATGGCCCGGCCGAACATTCCGCCCGATCCGGTGAAGAAATCGAGCACCCGCCTATCCGCGGGCCAGAGCCCTATGTATGCCATCGGCTGAATCAGCGTCACGAAGAAACCGACATGTGACTAGGTTTATTGTGAAAAAGTCCGGGCCGTGAGACTCGTGTAACAATCTCCGCTCCCCGGGGCTGGCAATCTGTTCCCTTTTTGTTCCATATCGCGGCCGTGCGACTCGCGGACGAACGATTACGGCTCTTCGCCTTGGACGCTCTTGAAGAGGCGGTGGCCCAAGCGGAACTCGGGCCGGTCCGCCGCACTTGGGCGCTACGACTCGCGCTGGCCTATCTTGCTTCACTCCATCCGCGGATTTGGTCGTCCGCTGAGCCATATCGGGACTTTTGGCGGGCGCTGTCGGATGAGAGGCGAGCGGGGCGGCTCCGCGCCATGGAGGACGCGCTGCGCACCATCTATGGGTGGGCGGAGATAAAGAAAGACGATGAGCGCGCGGCGGTCATTCGGGACCGGGCGCGAACGGAGGGGTTGCCATGAGGATCGATTGGGCCGCCACGACGGCCATAGGGACGATGGTGCAGGGCATCGGCACGTTGCTTGGCGCGGTGGCCATCATCGTTGCGGCCGTCATCGGCGGACGCACGGTCGAGTCGTGGCGAAGGCAGCAATTGGCTGAGCGGAAAATCGCACAATCTGAAAGGATCCTTGAGGCCACTTACAAGGTCCGGCGCGCGCTCAAAACTATCCGCACCGATGCAATGTGGAGCGGCGAACTAGAAGTGGCTGAACGCGCCGTGGCCCTGAATCCGGGCTGGCAACACTTTGACGATGCGAAGAAGCGGCGGATGAGGACGTTCCAAGCATACGTTAATCGGCTGATTGAGGCGGGGCCGAAGCGCGAAGCGCTTGACCAATGCTTGCCCATGGCCCGCGCGCTGTTCGGCGAAAAATTGGAAGCTGCAATTGAGTCGCTCAGTCGCCAATTCGACATCCTTGAAATCGACGCCGCATCCTACGCCGATGACAATGGCTCGGACCCTGATTTCAGCAGGCAAATCCGGCGCGGTATGTATGAGATCACATTGAAGAAGGGCGAGGTGGACGAAGTTTCGCAGATCATCGACCACTCGGTCGCCACGATTGAGGCGACTTGCCTCCCGGTGCTGCGAAGCTAATCATCCGCGCATGAGCAACGTAGCCACCCGCAAAGACATCCAAGAACTCGTCCGAATCCTGACGTTCCGCTTTGCCGCGGGAGCCGTGCTCTTCGTCATGGTCGGCGCCGCGCTGATCTTGGCGAAGTAACGCCTTAGACGCCTTGAGACGTGTGCGGACAAAATAGCAGTGGTGTTGACCACCGTGTTGACCGGAGATTTTTGGCCGAGCCGCGAATCGGGCCTAAGTTATTGAGAAAATTGGAGCGGGCGAAGGGATTCGAACCCTCGACCCCAACCTTGGCAAGGTTGTGCTCTACCCCTGAGCTACGCCCGCTCTGAGCTGGCGCCGGCGGCTTGCCGACGGAGGTGAGGCGCGCGCCTAGCATGGCGGTGCGCGCTCCTGCAAGGCGCTTGTGGCGGCCTCTGCACCCGCCCATATGGGCCCCGCATAACGGTCATTGAAGGGAGTCTTCCGAAGTCGTGGCGACACTTGGGCTTACCGAAGCCGAGCGCGAGTCGATCGAGCGCTTCGAGCGAGACGTCATCGAGCCGTCGATGACGGCGCTCGTCGTGCTCGATTTCTGGGCCGAATGGTGCGGCCCATGCAAGCAGCTCTCGCCGATCCTCGACAAGGTCGCCGCGGACTATGCCGACAAGGGCGTCAAGCTCGCCAAGATCGACGTCGACCAGGATAAGCTTCTCGCTGCCCAGTTCCGGATCCAGTCAATTCCGACCGTTTATGCGATCTATCGCGGGCAACCCGTCGCGGACCTCACCAACTACCGCAGCGAGGGACAGATCAAGAAGGCCCTCGACCAGCTCTTGACCCAGCTCAAGATCGAGCCGGAAGGCGCGACTCCGCAGGCCGAAATCGAACCCCTGGTTGCCATGGGCGAACAGGTGCTGGAGGAAGGCGATCCACCCCGCTCGGCCAATATCTTCCGGCAGGTGCGGGATATGGCGCCCGACAACCCGGCGGTGATCGGCGGGCTGGTGCGGGCGCTGGTCGCTGGCGGCGAAACGACGGAAGCTCGTCAGCTGATCGATGGGCTGCCGCAGGAACTGGCGAGTAAGCCCGAGGTCGCGCGCGCCCGCGCTGCGCTGGAAGTCGCGTCCGCCGCGCCCGCGGCCGACACAGCGGCACTGGAGAAAAGGCTCGCCGCGAATCCCGACGACAATGAAGCGCGATTCGAATTGGCTTCTGCAAAAATGGCGGTAGGCGACCGCGATGCCGCCGCCGATGCGCTGCTCGACGTCATCAGGCGCGACCGTGAATGGAACGAAGGGGCCGCTCGGCAGCGGTTTCTTCAGCTGCTCGAGGCTCAGGGGCTCGAAGACCCCTGGTCGAGCATGCAGCGCCGCCGCCTGTCTGCCCTGCTCTTCACATGAGCAGGCTGCTCCGGGTGCCTATTTTTCCACTTCCCGGTGCGATCCTGTTCCCGCGCTCGCAGCTTCCGCTGCACATCTTCGAGCCGCGCTACCGCGAGATGGTCAGCGACGCGATCGAAGGGCCGGGGCGGATTGCGATGATCCAGCCGCACCGTCTCGACGACGACAACCAGGCGCCGCTCTACGCCGTCGGATGCCTCGGTGAGCTGGTCGGCGTCGAGGAGCTCGACGATGGCCGCTACAACATCGTGCTGTTGGGAACGAACCGCTTCCGCCTCGTCAGTGAAGCGAAGGCCGACACGCTCTATCGCTGCGCGGACATCGATATCGAGGCCTTCGATGACAGCGAGCCGCCGCCTCTCTCGCTGGCCGAGCGCGCTGAGGTCGAGCGGGAGGCGCGACGGCTCGGTGATGCAATGGGACTCGCCGTCGACTGGAATGCCGTGAGCCGGCTCGATGATGAAATGCTCGTCAACGCGATTGCCCAGGTCGCTCCGTTTGATGTCGGCGCGAAGCAGGCGCTGTTGGAGCAGCCGACGCTGGTGGGGAGAGCCGATTTGCTAGTCCAGCTGATGCAATTCCATCGTGCTGCGGTAAGCGGCGGCGCCGACGTCGAACAGACGATTCAGTGAGAAGCTCCTCCCTGCGAGCGAAGCTCGTGGGGAGGGGAACCATGGAGCGTAGCGGAATGGTGGAGGGGCCCCTCCGTCAGCGCTTCGCGCTGCCACCTCCCCATCGGCTTCGCCGACAGGGAGGAGAGTTAAATCGGCAATCCCCGGAGCAGCAGCGGCAGGTCGCCGCTCGTGCCTCGGGCTTCGCTCATCAGCCGGTGGCGCAACGGCGAAATCCGCCCGACCGCGGCCATTCCGAAGCGCCGGACCGCCGAGGCCGCCTTTCCCGGAATTCCGTAGATGCGCGTGAGCGTGTCGGTGGCGAAGGCGACCGACAGCGCATCGAGCGAGCGCCAGCGCTGGTACCGATCCAGCAATTGCTTGTCGCCAAGGTCGAGACCGATCCGCGCTCCCTCGACCAGCACTTCGGCCAGGGCGGCGACGTCGCGAAAGCCGAGGTTCAGCCCTTGGCCGGCGATTGGGTGAATCGCATGCGCCGCATCACCGACGAGCGCCAGACGATTCGCAGTGATCTGCGCGGCATGGTGGAAACCGAGCGGGAAAGTGGATCGGGGCGCGAGCATTTCGATCTTGCCGAGGAAGTCGCCCATTGCCGCCTGCGCTTCCGCCGCGAAATCCGAATCGCTCAAAGACAGCCAGCCTGCTGCATCGTCCTCCGGCACTGACCAGACGATCGCCGAACTGTGGCCGGCCTTGTCGTCGTTCATCGGCAGCAGCGCGAACGGGCCCGTCGGATAGAAAATCTCATAGGCGACATGCTCGTGCTCGCGCTCGTGACGCAGCACCGAGACGATCGCCTGATGATCGTACTTCCACCGGGCGACGGCGATTCCGGCGGCCTCCCGCGTCGCCGAGTTGCGGCCGTCAGCAGCGACCAGCAGCGGGGCGCTCAGCTTCCGTCCATCATCGAGCGCCACGATGACACCATGCTCGTCACGCTGGGCGTTCGTCACCTTCGACTTCCACAGGAGCCACACGTTCTTGCCTGCCTCGGCGCGCGCCTGGAGAGCCGCGCGCAAGTTCCGGTTCTCGTGCATGAAGCCGAGCGGCTCGCCGTCGTCGGCATCGAAATGCAGCCCGCCTGGCCTGAGCCCGTCCGCTACCGCGATTCGCCAGATCGGGCATCCCGGCTCTGCAAGGTGATCGGCGACCCCGATGGTCCGGAGCATCCGCATCGAGCTTGACGAAACCGCACTGGTGCGCCCGTCGAACGCTGCGTCTGCCCGCGGCGCGGGGTCCGCGGGATCGACCACGATCGCCGAAACTCCGCTCGAATCGAGCGCGGAGGCAAGCGCCAGTCCGACGAGCCCCCCGCCGAAGATGATCACGTCCGCGCGGTCCATCGAGCACGCTATATCCTCCCCTGCATTCGCAGGGGAGGGGGACCGCATTAAGTGCGGTGGAGGGGCGTGTTGCCGGCCTGGAATACCCTTCCACCACCTGCGGATGGTCCCCGTCCTCCAGAAATCTGGGGGAGGAATGCTTGACCGCGGACTCCGGGTGGGGGATTCTACCCGCCAACTTCTTGGGGGTGGGACATGGCGACCGTCGCCACACGCGCGCCGAAGCGCGAACTGGCGCCCGACTGGCGGGATGCGCTGCGCGAGGCTGTGCGGCGCTTCTTCGTGCGCAGCTGGGGCACCTTGCTCCTCGCCGCCAGCGTGGCCGCAGCGCTGGCCCTCGCCACGCACAACCCCAACGATCCCTCCCTGAGCACTGCCGCCGGCGGCCCCCCGACCAATTGGCTGGGCAGCATTGGCGCTTATTCCAGCGACGTCTTGTTGCTGCTGTTTGGTCTCGGCTCTGCCTTGTTCCTGCCCGTCATCGCGATCGCCGGTCTCCGGATGATCCGATTGGAGCCCGTGGGGCGGATCGGACGCGGGCTGCTGCTTGCCGCGGTCGGCGCAGTGCTGCTCGGAATCGCGCTCGGGCTGACCAGCGGCTCCGCCGTCTCCGGGCTACCTGCCGGATGGGGCGGGGCATTGGGACTCGCGTCCGCGCATCTCGTGGACGGGGCGATCGGACTGATCCGCAATCCGGAAATTGCTGCACCGGCGCGATTCGCCGTGCTGCTGATCTTCGCTCTCGCCGGACTCCTCGTTGGTTATTTTGCGCTGGGCCTCACTGAAGGCGAGCTCGGGTGGATCGCGGGCCTGTTCAGCCGTCAGCCCAGAGAACGCCGCGCAGCGCCACGCTCGACCGAAGTTCGTGAGGAGCGCGCAATATCCGCTGCCCCGCCGAAGGCGCGACCCACCGTCGCGGTTGCAGAACCGACAAAAGCCGTCGCTCCCGCGGGGCGCGCCAGGGACCGAAAGACATCTTCGGCTCAATCGAGCCTCGCTCTCGGCGACAGCTATCAGTTGCCGACGGTCGACCTCCTGTCGCCGCCGCCCAAGGAAACCCGGCAGCAGATCGATCGCGCGGGGCTCGAGCGGAACGCCCGCCTCCTCGAAACCGTGCTCGACGATTTCAACGTCCGCGGCGACATCGTCGAGGTCCGGCCGGGACCGGTCGTCACCATGTACGAGCTGGAGCCGGCGAGCGGCATCAAGGCCAGCCGAGTCATCGCGCTGGCCGACGACATCGCCCGCAACATGTCGGCGCTCTCCGCCCGGGTCGCGACGATTCCCGGTCGCAGCGTGATCGGCATCGAGCTTCCCAATCCCAAGCGCGAGATGGTCTCGCTTTCGGAGCTGATCGGAAGTCAGGCGTTCGAGGATCAGAACATGTCGCTGCCGCTGATCCTCGGCAAGAATATCGCCGGCGACCCTGTCATCGCCGACCTGGCTCCAATGCCGCACCTGCTCGTCGCCGGCACCACCGGCTCGGGCAAGTCGGTGGGCCTCAACTGCATGATCCTGTCGCTGCTCTACCGCTACGGTCCGGATCAGGTGAAGCTGATCATGATCGATCCGAAGATGCTCGAATTGAGCATCTACGACGATATTCCACACCTGCTGTCGCCGGTGGTGACCGAGCCGGGCAAGGCGATTCGCGCTCTCAAGTGGACGGTCGAGCAGATGGAGGAGCGCTATCGCATGATGGCGAACCTTGGCGTCCGAGCGCTGCCGAGCTTCAACGCCAAGGTCCGCGAAGCCAAGGCAAAGGGCGCGAAGCTCGGTCGCCGGGTTCAAACCGGCTACGACGCCGACACCGGTCAGCCGCTCTACGAGACGGAAGAACTCGAATATGAGGTGCTGCCGCAGATCGTCGTCGTCGTCGATGAGCTCGCCGATTTGATGATGACCGCGGGCAAGGAGGTCGAATTCCTGATCCAGCGGCTGGCGCAGAAGGCGCGCGCGGCCGGAATCCACCTGATCATGGCGACCCAGCGGCCGTCGGTCGACGTCATCACGGGCGTCATCAAGGCCAACCTGCCGACCCGAATCAGCTTCCAGGTGACGAGCAAGATCGACAGTCGGACGATCCTCGGCGAGCAGGGGGCCGAGCAGCTCCTGGGGCGCGGCGACATGCTCTACATGCCCGGCGGCAAGCAGATTATCCGCGTCCACGGTCCGTTCGTCAGCGACGAGGAAGTTCGCGCGGTCGCCGAGCATTGGCGGAGGCAGGGCGCGCCGGATTATGTCCAGGCAGTCACCGAGGAGCCCGAAGACGGCGGCTATCTATTCGACGGCCAACCCGCGGGCGAGGACGATGCGGAGACCCAGCTCTACCGCAAGGCGATTCAGATCGTCGCCGAGAGCCAGAAGGCGTCGACCTCCTATTTGCAGCGACAGCTCCGAGTCGGCTACAACAGCGCGGCACGGCTGATCGAGCGAATGGAGAAGGACGGACTGGTCGGGCAGCCCGATCACGTCGGCCGCCGCGAAGTGCTGATCGACCCTGACGGGCACCCGATCTGAGCCTGAACCCAGCGGAACAGTCGGGTTCACTACGCATTCAACGCGGGAACGCCAGTTTTCGGCGAAAATTCCAGGAGCTTTGGACATGAGTTTTGCAACCAATCTCGCGCGCGCGCTCGTGCCGGTCACAGTCATGATCGCAGTCCCTGCGTCGGCCGCCGAATCGCCCGATCTGGCGCAGCTCAAGAGCTTCATCAGCTCGGTGCAGACGATGACCGCGAAGTTCACGCAGACCGATTCGAAGGGCCGCACCGACACCGGCACGCTCGAGCTGAAGCGGCCGGGCAAGGTCCGGTTCGCCTATAGCGGCGGTGACCTGCTGCTAGTTGCTGACGGCAAAAGATTGACCTTCCTCGATTACTCCGTCGGTCAAAAGTCGAGCTGGCCTTTGTCAAAAACACCGCTCGGCCCGTTGCTGTCCGCGTCGCCCGATTTCAACGGCAAGGCGGAGATCCTGCCCAGCAACGACAGCCGTGTCGTCGTGGCGCGCGCGCGAAACACGTCGCAGTACGGGCAGCTAACACTCGCGTTTCTGCGCGACGCGTCAGCTCCGGGCGGGCTGCAGCTTTACGGCTGGACGGCGATCGATCCGCAGGGCCATCGCACTACGGTCAAGCTCTCCGACGTCCGCTACAACGTCGCAGTGCCGGACAGCGCCTTCACGTACGCGGAGCCTAAGAAGCGACGCTAAATTAAGGCGCCGGAATAAAGTTTCAGTTTGCGACCCGTTCATCGCCGCGACAGGGGCAGGGCCCTACAAGAAGGCTCGATTCTGTAGAGCGCGGGGTTTCCCCCTGTTACCCGGCACTACAGGATCCCTTGCGTGACAAGCGCTTGGTCGGCCCTCGCTCCATGCCCCCGGAGCGGGGGCCTTTTTCATCTGGGGCAATGCAGGGTAAGCGCTCACCGGTGAGCAAACGGCTGAAGATCGCCTCCTGGAACATCAACTCGGTGCGGGCACGTACCGGGCTCGTGGAACGGCTGATCGCCGAACAGCAGCCGGACATCCTGTGTCTTCAGGAGACGAAGGTCCTCGACGGCATCTTTCCAACAGAGCTGTTCCAGCGCCACGGCTACACGCACAGGGCGCTGAACGGCCAGCGAATGCACCACGGCGTCGCCATCCTGAGCAGGGTCCCGCTCAAGGACCCGGGCAAGCACGATTGGCAGGACAATGGCGAAGCGCGGCACATCGGCATCCGCCTCGAGTGCGGAATCCGGCTCGAGAATGTCTATGTGCCGGCCGGCGGCGACACTCCGAATCGCGAGCAGAATCCGAAGTTCGGCCAGAAGCTCGACTTCATCGAGCGGATGACCCGCTGGTCGGAGTCGCTATCGGAGCCCACGATCATCGTCGGCGACTTCAACGTCGCGCCGCTCGAATGCGACGTCTGGAGCCCCAAGGCGCTGTTGACCGTCGTCAGCCATACGCCGGTCGAGGTCGACGCGCTGACACGCCTGCGTGAAGCGCACGACTGGATCGACATTGGCCGGAGGTTCGTGCCGGCCCCCGAGCGCTGCTTCACCTGGTGGAGCTATCGATCGCCGGACTGGACGAAGAACGACCGCGGCCGACGGCTCGACCATATGTGGGCGTCCCCCGAGCTTTCAGGACATCTCACGAGGCACGAAGTGCTTGAGCCGTGCCGGAATTGGGACCGCCCGTCGGATCATGTCCCGCTCATCTGCGAGATCGAGGCGTGAAGCGAGGCGGCCAGGTCCGTGCTGCCGTTGCGGCGCTCAGATCGGGCCGGGCCATACGGATCGATAAAGTCGCGTCGGTAGCGGCGGTCGAAACGACGACGCAGGAGCTGCTCGATCTCGTCGACCCGGCGGGTGAAGCGAAGCTGCTGATCAGCGGCGAACGCGCCGCTGCGCTCCATCTTGCACATGAGCGCGACGCCGCTGATCCCGCCGCCCCGGTGCTACTCGGCCATGCCTCTTGGCTCGATGCGGCCAGTGCGCTGGCGATTGCCGACCCGGGTCAGGATCTCGAGCGAGCCCCGATCGGTCCGTTCCAGCCCCTCTCGACCGATTGCATGGGAGCGATGCGGGCGGCGCTCGCTCTCGCGCGCTTGGCCGGATTGCTTCCGGCCCTGTGGGTACTCGACCCCGGTGCGGCGGATCTCTCAGTCTCGACTGACGACATTGAACGCGAGCGCCGTGAGCCTTCGATCGAGATCGTCGCTCGCGCCAGGCTGCCACTGGACGACATGCCGCCAACGCAAATCGTCGCCTTCCGCGCTTCGGATGACGGGCAGGAGCATGTCGCACTCGTCGTCGGTGCATTTGGGGGGCAGCCTCCATTGGTGCGGCTGCACAGCGAGTGCCTGACCGGTGACGTGTTCGGCTCGTTGAAATGCGATTGCGGCCCGCAGCTCAAGGAAGCGCTACGAATCATCGGTGAGGCCGGCGGAGGAGTCCTGCTCTATCTGAGGCAGGAAGGCCGAGGCATCGGGTTGGCCAACAAAATCAGGGCGTACTCATTGCAGGACCGAGGGCTCGACACCGTCGACGCGAATCGTCGCTTGGGGTTTGCCGACGACGAGCGCGATTATGGCCATGCTGCAGCAATGCTTCGAGCGCTCGGCATCGGCGAGGTTCGCCTGCTGACCAACAATCCGGGCAAAGTGGCAGGGCTTGAGCAGGCTGGCATCAACGTCGCTGAGTGGGTTGCGCACCAGATGTCTGTGAATCCGCACAATGCCGACTATCTTGCGACCAAGCGCAAGCGCTCGGGTCACCTGCTGGTCTGATTAAGTCCGATCAGGCGGGCGACCTCGCCGAAGCTGCGAGCAACGTTGGTCACGCCAACCGATCGCAGCATGTCGGCGTGACCGTCGAAGCAGTGTCGACCGGCAGCAAGGCCGATTACGGCTGCCCCCGATGCGAGCGCGCCGGTGGCACCGATCTTCGAATCCTCGATGATTACGGTTCTCGCAATGTCGGCGCCGATCTCGAGCGCCGCATGGAGGTAGAGGTCGGGGGCCGGCTTGCCGCGTTTGACATGTTCGCGGCCGCTGTAAATGTGATTGCCGAATGCTTTCTCCAGCCCGAGATGGGCAAGGTGGGTCCGCACCCAGGTGGTCGAGCTCGATGACGCGACCGCTTTCGGAAGATCGCTCGGAAGCGAGCGGACGAAATCGATCGCGCCGGCGACCTCGTCGATTCCCTCGCGAAGCGCACGATCCCGGTGGACGCGTCCGCGCTCGTGGAATTCCGGGGGGAGCGGACGGCCGATCCGCGCTTCGACTGCATTGACGAAGTCCTGACCGGCAAGACCTGTAAAGTGTTCGATCGCTTCTCCCACACTCGTCGGATGACCGAGGCCCGTCAGCATCTCGGCAAGCCGCTGGTTCCCTTCGAACTCGCTTTCGATGAGCACTCCGTCGAAATCGAAGATGATCGCCTCGAAGTTCACTCAGATCACTCCTCGAACAAGGCCGTTCCGATCCGCACCGCGGTCGCTCCAAGCATTACCGCTGCTTTGAAATCCCCAGACATTCCAATGCTCAAGCCCCTGACGTCATGGCGTCGGGCAAGCTTCCCAAGCAGCGCAAAATAGGGCGACGGTTCCACGCCCAGCGGCGGAATGGCCATCAGGCCGGCCAGCGGCAGCGGCGAGGCCCGGACCGCTTCGACCAGCGCTCCAACCTCGTCGATGGGGCAACCACCCTTCTGCTCCTCTTCGCCAATATTGACCTGGATGTAGACCGCCGGGTGCCGACCCGCCTTTTCAGACTCCTTCACCAGCGCTTCTAGAAGGGAAATACGATCGAGCGAATGAATCGTGGCGAACAGCCGCACCGCCTCGGCCGCCTTGTTGGTCTGCAGCCGACCGATCCCATGGAGGCGCACGTCGGGATAGCGAGCGAGGAGCGGCGGCCATTTGGCGAGCGATTCCTGGACCCGGTTCTCGCCGAAATCGCGCTGCCCGGCCGCGATCAGCGCTTCGATCTGGTCGGCGGAGCGGCCCTTGCTGACCGCAATCAGCTGGACGTCCGAGGGATCGCGCCTGGCGAGCCCGGCCGCGCCGGCAATGGCGTCGAGGGTTTGCTGTCGTCGGTCGGCGGCGCTGCTCATCTTGCCGCGCTATAGGAACCAGCATGACCCGCCGCCAGACGACACCGGAACAATGGCTGATCCTTGCCGGAACTCCCTCGCCAGTCGTCTGGCGGGCGCTTCTACAGCTGAGTCGAGGGAGCGGGGTTCTTGTGCTTCACCAGCTGAGCTCCGGCGAGTGCCGCCGCCTGCGCCATGTCGCGAAATTGAGAGAGCTGACCGTCACTACGGAAGGCCCCACTGGCGCCGCACGCGTCCACAACATGCCGGAGCTGCGACGGGCGCTCCTCAGCCGCACGCCGCTGATCCTTCTGTCGCCGATCCATGAGACCGGCAGCCATCCCGATTGGAAGCCGCTGCCGCGAATGCGGGCCGCTGCGCTGGCCGCGCTCGGCAGCCGCAAACTGATCGCGCTCGGCGGAATGAATGCGAGGCGCTACACGAAGATCGCGCAGCTAGGCTTCATCGGATGGGCGGGAATTTCGGCGTTTAGAACTTGAAGGCAGTGCCGACGTAGACCGCCTGACTGTCACGGCGATCGTCCTGCAGCGCCGACAGACGATCGCGCTCGATATTGTAGCGGACGCCGCCGGTCAGCGCGATGTGGCGCGACAGCGAATAAGAGCTGCCGACGTCAAGCGAGACATTGTCGCCGCGCCGCAGGCCGGGTGCGGGGTTGCCGGTCGCGCGGTCGGAACCGACGGCAACGCGGGTGCTCAGCTTGCTGTTGAGCGAATAACTCACGCCCAGCACTGCTGTCTCGCGGCCACCGAGCGCAGGGTCGGCGTCCCTGACCTTGCCCACATCGCCGGAAACGGCGAAGCGGCGCCAGCCGACGGCGACCCCGAGATTATAGCCGGTCGGCGTGAGCGAACTGATCGCATTCGTCGATATCGACGCATGGGCGAGGCTTCCCTCCTCCGGCGCTAGCACGCGGGCACGGACAGCAACGCGCACTTGCGAAGGCCGGCCCTTTGCTGGGGCTGGAGTGAATTTGAAGTCGGTCAGCGCCAGACCCTTGCCGGCGAGTGCAGCAGCGAGCTTGGGATCGGCATTGGCCGGGGTGAACGAAGAGACCGGATCGAAGCTCAGCGCGATTGGACTCGGCCGCTTCTTGCTCGGAGCTCCGGTCGCGAACGCGGGAGTCAGCACAAGACCGGCCGCGGCGAGCGCCGCAACCATCCTGCCTCCATTACGCTCAGCGACTCTGGGCACAGATCACTCCCTGTCGAACGCGGATATAGTCGCAGTCACATGAAGGTTCCATGAGCGGAATCGATTCATTTGCCTCCTGTTGCTGAGTCACAACAATCGCGTCCTGGCGCGGCACATGCTTGCGGGCGGCCCTTGACCATCTATAACGCCGGCAAAAGCCCCTCTTGAGCCTCAAGGACCCTCGATGAACCGCCTGCACACGACCGCCGCCGCCCTAGTGGTCCTCGCAATCGCGACGCCCGGCTGCACGCGCAACCGCAACCTTCCGACTCAGCTCGCCCCGGCCAACATGACGACCTTGGCGATCAACTCCTATCTGTGGCGCGCGGCAGTCGATACGGTTTCATTCGCGCCGCTGCTGCAGGCGAATGCCCAGAGCGGGGTGATCATCACCGATTGGTACACCAATCCCAAGGCCCCCGGAGAGCGGGTGAAGCTCACGGTCGCCGTGCTCGATCCGGACCTCCGCGCCGACGCGATTCGCGTCTCGGCGGCCAAGCAGGTCTATCAGAACGGTGCCTGGGTCGATGCGCCGGTCAGCGCGGCGACCGTCCAGAAGCTCGAGGATATCATCCTGACCAGGGCCCGCGACCTCCGCCGCGCAACCGTTCCTGGCGAGCAAGGTGGAAGACGCATGTTCGGTAAGCGTAGCGGTTAGCCCTTAACATGAGCAGCCGGTTCAACGCGGCTGAAGCCGACCGCCGTTGGCAGGCGCGCTGGGCCGAGGCCCATTCATTCCGCGCTGATAGCAATAGCAACAAGCCCAAAACCTATGTCCTCGAGATGTTTCCCTATCCTTCGGGACGCATCCACATGGGGCATGTCCGCAATTACACGATGGGCGACGTGATCGCCCGTTACCGGCGGATGCAGGGGCATGAAGTGCTCCATCCGATGGGGTGGGACGCGTTCGGAATGCCGGCCGAGAATGCGGCGATGGAGCGCAAGGTGCACCCGGGCGAGTGGACCCGCGCCAACATCCGCTCCATGCGCGACCAGCTCAAGAGCATCGGTTTTGCACTCGACTGGGATCGGGAATTCGCCACCTGCGATCCTGCCTATTACGGCCAGGAACAGGCGCTGTTTCTCGATCTGTTCGACGCTGGTCTCGTCTATCGCAAGGAGAGCGAGGTCAACTGGGACCCCGTCGACATGACTGTGCTCGCCAATGAACAGGTGATCGACGGCAGGGGATGGCGGTCGGGCGCGCTGGTAGAGCGCCGGAAGCTCTCCCAATGGTTCCTGAAGATCACGGATTTCGCCGACGATTTGCTGGAGGGCCTGAAATCCCTCGATCAGTGGCCGGAGAAGGTCCGGGTGATGCAGGAGAACTGGATCGGCAAGAGCCGTGGACTCCAGTTCCGCTTCCGCCTCGCCGAGTCAGTCGATTCGATCGAGGAGGTGGAGGTCTTTACGACCCGGCCGGACACGATCTTCGGAAGCAGCTTCGTCGCGGTCGCCGCCGACCACCCGATCGCCCAAGCAGTCGCGGCGAGCGACCCTGACGCTGCCACCTTCATTGCCGAGTGCAAGGCGGGCGGGACGAGCGCTGCAGAGCTCGAGACCGCCGCGAAGAAGGGATTCCGGACAAATATCGAGGTGGTCCATCCGCTCGATCCCGAGTGGCGGCTGCCGGTCTACATCGCGAACTTCGTGCTGATGGATTACGGCACCGGCGCCCTGTTCGGAGTTCCCGGCCACGATCAGCGTGATTTCGAGTTCGCCAGGAAGTACGACCTGCCAATTAGGCGCGTGGTCGCGCCAAACACAGAGCTCGCTTCAGAGCCGATCGGCGAGGAGGCTGAAACGGCGCCTGGAATTTCGGTCAATTCCGATTTCCTCGACGGACTGACCACCTCACAGGCCTCGGCAGAGGTCATCCGCCGCGCCGAAGCCGGCAGCTGGGGCAAGGGCATGGTCCAGTACCGGCTCCGAGACTGGGGGGTTTCGCGCCAGCGCTATTGGGGCACGCCGATCCCAATCATCCACTGCCCGAGTTGCGGAGCCGTTCCGGTCCCGCGCAATCAGCTTCCAATCGTGCTTCCCGACGACATTGAGTTCGACAAGCCCGGCAATCCGCTCGCCCGGCACCCGACTTGGAAGCATGTGGCCTGCCCAAGCTGCGGCGGACCGGCGACGCGCGAGACGGATACGCTCGACACCTTCGTCGATTCGAGCTGGTACTTCATCCGCTTCGCGAGCCAGCCGGCGGACAAGCCGTTCGATCGCGATGAGGCCGAAAAGGGGCTTCCGGTGGCGCAATATATCGGCGGGGTCGAGCACGCGATCCTGCACCTGCTCTACGCGCGCTTCTGGACTCGCGCGCTGCAGCGGTTGGGCCGCATCTCGATCGCGGAGCCGTTCCGCGGACTGTTCACCCAAGGCA
>JBQCCG010000107.1:0-3182 GCA_051962455.1 Sphingomicrobium sp. | reverse complement strand
GAACGACTGGTGGTTCTATTTCTATTTCCCAAGCTACTTGCTGGCGCTCATTGGGCTGGTGCTGAGCCGCTCTAAGCGGCTGGATTATGTCTTTCTGGGCTGGGCGATTTTCGCGAACCTATGCGCGGGATTCGATCTGCTTCCGAATTCGCACTTCGGTTCGCAGCTCGGGCTTGCGCAAGCGACGATGGAGCGCGTGACGCCGTAGAAGACAGGACCGGTGCTCGACCGAGTGCGTCCGTGCTGTTAGCTTCGCGTCCGCTGGGGGGCCGGCCGGATGCAGGTTCATCTTCCAAAGCCGCTGCACGGCTGGCGAGCCTTCGCCGGCGAAGTCGGGATCATCGTGCTCGGCGTGCTCATCGCGCTCGGCGCGGGGCAGCTCCTCGAAAAGTGGCAATGGAATCGGAAGGCCGACCGGGCGACCGACTTGCTCCGCGAGGAAATCGCCGACGAATATGTCGAGGCGTCGGAGGCGGCGATCACGGCACCGTGCGTCGACCGGCAGCTGCTGGGACTCGAGGCGAGGCTGACGAGCGCCGGTGGCCGCTTCGAACCCGCACCTTCCTACGCCGGCGCATTTGGCGACGTCACGTTCAGGGCGCCGAGCCGCGTCTGGTCCGATGACGTCTGGCGTTCGGTGGTCAGCGACGGAGTTGCATCGCACCTCCCGTAGAACCTCCGATTCAAGCTCGGCAGGTTTTACGCGCAGATCGAGTTCATGCGGAACGACAACCGCGCGACCGACCTGACATCCTGGAGATTGCGGGCGCTCGCACGCCCCATGCAGCCCGATGCCGCGACCCGGGCGACCCTGATCGAAGAGCTGGAGCAGGCCCGGGGCCATATTGCCGAGCTGGCGTTCGTCGGGAATGAAATCGTCGCGCTCGTGCAGGAGATGAAGTTCGCGCCGACGAAGGACTATGTGTCGCAGCAGCTTGGCCAATCGGGAACGTTGAGCTTTTGCCGCGCGCATCACCTCCCGCTGGCGAGCGTTCACCCGATCCACAACAGCTAGAGCGCGCCCAATCGCCCGCCATCGCGTCGGCGAAGCTGAAGCAGTGGCTGAACTGATAGGCGTTTCGGCCGCGGTTCATGTGGGTTCGACGCAATTGCGGCCGCGGAAGAGCCCTTGTGGATCATATTTGCGCTTGGCTCTTGCGAGGCGCGGGTAATGTTCGCCCCAGTAAGCGCGCTTCCAGTCGCGCTGAAAGTAATTGGATTCGGACATATAGGCGCCGGCGTTCGGAGCGATCTTGTAGATTTCGCGCATCGCCAAACCGACTCGCACAGCCTGAGCGCGACCTTCCGCGACCTTCGGCTCATGTCCCGGAATGCCTGGATAGGCCGGTTCCTCCTCGGCGGCGCAGATGAGGAGCGCGAACGCGTCGAGCACCTCCGGGTTCATCGCCGTTTCGCGAGCGCTCGCAATCGCCTCGGCCGAGCCGCCGGCGAGCCCCTTGTTGGTATGCAGGCTGACCGTCCAGATCGCCGAACTCCTGATCAGCGCGTCGACCAGCGAGCTCCGCTGCGCGGGTGCGAGCAGGAGCTGCGGAAGCCAGGCGGACTGATAGGCGTGGAGCACCTGTCCCGCTTCGCCGAGGTTCGAGGCCCAGAAGACGTTGTTCGCGGGCGCCCCGGGGCGACTGTCGTGGAGGACGATGCCGGGCATCTTGCTCAGCACTTCGGGGTCCCAGAAGCCGCGGCCCGGGACGGCGAGAGCGAGCGGCCCCATCGTGATCCTGTAGGATTGCGGGCGCGACTTGAGCCAATCGATGAACGGCGCCCATATCCGCTCGATCTCGGCCTGCGAAAGGCTGTGGCAAACCATGGTGACACTCATGCGCCGCCCGGGATGGAAAGCGATCTGCTCTCCCCAGTTTGGATTGAACAGAGCGCCCGCATAAAAATCCATCATTCGCGCGACCAGCTCGCGCCAGCTCGCCTCATCGGCCGCGCTTACTTCGAAGATCATCGCGCCAATGGTCGGCGGCAAGGCACGGGTCCGGAGCGTCAGCCGGGTAACGACTCCGAAGGTTCCACCGCCGCCACCGCGAAGGGCGAAGAACAGCTCCGGCTCGGTCCAGCGGCTGACGGTGCGGATTCGTCCGTCGGCAGTCACCACCTCGGCTTCGAGCAGGCTCGCCGCGCCGGTTCCGAACTGCTTCGACAGGCTGCCGAAGCCGCCGCCCTGGACAAAGCCGCCGACCCCGACCGTCAAGCAGCCTCCGCCCTGCGCGTAGCGGCCGCCTTCGACCGAGACCTTGCGGTAGATCTCGCCCCACAGGCATCCCGCGCCGACGGTCACCGCGGGAACCGCCGAGTGTCCGGCCGGCGCGGCCGCCGGCACGAACGCATCGTGCAGCTCGATCTGCCGCAGGCGGTGGGTCCAGATCAGCAGCGATCCGGCGCGGTTCGAATTGCCGAAATAGCTGTGGCCGCCGCCCTTCACGACCGGCGGAATCCGGGAAGTCCGGCAGAAGTCGCTCGCCGCGGCGACATCGGCAGCGCTGGTCGCCGCGACCCCCTTGATGCTCGGCTCGCTGGTCCATGCATCGACCCAGCCGAGGCTTTGCGTCAGCGACGGCTCGTCGGAGAGATAATAGGGGTTCTCGAGCGCCTTGAAGAGCGCGTCGGCTCCTCTTCCGTGGTTCTCCGCACACTCGACCAGCGGCGAGCGGATGTCGATCAGCCGGTCGCCGACCCGCTTTCGGAGCGAGGCCCAATTCGGCGCCGGCCTGGCGGCGAGGGCGAGACGCGGGGCGGCCAACCAGCCCGCCGCAGCAGCAGTCGATTGCAGAAACGTCCGGCGTCGCATGTCATCCCCTTTTTTCTCCTGCGTCGCGCGTGCCCAGTAACAACCGTCGCAGCGCAATCCCATAGCCGCGCAGTAACGCGGCAGCTTATTCCCCCAGCATCACGTCGGCGACGCTGTAGCAGTGGCTGAACTGATAGGCGTTGCGGCCGCGGTTCATATGGGTGAGGTTGAAGTTGCGGATCGCGCAAAGGCCGTGCGGGTGCTGGATGAAGTGGCGGATCGACGCGGCGCCGCGGACCTTGGCGATGAGGATCGGCTTGCTGTCGCGCCAGATGGAATGGGTGACATCCTCCGGCCGAAGCGCGCAGCTTTCGAGCAGGTCGGTGTCGAGCTGGTCGCGCTCGGGTGAGCCGTCATGGGTGAAGTC
>JBQCCG010000106.1:0-14338 GCA_051962455.1 Sphingomicrobium sp. | reverse complement strand
GCGCTTCGGTGAGGCCGATGTCGATACCCTTGAGGATCAGGAACGCCTCGGAGAAGCGCGCAAGGGTGAACAGGAAGCCGACCTTGAGCAGGCGCTTCGTTTGCGGATCCAGCTGCTTGAACCCGGCGAAGAACGGCGATTTCTTGAGCGGCGCCATATGATGCTCGGGCTCGCGAAGCGCCAGCCAGGCGAGCAGGAACGAGATCGCCGCGGGAATGATCGCGATCCAGTAGACTGCGCGAATGTCGCTCGCGAGCCACGCCATGAGGCCGATCGCGACAAGCGGTGCGAGGAGGGCGCCGGCGGTATCGAGCGCCTGCCTCAGTCCGAAGGCCCGGCCGCGGATCTCGGGCGGTGTCTCGTCGGCGAGCATCGCGTCGCGCGGCGCTCCGCGAATGCCCTTGCCGATACGGTCGGCGAAGCGCGCGATCATCAGGGTTATCGCGCCGCTCGCGAGCGGAAACAAAGGCTTGGATAGAGCGGCGAGACCGTAGCCGCCCATCACCCATGGCTTGCGCCTGAGGCTCCGGTCGGAGAGGCGGCCGGAGAAGAGCTTAGCGAAATTCGCCGTCGCTTCGGCGATGCCGTCGATTGCTCCGAGCGCGGTCGCCGGAAGGCCGAGCAGGATGGTGACGAACGCCGGCAGCAGCGCGTGATAAATCTCGCTCGACAGGTCCATGAACAGGCTGATGAAGCCCAGAACCCAGACATTGCGCGGGAGGCGAGGGCGCGTGCTCACGATAGTATGTCGTAGCGAAGGAACGCCCTCACCCCAACCCTCTCCCGCACGCGGGAGAGGGAGGAGCCGCGAAGCGGCGGAGGGTGAGGGTTTTACGACCAACAACATTGCGCCGCGGCAAACATTTGCTAGGCTGCAAGCATGTTCGGAGGCTCCACTCCTGACGCATTGGCGGCGCGGTTCACGGCCGTCGCTCACCAGTGGGTCGCGGAAGGCCCGGGCGAGCGAACGGAGCGCGCCCGGCGCAAACTGCTATCCTCCATCGCCGCCAACGAACCCGCGACGCTCAATGAGGTCGCGAAGCTGGTCGGCCGCGGCGCTCCGGCGGTCAGCCGCTCGGTCGATGCGCTGGTCCGCGCCGGCCTCGTCGAACGCGCCCAGGATCCCGACAACCGCCGCCGCCTCGCAATGCGCCTGACTCAGCAGGGGCGCGAGCTGCTCGGCAAGCGCATTCCCGCGGGCCCGGTGCTGCGAAAGAAGCTGGAGCGCCTCGCGCAGAGCGAGCTTCGCGCCCTGGAGCGAGCGATCGAGATCATGGAGCGCGGCCCTTAGACGCGGCTTGCAAAGTGGCGGCTCCGCCCCATGTTGCATTGCAACAAAGCGGCCCTTCATGTAGGGGCGCCGCTCCAGTTTTCAGGAAAATCCAATGAACCTGCGCAACGTCGCGATCATCGCGCACGTCGATCATGGCAAGACGACCCTCGTCGACCAGCTCTTCCGCCAGTCGGGCACCTTCCGCGACAACCAGCGTGTCGAAGAGCGGGCGATGGATTCCAACGACCTCGAGAAGGAGCGGGGGATCACCATCCTCGCCAAGTGCACGTCGGTCGAATGGCAAGGCACCCACATCAACATCGTCGACACGCCGGGCCACGCCGATTTCGGCGGCGAGGTCGAGCGCATTCTCAGCATGGTCGACGGCGTCATCCTGCTGGTCGACGCGGCGGAAGGTCCGATGCCGCAGACCAAGTTCGTCACCGGCAAGGCGCTTGCGCTCGGCCTCAAGCCGATCGTCGTCGTCAACAAGATCGATCGCCCCGACGCGCGCCCGGCCGAAGTGCTCGACGAAGTGTTCGAGCTATTCCTGAACCTCGACGCCAATGACGAGCAGCTCGATTTCCCGACGCTCTACGCCAGTGGCCGCGCCGGTTATGCTGGGTTCACCGACGACGTGCGCTCGGGCGATCTGACGCCTTTGTTCGAGACGATCGTCAGCCATGTCCCGCGGCCGCGGGTCGACGCCGGCCCGTTCCGGATGCTCGCCACTTTGCTCGACCGCGACCCGTTTCTCGGCCGAATCCTCACCGGTCGCATCGAGACCGGGAAGCTCACCACGAACATGCCGATCAAGGCGCTCGACGTGAACGGCAACGTCGTCGAGGAAGGCCGCGCGACCAAGGTCTTCGCGTTCCGCGGTCTCGACCGCGTCCCGGTCGAAAGCGCCGAGGCCGGCGAAATCGTCGCCATTGCCGGCCTGATTAAGGCAACCGTTTCCAACACCTTCGCGGATCCGACGGTGCAGGCGCCGTTGCACGCCCGGCCGATCGACCCGCCCACGCTGGCGATGAGCTTTTCGGTCAACGACAGCCCCTTTGCCGGCCGCGACGGCGACAAGGTGCAGAGCCGGGTCATCCGCGAGCGCCTCGAGCGCGAGGCGGAGGGCATTGTGGCGATCCGCGTCACCATGTCGGCCGACAACGACAGCTTCGAGGTTGCCGGACGCGGCGAGCTTCAGCTCGGCGTACTGATCGAGACTCTCCGCCGGGAAGGCTTCGAGCTCGGGATCAGCCGCCCCCGCGTGCTGTTCCGCGACGGACCCAATGGGCGCGAGGAGCCGTATGAGACGGTCGTGGTCGACGTCGATGACGAATTCTCCGGAACCGTCATCGACAAGATGGCGATGCGCAAGGCGGAGATGACCGACATGCGTCCGTCGGGCGGCGGCAAGACGCGCCTGACCTTCTCCGCGCCGTCGCGCGGCCTCATCGGCTATCACGGCGAGTTCCTGTCCGATACGCGCGGCACCGGCATCATGAACCGGCTGTTCGAGAAGTACGGACCGTACAAAGGGCCGATCGCCGGCCGCCAGAACGGCGTCCTCATCTCGATGGAGCAGGGGCCCGCGGTCGCTTACGCGCTGTAAGCGCTGGAGGAGCGCGGCATCCAGTTCGTCTCGCCCGGCGAGATGCTCTACGAGGGCATGGTGATCGGCGAGAACGCCAAGCCGCAGGACCTCGAAGTCAATCCGCTGAAATCCAAGCAGCTCACCAACTTCCGGGCGAGCGGCAAGGACGAGGGCATCCGCCTGACTCCGCCCAGGCGCATGACGCTCGAACAGGCGATCGCCTATATCCAGGACGACGAGCTGGTCGAGGTCACGCCCAGGGCGATCCGAATCCGAAAGCGCTTCCTCGACCCGCACGAGCGCAAGCGCGAGGCAAGGAAGCTGGAGGCGGCTTAGCCGTTTCCCGGGCGGAGGCCTGCGCAGATGCGGCGGCCGCGTTGGCCAATCCAGTCCACTTGCCATCATGCCATCAAGCGCTTACCTTGATGACATGACTGCTCCGCAATTGTCCGTCAGAAGCAAGCGCGCTCGCGATCTCGCGCACCAACTGTCGCGCCGCGAAGGCAGGCCGATCCACGCCATCGTCGAGGAGGCGCTGTCCGAATATGCGCGCCGCCATCCGAGCGAAACTGCGGACGCCTTTCTGAAGCGGATGCGGAACGCGTCGCCTACAGACGACCTGGCTGTGATGGAGCTCGAAGCCGCAATTGAAGAACATCGTCACCCGCACCACGGAATCGAGCTTTGATCCTTCTCGACACGAATGTCGTTTCCGAGTTGATGAAGGATGCAGCGGAGCCGATGGTCGAACAGTGGTTCGTTCGGAACGAAGAGGAAACCGTCCTCCCTGCAATCGCGCTGGCGGAGCTATGCTACGGCGTCGCCCGACTCCAAGACGGCCGTCGACGCCGCCATCTGGAAGCACGCTTGACCGAATGGCGGCTCAAATACGCCGTCAGAACGCTTGCGTTCGGACCATCGGCCGCGATGCGCTTTGGTCCTATGCTCGCAGCCGTCGTCGCTGGCGGTCGAGCGATGACGCTCGCGGATGCCCAAATCGCAGCAATGGCGCTCGATGAGCAAGCGACCGTCGCGACGCGCAACACGAAGGATTTCGATCCGTCTGGAATCTCGCTCGTCAATCCTTGGAAATTGTGAGCAAGAAACTGTACCGCTGTTAATCGTCGAAGGGCGACTTAGCGCCGCGAATCGAGAGCTCATTCAGTCGCGGCTCTCAAGTGGCGAGTTCTTCATCGCCGAGCAAGTCGGTGTGCCGCCTCTGTACCATCAGTTATATCGCTGGAGCGGCGGACCCATAGAGACGGATCATTGCTGGCACGAATTCGTCGGATTCCGCGAGATTGCCGAGGGCGAAGAGGGGTACGCCCCTATTCCGGCTGGCGAGCTTGTGGGCCGCTTCGCCGCGGTAAATGATTGGGACGAGGCGCTTTCTCCACACTTCGCACTGGATGTCGCCTGACAAACCATTTTCCTACAGCACCCCTTTTGTGGCCTAAGCTCGCGGATGCCTGTCCTGAGCCTGTCGAAGCGGCAGCCGCAGCCGCCTCCTTTCCTCGGCATCCCGGGTCCATCATCCACGGCTCCCCCGCACGCGTATAGAGTCGCTGCGTTTGCTGCGTTTCGGCGAAACCGTGCCGTCACTGCGAAGATTGGGAACATTCGTACGAATGTCGCCGCCCCTCAGTCACGCTGCCCGCGCCAGCCAACTTTGCCGACTTCCGCACGGACCCCTCCACCATCGTCGATGGTCCCCCTCCCGTGCAAGCTCAGGGAGGAATTTGCTGAGCCGTAACGAATCACCGCGTCCCGCGTTGGACCGCGGTGAACCGCAAGAAGCTGCACCACATGCTGATCGGAGCCGTGATCGGCATCGTCTTCGTGGTGCCGCTCGGCGTCTATGCGTTCGTGAAGTCCGGCCTGTTCAACGTCGGCGCATCGAGCCCGCATACCAAGCTCACCACCTGGATCACGCACGAGACGATGATCCATTCGGTGCGCCGCCACGCCAGGGGCATCGCGCCGCCTCCGTGGACCAGCAGCGCGCAGCTCGTCGCCGGCTTCTGCGCCTATGAGACTCACTGCGTCGCCTGCCACGGCGCCGCCGCCGTATCCCGCCAGCCGTGGGTCGGGGGCATGGAGCCGCAGCCGCCCTATCTGCTCGACGATATGCAGAAATTCACGCCGTCCGAGCTGTTCTGGATCGTCAGCAATGGAATCAAGATGACCGGAATGCCGCGGTGGCGCGAAGCCATGTCCGACCGCGACATCTGGAACATCGTCGCCTGGCTGGAAGCAAGCCGCAACCTGCCGCCGCAGACTTATTTGAGGTGGCGAACGGCGAAGCAGTGCGGGCCGTCTATCGGCCTTTCTCCGCCAAGCTCAGAACCACCTGCCACTCCCCGTCCCTGACCGGTGCGACGGAAAGGCGGGACTGGCGGATCAGCTCCATTTTCGACAGGCGCGGCTCGGCCTTGATCTCGGCCAATGTGACCGGACGCGGGAGCGCCTTCACCGGCTCGACCGGGACCGAGACCCAGTCGGGGTCCTTGGAATCGGGCTGCGCATCGCGGGTGATGCGCATGATTCCGACCACCGCCTTGTCCGACATGCTGTGATAGAAAAATGCCTCGTCGCCTTTCTTCATCGCTTTGAGGTGCAGCCGGGCGGCATTGTTGCGGACGCCGTCCCATTCGGTGCCGCCGTCGCGCACCAGATCGGACCAGCCGTAGCTTTCGGGCTCCGATTTCATCAGCCAGTGGGCCACGCGAATTGTCTCCTTTCGAGACCCTTCCGATAGCCTGCCGGTGAGCCGAGTTAAACCGGCGATGAGCAGAGTTGCTCCGGCTGTGGAAAAGTCGAGAAAACTGAATGAATTGAAAGAGTTCCGAATTCCACCCCGCGAGTCGCACAACTCACCGCCGAGCGCTTGGACTCATGTTCGCGTTACCATATTTGGGTTTCAGCGAATTGAGAGCGGTGAGCCCGCGGCAAGCGACGCCGGGCTCGCCAGACGGGCGATCCCCGCTGGACTCAAAAGAGCGCTTCGAAAAGCGCCTCCAGCGGGAGCATCGCCCGCCAGGGAAGGGCAAGAGGAAGAGTGGTCAAGCTTATTGGCGGGCGCGCCGCGTCCGCGATCATCGGTTTTTTCATGCTTGCGGTGGGATCGAGCGCGGCCGACGCGCAGGCGCTGCCGATCAACTATAATCTGGGCTCGGCGGTGAGCTCGGTGAGCGTCGACACATCGGCAAAGCCGCTTGGAACGAGCGTCAACCCGGCCGCAGTTTATGCCCGGCCGGCGGTCGCCACGACGACCGCGATTGCGACGCCGAGCGGGACCGTGATGCAGGCGCAGCCGGCTCGCTCGGTCACCCTGCAGTTCGCGTCGCCAATCGCGCAGCAAGCCGCCTGGCTCTACAAAGGCGGATGGCCGCTTTATGCGCTTGTCGAGAAGTTCGCGACGAATGCGCCGCTCGATCCGGAAACCAATTGTCTCGCGACTGCCGTCTATTTCGAAGCGCGCGGCGAAAGCGTTGAAGGCCAGCTCGCGGTGGCCCGGGTGGTGATGAATCGCGCCGCCTCCGGCCGCTATCCGGCCGACTGGTGCGGAGTCGTGAAGCAGCCGGCGCAATTCTCGTTCGTTCGGAACGGGCAATTCCCCTACGCCGACCCGAACTGCGATGCGTGGCGCAAGGCCGAGGCAATTGCCGAGCTCGCTGCCGCCAACGTCGTGCCGAGCGTCGGTCCCGACGTGCTCTGGTACCATGCCGATTATGTCGCTCCCTCGTGGCGGCGCAGCCTTCAGGAAGTGCAGCAGATCGGAGCGCACATCTTCTACCGCGCCTGAGCATCGTTAATCAGGAGCGCTCAAAAAGGCGTCGGGGCTGGCTGCCCGGGCGCCTTTTTTCGTTTCGGCGCAACATCTTCGCGGCTCGGCGATAATCTCGTTCAAGAGGGATTCGCAGACGAATCCATAGCATGCGAGCATCACCCTCGCGGATGCTTCGGGCATTTCGCCTGTGGAGTTCGGGGAGGGGTCGCCGGTGCTCAAAATCCTGGTCGTCGAGGACGACAGCCAGCTAGCGGTTACGCTCAAATATCTGGTTGAGGACAATCCGCGCTACCGCGTGGTGGCGATGGCGGACGATGCGGACAGCGCGATTGCCGCCGCGGAGGAGCATGAGCCCGACCTCGTACTGCTCGATCTGCACCTTGCTCATGGCACGACCGGCTTTTCGGTCGCGGCGCGGCTCAACGATCTCGGCATTGCGTGCCTGTTCGTCAGCGGCAAGGCGCCCGGTTTCCCGATGCCCGATCTCGCGCTCGGCTGCCTGATGAAACCGTTCACCGCCGAGGACGTGCACCGCTCGCTCGCCGCCGCCGAGGATTTGCTGAGGGGGCGCGAGACGCACCGCCCGAAGATGCCGGAGAATCTCACGCTCTATGAGCCCAATGACGACTCGTCGGGGGCGGAGCCGGGGTTCATTCCTTCGAAGCGCTCGCTGAGGACCCGGATCGAGCACTGGCTCTCGCGCCGAGCAGCCTAGCAGACCGCGTCGCGAGCCTTCTCGAGCTGCAGCTCGGCTTCGAGGTTCTCGCGGTCGCGGTTCAGCGTGGCCGTCGCGCGCTTTCGTCCGCCCTGGTGGAAATGCACCGCCGCGTCGCATTCGCCGAGATCGCCTTCGACGTTGATGTCCTTCGCCTGCGATGCATGACCCACGTAGCGGACGGTCACCCCATATTGCTCGGTCCAGAAGAAGGGCGCGGAGTCGAACGCGGCCTTGATGCCGAGCATGTTGGCCGCGGCGACCTGTCCCTGCCGTTCGGCGACGACCCAATGCTCGATCCGCGTCGGTTCGCCGGCGAAGGGATCGGGGAAGGCGGCAATGTCGCCAGCGGCGTAGATTCCGGGCGCGCTGGTTTCGAGATGGCAGTCGACGATCACGCCATTGCCGGTGGCGAAGCCCGCATCCTGCGCGAGACCAAGGCGCGGCCGGACGCCGACTCCGACGAGCACGAAATCGGCCTCGACCTGCTCGCCGTTTGAAATCTGGACCGAGCGGCCGTCGAAGCTGGCGGGTGTCAGGCCGAGATGGAACCGGACGCCATTCTTCTCGTGGAGCTGCTTGAGAAGGTTGCCGAGCTCGCGACCGAGCGCTTTCTCGAACGGGACCTGCTCAGGGGCGATCACGTCAACCTCGACCCCGCGCTTGCGGAGCGACGCGGCGGCTTCGAGCGCGATGAAGCTTGCGCCGATCACGGCGGCGCGCGCGCCCTCCCGCGCCTGCACGGCGATGGCTCGGGCGTCGGCGAGAGAGCGCAAAGTGAAGACATTGTCGCGGTCGAAGCCGGGCGTGGAGAGGCGGTTCGGCTCTGCACCGGTCGCGAGCAGCAGCCGGTCGAAGGGGATACGCTCCCCCGATGAGCAGGTCACGGTCCGCGCATCTGGATCGATGCCGGTGACCTCCACGCCAAGCCGAAGGTCGATATTATTGACGCGGTACCAGTCCTCGCCGCGCAGCGGGATCCACTCCTCGGGCGCGGTGCCGGCGAGATAATCCTTAGACAGGTTCGGCCGGTCGCATGGGGGGTCCTGGTCGGCACTCAGCATCGTGATCGCACCGGCGTAGCCGAGCTTGCGCAGCTCGTTGGCGCAGGCGAGTCCCGCGCCTCCGCCGCCAACGATCAATACGCTCCGGACCTCCGTGGTTGGCTCGGGACTCGGCGCTTCCGCCGCTTTCCTGCGAACGAAGGCGAGGTCGCCCTCGACCTCGACTTGCCAGCGGTCGAGCGGGTCGAGCGCGGGCGCGCGATACACCTCGCCGGTGCGCAGGCTGAAGCAGGCGTGATGGAGTGGACAGCGTACCGACTCGTCCGTGACGACACCCTCGACAAGAGCACCGCCATAATGGGTGCAGGTGCCGCCAACGGCGAACAGCTCGCCGCCGAACCGGGAAAGCAGCACCGCCTCATCGCCGACCTTGCCCGCAAGGATGCCGCCTTCAGGGACATCGGCGACCTTCACGCCGTTCGAGAAATCCGGTCCGCTCGCCTCTGCATTTCCACCCATCGAAAGCTCTTCCTCGCGTCTTCGCACATTTGATGGCGCAGCGGCCGCAGCGGTTCCCTGCACCATCAGAGGGATGCAGCCGTTCCCGCGCCACCGCAAGTTAGGGCTAGACACGCTGCATTTGTAGCGCTACAGATGTAGCGCACAATTCAGAAAAGGGACTTGCGATGCCTTCCACTCTTCCGCTGTTCACCGCCGCGCTTGCCATTTCCGCTCCGGTCCTGGCGACCGAAGTCGTTCCGGTTCCGCAGTTCCACTCGGTCGAGCTGCGCGGAGGCGGAGACATCGTAGTGGTCCCCGGGGCCGCGGAACGGGTGACGATTCTCGAGGGCTCGACCGAGTTTACCCGCTTCTATGTGGAGAACGACGGGCAGCTGAGGATCGATGCCTGCGATGAGCGCTGCCCGCGTGACTATCGCCTGCGGATCGAAATTCAGTCCCCGCGCGTGCCGAATCTCGCCGTCTCTGGCGGCGGCAAAATCACGACGGTGGGCGGTTTCGCTCCGGAGTCGCACCTGGCTGCGGCGGTCAATGGCGGCGGCAGGATCGATGCGCGCTCTGTTGATGCAGCGAGCGTCTCCGCGGCAGTGAACGGAGGCGGCGAGTTGCTGGTCCGTCCGCGCCTGTCGCTCGCGGCTGCCGTCAACGGCGGCGGCCACATCCGCTATTCGGGCAATCCGAGCGTGACCATGGCGGTCCGCGGCGGCGGCGACGTCAGCCGCGGCTACTGAAGCGGAACGACCTTCACGTGGGTCGGGCTGAACCTCAGCCCCACTGTCAGCAGAGCACGGAACGCGTTGTAACCGCCGGTGCCGGGATGGAAGGCGTGGAAGAACAGCTGCGGCTGTCCATCCACGCCGGGCGCCACCGAGGCATGGCCGGGCGCAACCCATTCGCGGATCGAGCGGAGCAGCGGCTCGGGCTGCTTGGCGTAGGGGCCGAGCGGGTGATCGGCGACGGCGACACCGATCCCGTAGGCCGGGGTCGAGAAATCGTTGCCCGCGTAGAAGAGCCAATAGCGGCCCTGCTGGTACGTGACGAACGGCCCTTCGATCAGATGGCCTTCCCAGTCCTGGTCGTTGGTGAGAACGATCCGGTTTTCGCCGATGAGCGAACGGCCGTCGCGTGCGATCACCTGCGCGCGGATCGGCGTTGTCATGCACTCGACGATGGTGGTCGCGTGGAGCCCGCAGTCGGCGAGCACCCGCCGCACCTGTTTCCAATTGTCGAGCGCGGCCTCGATCAGCGGCTGCATGACGAAGAAGCGAGTCATCGGCCGCTGAACGTTGGCCCAGGGCACGATTGCGGCGGCGAACGCGGCGGTCCGGCGGTCCGCCTCGCTTGCGAACAGCTCGTCGATCAACTCCGGGTGGCGCCGAAGCAGCATCGCGAGCGGCCGCGGCCAGATGCTGTTCGTGTCGTCCTTCCAGAACAGGTAGCGCTCGCCGCTCTTGTCCACGAACAGGTGAGAATCGATCACTCCGCCGCTCATCTGCGGCTGGCTGGGGTCATAGCCGAGACCGGTCGTATCCACCGGCTGACCGGTGATCAGCGGCTCGCCATTGTCGACCCAAGGGCCGAGCGGGGACGGCGCGCGGGCAAGGCCGATCGCAAGCGCGTTGCTGACCTGCCGGGCGGTGTAGACCAGCCAATATTCGTCGCCTGCCCAGGCCATTTCCGGGGCCCAGAAGTCCGCCGTATTGCGGCCGCTTGCGGCCCAGGCGGGCTCCTGCCCCGCCGGGAAGACGAAGCCCTTCGGTTCCCACTGATCGAGGTCGTCCGAATGGAGGATCGGGAAAGCGTCGGGAGCGTCGTTCGACGTCGCCACCAGCCACCAGCCGTCGTTCGTCTTGAGCACCGCGGGATCCCCGTAGCCGACGAGGATTTTCGGACTGACGTTCTCCGTTAGTAGCGGGCGCCACGGGAATGGCGGCTCCGGCCGCTCTTCGGCTCTCGTGTAAGCATCGGGCATTCGAGTACCGAAATCGGCCGCCAGCTCGCGGAAGAAGGCAGTGAAGTCCTGCTGGGTCGCCGTCGGCACCAGATAGGAGTGCGTTCGTCCGTCCTCGCCGACGTCGAAGCGGAACCCGTCGCCTTCATGACTCGGAGCGACTGAGAAACTCATTTGCGGCGCGAGATAGGGTTCGCCGTCGCTGCTGAGAACCCCTGAAGGAACGGCTAGGGAGCGCCGGCCTGCCGCAGGAAATCGGCGCGTTCGCGCTCGTTCGGAATTAGCTTAGCGAGCCGCTGCCGAAGATCGTCGGCGCACGTGGCGGCCGTGCTTTCCCGGCGCGCAACTGCGGTGGAAATCGGCCCGAGAAAGGGCGTGAGGAGTGCCGAGAGACGATCGACGTCGGCCTTCGGAACGGACGAGGGCTCCGTGTTTTTCTCGGGTGCCGCTGCTGTTGCGGGCTGCTCGCCGGCTTTACCTGCAAGTCCGACGAACCGCTCACGATCCTTCGCGCTCTCAATGTGAGCGCCGAGCGCCTGATAAAGCTCGCCGACCGAACCCGCCCGCGCCGCCTCTTTGTCGACCAGAATGCTTGCGATCGGCCCGAGAACGTCCGTCAGACGGACCTTGGCCGTGGCGATGACATTCGAGTCGCTGATCCCACGCGGGGCAGGCAGCGCATCGGAATTCCGCGTCGGACGTGAGCCCTCACCCCCGAGCACTTCGGCGCACTGCTCAAGCGCCCGCTCATAGCTGCCCGTGGCGTCGATCACCTGCATCCGCGTGATCCGGAGCGGCAGCCGGCACTTTTCGATCATCACCGGAAGCACCGATTTCTTGTGATCGATCGCGAAGCTGATTTCGTCGGCGACATTGTCGGACTCGACCGAACGGGGCGACAGTACGACAACCAGTCCGCGGCAGTCGTGCACCGCCCGCTCGATCGCGCGATCCCAGTGCTCGCTCGGACGGATGTCCAGCTGGTCGACCCACATCGCAATCCCGCGCCCGCGAAGGTCGGTCGCCAAGCGCAGGGCAAACTCCTGGTCGGAGCGCGAGTAGCTCAGGAAATAGCTTTCCGAGACGGCGGATTCGCTCACTCGCCGATCATCCTGAATGCCTGGGCGAGGCTGCGCTGCATCCGGTTGAACGAGGCCGCGAGCCGGCCGATCTGGTCGCGCCGCCTGTATTCGAACTCGGGTGTGTCGATCTTGCCCATGCTGACCGCCTCGGCATTGTCGGCGATCTTCTCCATCGGCCTGATCACGACGAAATGGAGGAGAACATTGATCGATACGAACAGCAGGACGAGGAAACCGAGGAACGGCACCAGGAACAGCCGGCGGATGTGCTCGGCTCGAAGCTGCGAGGCGGACATCGGCACCGAGACGATCTGCGCGCCGATGATCTCGCCGGGCTTCCAGCCGAAACCGTGATCGCTGCCATAGAGGGCAATCATCGAAGCCGGCGCCGATGCTGCGGTGCTGTGGCACTCCATGCACGCCGGCTTGTTTACCAGTGGCCGCGCAAGCTCGAGCATCGGCCCCGTCGCGGTCGACCGGACGAAAGAATCCTCTTCCTTGCCCGGATGGGCACGGAAATCGTTGATGATGTCGGCTTCCCAGTCGGTCGCCTGGTCCTGGGGGTTGGTCGGATTGAGCGCGGCCTCGCGATAGGCGTAGTCGGGAAACTTCGAATGGATGACGTCGAAGTTGCGCTTGGCCGCGTAGGCCGAGACCGACTGCGGATAGAAATGCTGACCGATCAGCGGCTTCAGAATGGGAGCGATCTGCTCGGAAGTATATTTGCGCGCGCCGGCGGCGCTTTCCATCATGATTCGCGAGCTCTGGAGGACTTCGTCGCGAGCGACGGCGTTGACCAAAGGCTCGGCCGCGAGAGCGAATAGGCCGACGCCAATGATTGCGACGGCCAACAACAGCAGGTTGAATTTCGCGCGTAGTCCCACCCCAAGCCTCCTGCGAGTTGCGCCTGATTACGCGTCGCTTACCGTCTCCAGGATCACTGCCGTGCGCGGTTAACTTCCACGCAGGATCATGCGGCTGAATGGGCTCGACTGCAATGCTCCCGCATCATGTACGTCGGGAGGGTGGATGCCCCGCGTGGATTCGAACCACGATTGACGGAGTCAGAGTCCGTAGTCTTACCATTAGACGACGGGGCAGCTTGGGAGCGGGCGAGATAGAGAGTCGGTCCTAGCCGTGTCAACGGCGTGAAGGGCCGACTTCGTGAAACCCGATCAACGCCGCCGCCCCGACGCCTCCGGTCTTGCCCAACCCCATCAAATTGTGGTTAAAACGGACCCAAGTCAGCCGCCTGCTTTGGGCGGTGCAGGACAGAAACGGGCGTTACCATGGCGCAGGGAGTCGCCAGTGCGCCGGTCCTGGCGCAGGAATATAAGGCGCAGGATCGGCCATCGAACCAGGGCTCGCCGCCGAAGCGTGAGCCGCACCGCCGCATCTATGGTGCGATCGACCTCGGTACCAACAATTGCCGGCTGCTGATCGCCCGGCCCACGGAGGGCGGCTTCACGGTCATCGATGCCTTCTCGCGAATCGTTCGACTTGGCGAAGGTCTGTCGCACACGGGCGAACTCTCCGATGATGCGATGGACCGGGCGGTCGGGGCTCTGGCGGTCTGCGCCGACAAGCTTCGCCGCCGCAATGTGTCTTTGTCGCGCTCGGTCGCGACAGAGGCCTGCCGCCGGGCGACCAACGGCCGCGACTTTGCGGAGCGGGTGCGGGACGAAACCGGCATCCTGCTCGACATCATCGAACCGGCCGAGGAGGCGCGGCTCGCGGTGCTCGGCTGTCACAAGCTACTCGAGCCTGGCGATGGCCCGGCACTGATTTTCGACATCGGCGGCGGGTCGACCGAGCTGGTGCTGATCGATCAGGAACTGGGCAGCCCGCAAATCCGCGCCTGGTGGAGCGCCCCGTGGGGGGTCGTCTCGCTGACCGAAAGCGAGGGCAGGGAAGCGCTCGAAGGACCCGATCGAGTGAAAGCCTATGAGCGGATGCGCGAGCGCGCCCGCCGCGCCTTCTCCAATTTCGCGACCATGCTGCCCGAAAGCCATGAGGGGATCCGGCTGCTCGGGACCAGCGGGACCGTGACGACACTCGCCAGCGTCCATCTCGCGCTCCCGTCCTACGACCGCCGGGCGGTCGACGGACTGCACGTACCGATCGAGGCGATGCGCAAGATCAGCGGAATGATCGCGAGCATGGATTATGGCGAGCGCTCGGCGCTGCCATGCATCGGCAACGAGCGAGCCGACCTGGTCGTGGCCGGCTGCGCGATCCTCGAGGCGATCATGGAGATCTGGCCGGCGCAGAATCTCGGGATCGCCGACCGCGGCATCCGCGAGGGCATCCTCCGCTCGCTGATGGCGAGGGATGGATGGGTGCTTTGACTAGCCCCTCCCCTTCAGGGGAGGGGAGTCAGACGCGCAAGCGGCTGGCGGGGTGGGGGCAAGGA